>DATAVF010000165.1:0-6244 GCA_036267835.1 Caulobacteraceae bacterium | reverse complement strand
TCGATCAGCCGGTGGCGCTCGGCCAGTGGCGGCTCGGCCTTGATCAGGTGCAGCACGCCCAGCACGCCGTTCATCGGCGTGCGGATCTCGTGGCTGATGTTGGCCAGGAACTGCGACTTGGCCTCGGCGGCGGCCCTGGCGGCGCGCTCGCCCTTCAGCGCCGCGTCGCGGGCATCGGCGATCTCGGTGATGTCGGCCACGACGCCGAGCACGTCCCACCGGCCGTTCTGGCGCTGACGCAGGCCTTGCCAGGCGCCGCGCACCCGCCGCCAGTTGCGCTGCCGCCCCTGGCGCATGCGGTATTCGACCTCGCCCGGCTCGCCGGTGGTGAGGGTGTGGTTCCAGGCCTGCATCACCGCGGGGATGTCGGCGTGGTGGATGACCTCGCGCTGCGAGGGGCCGGAGCGCAGGTCGTTGTCGGCATCCTCGCCCGGGCGGGTGAAATCCGGGTCGATCTCGTAGCGGTCGGTCTCGGCGTCGTAGCGCCACGGGGTGACGCCGGCGGTGGCGCGCACCATGGCGGCGACGCGGCGCGCCTGTTCGCTATCCAGCTCGCGCTGCCGCTCGGCGGTGATATCGCGCAGGATCATCAGCACCCAGCCGTCGTCGCCGCGAATCACGTGGTGGCGGAACCAGAGGAAGCCGCGCGAGCGGGCGGCGATGCGGTAGGTGAAGACGGCGCGGCCGTTGCGGGGCAGGGCGTCGAGTTCGCCCACGGCGCCGGCCACATCCTCCTGAAGCAGGAAATCCGTATAGGGGCGCCCGACGCACTTGTCCGTGGTCCAGCCGGTGAGGGTGGTCCAGGTGTCGTTGGCCCAGGCCAGTTCCCCATGGTGCAAGCCGACGAAGGCATCGAGGCTGTTCTGGAGGAACCAGGCCGACGCCTTGACCGCGCCGACGTTGACCAACGTCTGTTCCGGTCCCAATGGCATAGCTTACTCCGGGTTGAACCCGACCCTGAGTTTCGCCCCTGCGGGTAAACAAAGCCCAAGCGCCTGTAAGTTTTTTACCCAATTTGTGGGCGCCGGCCCCGGCGCCAGAAATCCTCACATCCGTTTCACATAAAATCTATAGAATAACTAGGATTATGGCCTAGGTTCGCCCGGCCTGGGTTCAGGAGGGCGACGGGATGACGACACAGCAGAGTTTCCGCGGCTGGCTTGCCGCCGGGGTCGGCGCGGGCGCGCTGGCCGTGGCCTGCGCGGCTTCGGCGGCGCCCGCAACGGCGCCCTCGGCAGAGGACGCGGCGCGCGATGCGCGGATCGCCAGGCTCGAGGCGGCGGTCGAGGCGCTGCAGGGCGAGGTGGCGCAGAACCAGCAACTGCGCGGCGAAAACACCGAGCTGAAAAGCGAGGTGGGTCAGCTGCAAGCCGAGGTTACCGACCTGAAGGCGACCACCATCACCCAGCTCGGCGATGTGCGCCAGACCGAGGCGCAGGCGCCGAGGGTGAGCTTCCCGGGCGGGCGGCCGACCTTCGCCACCGCGGACGGGAACTTCACGGCGTCGCTGCGCGGGCAGCTGCAACTGGATACGGCCGCCTACCTGCAGACGGGCGCCGGGCCCACCCCCACCGACCTGCGCCGCGATGGCCCGGCGCTGGGGTCGTCGGCGACCAACGTCGATCTCGCCCACGCCCGCGACCTCAAGGACGGCACGTTCTGGCGGCGCGCCCGCATCGGCATCGACGGCACGGCTTACGGCGACTTCGAATACCGGCTGCTGTTCGACTTCGGCGGCTCGGGCGTCGAGGACGCAGGCCAGCTCTACGAGGGCTGGGCCCAGTATTCGGGGCTGAAGCCCTTCCACTTCCGCATCGGCGCCTGGGCGCAACCCATCGGGCTGGAAGACCAGATGTCGACCAACGCCCAGCTTTTCCTGGAGCGGCCGGGCATTGCCGACGTGGCGCGCAACCTGGCGGCCGGCGACACCCGCATCGGCGCGGGCGCGTTCGGCTACGACAACTTCTGGTTTGTCTCGGCCGACGTCACCGGCCGCACCATCGGGGCGGTCAACACCGGGACCTTCATCACCTCGACCACGGTGGGCTCGTCGAGCGCCGACGTCGGCACGCCGCAGACTTATGGCGACCAGGTAGGCTTCGTCGGGCGCGGCGTGATCACGCCGTTCCATGGCTCGGACTGGCGCGTCAACGTCGGCCTGCACGGCAGCTATGTCGACCGGCCGGGCGACACAGCCGGGCCGGGGACCAACGGCCTCATTCTCCCGAGCGGCTTTGCGGTGCGCCTGAAGGATACGCCCGAGCTGCGTGTCGACGGCACCCAGTTCATCGACACCGGCTCCATCCCCGCCCACAGCGCCTCGACCTTCGGACCCGAGATCGCCCTGCAGAAGGGCCCGCTTTTCGCCGAGGGCGAGTACGAGACCATCCACGTCGACCGCTCCGATGGCCAGGCCTCGCCGAACTTCTCCGGCTGGTATCTCGAAGGCTCGTGGATGCTGACCGGCGAACAGCGGCTCTACAACGCCTCCACCGCGGCCTTCGATGGCCCGACCGTGGCGCACCCGTTCTCGCTTCGGGACCACGGCTGGGGCGCCTGGGAGCTGGCGGCCCGCTACTCCGACGCGGACCTCAATTTCAACGCCGGCCAGCTCGGCCAGGCGCCGGCGGCCGACGCGGTGCGCGGTGGCGACCAGCAGGTGATCTCGCTCGGCCTCAACTGGTACCTCAACCAGGTCTTCCACATGCAGTTCGACGTGGACGAGGTGCACATCGCCCGCCTCTCGCCGAGCGCGACCAACTTCCAGACCCCCACCGGCGCCCAGATCGGCCAGACCTACACCGCCATCGCGGTGCGGACCCAGGCCGCCTTCTGACCGAACACGAGGCGATAGATGAGCGAAGACAAACCCAATGCGTCGCGACGCGGCATCTTGGCAGGGTTGGCGGGCGTGACCATCGGCGGGCCCTTGCTGACGGCTCGCCAGGTGCGTGCCCAGGCGCTGCGCCCGGTGCGGCTGCTGAACGTCAGCTACGACCCGACGCGCGAACTCTACAAGGATATCAACGCGGCCTACATCAACTACTGGACCAGCCGCACCGGCCAGGCGCTGACCATCGACCAGAGCCACGGCGGCTCTGGGGCCCAGGCCCGCGCCGTGATCGACGGGCTGGCCGCCGACGTCGTCACCCTGGCGCTGGCCTATGACATCGACTCGATCGCCCAGCGCGGCCACCTGCTGCCCACCAACTGGCAGTCGCGTTTCCCCGACAATTCAACGCCCTACACCTCAACCATCGTCTTCCTGGTGCGCAAGGGCAACCCGTGGCGCATCCATGCGTGGACGGACATTCTGAAGCCGGGGATCAGCGTCGTGGTTCCGAACCCGAAGACGTCAGGCGGCGCGCGATGGGCCTATCTGGCGGCCTGGGCCTCGGCTCTGAAGGCGCCCGGCGGCAATGACGCGCAGGCGAGGTCGTATGTGACCGAGTTCTACAAGCGCGTGCCAGTGCTGGATTCCGGCGCGCGCGGCTCGACCATCACCTTTACCCAGCGCGGCATCGGCGACGTTTTGGTGTGCTGGGAAAACGAAGCGCACCTGGCGCTAGCCGAGTTCGGGGCCGACAAGTTCGACATCGTCTTCCCGCCGTCATCGATCCTGGCCGAACCGCCGGTGTCGCTGGTCGACAAGGTGGTCGACCACAAGGGCACGCGGGCCGTGGCGACCGGCTACCTGAACTTCCTCTACAGCCCGCTGGCGCAGGACCTGATCGGCAAGAACTTCTATCGCCCCCGCAACCCGCAGGCGCTGGCCAAATACGGCGGCCGCTTCCCGGCCATCCCGATGGTGACCATCGACAACACCTTCGGCGGCTGGACGCGAGCCCAGGCCACCCACTTCGCCGACGGCGGCGTCTTCGACCAGATCCATCGCGGCTAGATGACTGCGGGAGCGCTTCCGCTCGGCCAGCCCAGGCGACGCCCCTGGCGCTGGCGCGAGGCCTCGGTCCTGCCGGGCTTTCCGCTGGCGCTGGGGATCACGCTTGGCTGGGTCGGGCTGATCGTCGTCATCCCGCTGGCGGCGCTGGCGCTGCGTCCCTGGGAAATCGGCCTGGACGGCATCTGGCGCGAACTTACGGACGACCGGGTCGTCGCCGCCCTGCGCCTCAGCTTCGGCCTCTCAGGCCTGGCCGCGCTGCTGAACGCCGGGCTCGGGCTGCTGATCGCCTGGACGCTGGTGCGCTACGAGTTTCCCGGCCGGCGGCTGCTGGACGCCCTCGTCGACCTGCCGTTCGCCCTGCCGACGGCGGTGGCCGGCATCGCGCTGACCGCGCTCTACGCCCCCAACGGGGCCTTCGGGGCGCTGGCGGCCAAGGTCGGGATCAAGACGGCCTACACGCCGCTCGGCATCTTCATCGCGCTGACCTTCATCGGCCTGCCGTTCGTGGTGCGCCAGGTGCAGCCGGTGCTGATGGACTTCGACCAGGAGGTCGAGGAGGCGGCGACCACCCTTGGCGCGACCCCGCGCCAGCGGTTCTGGCGGGTGATGCTGCCGGGCCTGGCGCCGGCGCTTTTCAGCGGCGTCAGCCTCGCCTTCGCGAGGGCGGTCGGCGAGTATGGCTCGGTGATCTTCATCGCAGGCAACATCCCGATGAAGTCCGAGATCGCGCCGCTGCTGATCGTGAACAAGCTCGAGGAATACGACTACGCCGGCGCCGCCGCGATCGGGCTTTGCATGGTGGCGATCTCATTTGGCGCGCTGATGGCGATCAGCGCCGTGCAGGCCCGCGTCGCCGGCCGCAGGGGGACCTGATGGGCGCCGCGCGGATCCGCCTGCCGGGCCTCGCCCCGCTGATGCTGCTGGCGGCCCTGGTGGTCATGGGCCTCCTGATCATCGCGCCGCTGGTGATGGTCTTCGCCACCGCCTTCTCCAAGGGTCTGGAGAGCTTTCTCGCCACCTTCAGCGACCCCGACGCTCAAGCCGCGATCTGGCTGACCCTGACCGTGGCGGCGATCTCGGTGCCGCTGAACGCCGTCTTCGGGCTGGCGGCGGCCTGGACGATCGCCAAGTTCGAGTTCGTCGGCAAACGGGTGCTGCTGGCGGTCATCGACCTGCCGTTCTCGATGTCGCCGGTGATCTCGGGCCTGGTCTGGGTGCTGATCTTCGGCGCTCAGGGCTGGTTCGGCTCGTTCCTCGAGGACCACGACATCAAGATTATCTTCGCCACCTCGGGGATCGTACTGGCCACGGTCACCGTCACCCTGCCGTTCGTCGCCCGTGAGCTGATCCCGCTGATGCAGGACCAGGGCTCGGACGAGGAGGCCGCGGCGGTGACGCTGGGGGCAGGCGGCTTCACCACCTTTCGCAAGGTGACCTTGCCCAACATCAAGTGGGCGCTGCTCTACGGAGTGCTGCTCTGCAACGCCCGGGCGATGGGCGAATTCGGCGCCGTCTCCGTGGTCTCGGGCAAGATCCGGGGCCTCACCAACACCCTGCCCCTGCACATAGAGGCGCTCTACAATGACTATGACTTCGTGGGCGCCTTCGCGGCCGCGTCCCTCCTCGCCGGCCTCGGCCTCGTCACCCTTGTCGTCAAGACGGCACTTGAATGGCGCTACTCCGATGAGCTCTCCGCTGGCCGACGACGCTGAAGCCCTGCAGATCCGGGGGATCTCCAAGTCGTTCGGCCGCTACCCGGCCCTGCACGACGTCTCCCTCGGCGCGGCCGACCGCGAGTTCATCGCCCTGCTGGGTCCGTCTGGCTCAGGCAAGACCACGCTGCTGCGGGTGTTGGCCGGGCTGGAGACGCCGGACGCAGGCGAGGTGCGCTTCGGCGGCGAGGACTATCTGGCGCTGCCGGCGCGGCGGCGGCGGGCCGGGATGGTGTTCCAGCACTACGCACTCTTCCGGCACATGACGGTGGAGGCCAACATCGCCTTCGGGCTGAAGGTGCGGCCGCGCCGCGACCGGCCGGCGGGCGCCGAGATCAAGCGCCGCGTGATCGATCTGCTGTCGCTGATGCAGCTGGAGGGGCTGGGCGGGCGTTATCCGGCGCAGCTTTCCGGCGGCCAGCGCCAGCGCGTCGCCCTGGCCCGGGCGCTCGCTATCGAGCCCAGGCTGCTGCTGCTCGACGAGCCCTTTGGGGCGCTCGACGCCCAGGTGCGCCGCGACCTGCGCCGCTGGCTGCGCGAGGTGCACGACCGGGCCGGCGTCACCACCGTCTTCGTCACCCACGACCAGGAAGAGGCGCTCGACCTCGCCGACCGGGTGGCCATCCTCAAG
>DATAVF010000164.1:0-3567 GCA_036267835.1 Caulobacteraceae bacterium | reverse complement strand
CCGGTGAGGCTGAGCGTCGCGCCGGTCGAGACCAGCAGGAAGGCGGCCGAGGCCAGCGCATCCTTCCAATGGGCGCGGACGTAGGGCCAAAGGCTCGCCAGCGGTTTCAGGTCGCGGCGGCGCGGGCGGCGCTCGGCGGCTGCATCCATTTCGCTGGCCAAAAGCTCGCCGGCGCCCGGCCGGCCCGCTGCGACAGCGGCGTCACTCGTCATACGCGTCCAACCCTTGCGCTTTTCAGCGCCCTTCGTGTATACGCCCGCCTCCGCCGCCGCCGGCGCAAGACCGCCGCCCTTACCAGGGGTGGGTCTTCAGGCGTTGAAAGTCGGAAGGAGAGGTCCGTGAAGCAAGACACCCATCCCGAATACCACACCATCAATGTGGTGATGGTCGATGGCACGACCTACCAGACGCGCTCGACCTACGGCAAGGAAGGCGCGACTCTGCACCTCGATATCGACCCGAACACGCACCCGGCGTGGACCGGCGGCAACCAGACCCTGCTCGACCGCGGCGGCCGCGTGTCGCGCTTCAACGCCAAGTACGGCGGCTTCGTGAAGAAGTAAGGGGCGTCGCCGGCCGCTATCAGGCCGGCTTCCAGCCCTTCTTGCTGCCTTAGCTCAGTTGGCCTTGGCCCTGAGCTGCTCCATCTCTTCCTTTAAACGCAGCTTCTGTCGCTTCAGGTCCTTCAGCCGGTCGCCATCGGCGGCCGGGCGGCCCAGCTCGTCCTCGATGGCGCGTTCGAGGGTTTGATGACGGACTCCGAGTTCGCGAATGCGAGCTTCGATGGCCATGATCTTCAGGCTCCCGTGCTGACGATTCCGAAAGTGAACACCCCTGACGGCCGGCTGTCAGATCACATATGGTTGCGCGTCGTGGCGCCCCGCAAGGGCGCCCGGCATCTGGGCGGGAGCGGGGCGGCATGAGCGAATCTGGGACGCCGCCGCTGGTGGTCGGCATTTCCGGGGCGTCCGGCGCGGCGCTGGGGGTGCGGGTGCTGGACGCCTGCCGCGAGCTCGGCGTCGCCACCCACCTGGTGGTGTCGAGGGCCGGCGCGCAGACGCTGGCCAGCGAGACCGGGCTCGATGTCGCGGCGGTCGCGGCGCGGGCTGAGGCCAGCTACCGGGTCGGCGACATCGGCGCGGCGATCGCCTCGGGCTCGTACCCGACGCGGGGCATGATCATCGCCCCCTGCTCGGTGCGCACGATGAGCGAGATCGCCACCGGCGTCACCGCCTCGCTGATGACCCGCGCCGCCGACGTCACCCTGAAGGAGCGCCGCACCCTGGTGCTGATGGTGCGCGAGACGCCCCTGCACCTGGGTCACCTGCGCACCATGACCGCCCTGGCCGAGATGGGCGCGGTGATCGCCCCGCCGCTGCCGGCCTTTTATGCGGGCCTCACCACGGTGGACGAGCTGATCGACCAGGCGGTGGGCCGGGCGCTCGATCTCTTCGGCCTGGCGTGGCGGCCGGTGCGGCGCTGGGGGAAGGATATCGGGCCCACGGTCACTCCGCCCACGCTGGGGGATAATGACGCGTGAAGGACTGGGACGCTTGAAGGACTGGGACGCTTGAAGGACCGGGACGCGTGAAGGCTTGGGACGCGTGACCGGCGAGGCGCTCTGGCCCTATGCGCTGGAGATCTACGGCCGGCCGGCGGCCGAGCCGCTGCTGCTGGAGCTGCAGGACGCGCACGGCCAGTGCGTGCCCTATCTGCTGTGGGCGCTGTGGCTGGCGGCCAGTGGGCGCAGCGGCGATCTGGCCACCATGGGCGCCGGCGCGGCCCTCGCCCAGGCCTGGCAGGAGGTGGCGATCCAGCCGCTGCGCGAGCGGCGGCGCGGCCTTAAAGCCCGCTCGTCCGGCGCGGCGCTGAAGCGGCTGAACGACGGGGTCAAGAAGCTGGAGCTGGAAGCCGAGCGCATGCTGTTGCAGATGCTCGAGGACGCCAGTCCCGGTCCGGCCGGCGATTCCCGCCCGCTGGCCGCCGCGCTTACCGAAGCGGCCACCATCTGGGGCGACGACCCGCCCGCGCCGATGCTGGCCGAACTGGCCGCGATTGCTGAGCGATAGCCAGTTCCTGGATTCTGAAGGCGCATGTGCGACCCCTTCCCCCGTGCGGCCCCCTTGCGGGGAGGGGGCAGGGGATGGGGATGCGAGCGCCTGGCTTGCGGGTTTGGCGTCTCGCAGCGCAGTCGGCGGGCTTCCAGCTAACACCCCCACCCCTGACCCCTCCCCGCAAGGGGCAGGGGAAGAAGTGGCGACCTTGCCTATCGGTAATCCCGACTGCCCTGGCGGGGCGGCGTGCGTTCACTTAGATTCATCGCCTGCCGCGGCGAGACCGCGACTTCATGTCGGGGCCTGGACCTTGAACAACACCTTCCACCGCATGGCGCGCAGCTTCGCGCTGGTGCTGATGCCGCTCACCCTGGTGGGCTGCGGGATCAACGACATTCCGACCAAGCAGGAGTACGCCAAGGAGAAGTGGGCCGATGTCGAGGCCGACTACCAGCGCCGGGCCGACCTGATCCCCAACCTGGTCGCCACCGTGCAGGGCTACGCCCAGCAGGAGCGCACCGTGCTGACCGAGGTGACCGATGCGCGGGCCAGAGCCACGTCGATCACCATCGATGCCTCGCAGCTGACCGACCCGGCCGCCGTGCAGCGTTTCCAGCAGGCGCAGGACACCCTGTCGGGCTCGCTGAGCCGGCTGCTGGTGGCCAGCGAGAACTATCCGGACCTGAAGTCGAACGCCAACTTCCTGGCCCTGCAGTCCGAGCTCGAGGGCACGGAAAACCGCATCAACATCGCCCGGCGCGACTACAATGACGCGGTGCGCGACTACAACACGACGCTCAGGGTGCTTCCGACCTCGATCTGGGCCGGCACCTTCTACCATGACGCCAAGCCGATGGCGCCGTTCACCGCCTCGGAGAGCGCCCAGTCGGCGCCCACGGTGCAGTTCAACCTCGGCGGCGCGCCGGGGCCCGCCACTTCGGCGGGCGCGGCGCCCAGCAACGCGGCGCCCGGCTCGGCGCCGCCGTCCAGCAACGCCCCGTGATCGGCGCGGCGCGCCACGCGTTCGCGGTGCTGGCGAGCGCTCTCGTCGCCCTGACGCTGGCGTTCGCGGCGTCGCCGGCGCTGGCCGCGCCGACCTTCCCGCCGCTGACCGGCCGGGTGGTCGACGATGCCCACGTGCTCTCGCCGGCCACGCTCACCGACCTGGCCAACAAGCTGGCGGCGCTGGAGGCCAAGACCGGCGACCAGCTGGTGGTGGTCACCCTGCCGGATCTGCAGGGTTATGACATCGAGGACTACGGCTACCAGCTGGGCCGCGCCTGGCAGATCGGTGAGAAGGGCAAGAACAACGGCGTCATCCTCATCGTCGTGCCGTCGGAGCACAAGGTGCGGATCGAGGTCGGCTATGGTTTGGAGCCGGTGCTGACCGACATCCTCTCCAACGTGATCCTGCAGGCGCAGGTGTTGCCCAAGTTCCGCACCGGCGACTACGACGGCGGGGTCAGCGCCGGCGCTGACGCGATCATCGCCCAGCTCAGCGCCGATCCGGCGA
>DATAVF010000163.1:0-8312 GCA_036267835.1 Caulobacteraceae bacterium | reverse complement strand
GGGCTATGCCCACATGCCCCGCATGGACTTCCCCGGCGACCTGGAAAGCTGGAGCGCCGAGCGGCCGCTGCCGAGCTCGACCATGCACTGGCGGGCCTCGCAGCGTGACCGCTTCGGCTGGGACTTGATGCAGTTCGGCATCGCCGACCAGGGCGACGCGCGGCCGCTGGTGGCGGTGGCGAGCTTCGCCGACGGGGCCCGGCCCTATGGCGCGCGGCTGGTGATCCGCGATGCGTCGATCACCTCGGGGCCCTACCTTGACGCGCGCCAGGCCGACATTTCCGGCCGCATCCCGATCGCGGGCCGCCTGCCGCCGCGCTCGGCCAGCCGGGTGTTCACCGCCGAGGAGATGACGGCCGCAAGCTCTGACCTGGCCGGCGCCGACCTCGCTGGTGGCTGGGCCTTCCGCTTTCCCGAAGCGGCCACCGACGCCCTGGCTGCCCTCGATCCGCGCGAAGCGGTGGCGGTGGAGTTCCTCTTTCCCGGCGATGGCGGCGAGACGGTGCGCACGGCCTACGTGGAAGTCGGCGACTTCGCCTCCGCCCGCGCCTTCCAGGCCCTCGCCCAGCGCTGAGGCGCCCTTAACCGCTAGCGGTGCGGGACGAAGGCGATCACGTTGTCGCCGAGGGCTACCCGCTGAGGCGGTTCGGGCGGCGGGGGCGGCGGCGCGGCGGCCGGGCGCTCTTCCATCACCGGCAGTTCCACGGTCACCACCGTGCCTTCGCCGAGGATGCTCTTGATCACCATGCGGCCGCCGTGCAGTTCGGCGAAGGCGCGCACCAGCGAGAGGCCAAGGCCGGTGCCGAGCTGGCGCTGCTCCATGCCGCCGGCCTGCTCGTAGGGCCGCCCGAGCCGTTCCAGGTCGGCCGGCGCGATGCCGACGCCGGTGTCGGCGACGATCAGCTCCAGCAGCGTCCCCTTCTGCCGCGCCAGCACGTTCACCTGGCCGCCCGAGGGCGTGAACTTCAGCGAGTTGGAGACCAGGTTCAGCACGATCTGCTTCAGCGCGCGGCGGTCGGCGTTCACGTCGAGCGCCGTCGGGGGCAGCACGCCGCGCAAGGCGATCTTGGCGGTGTCGGCCTGCAGGCGGGTGAGGCGCAAGGCGGCGGAGACGGCCTCGCGGGCGTCGAATTCCTCCAGGCTCAGCGCATACCGGTCGGCCTCGATCTTCGACATGTCGAGCACGTCGTTGATCAGGTCCAGCAGGTGGCCGCCGGACTCGTGGATCAGCCCCGCGTACTCGGCATAGCGCTCCGGCATCGGGCCGAAGAGCCGCGAGCGCATGATGTCGGAGAAGCCGATGATGGCGTTCAGCGGCGTACGCAGCTCGTGGCTCATGTTGGCCAGAAACCGCGACTTGGAAAGCGCCAGGCTCTCGGCCTCGGCCTTGCCCTGTTCGAGCCAGGCCTCATAGGCCCGCTCGCGGCTGGCGTCGCGCACCAGCGCCGCGGCCCCGCCCTGGTGCAGGCCGCGCAGCTCCACTGCCAGGAACCGGTCGGGGGCCAGCGGCGGGGCGAAGCCGACGCTGGCGGCGCCCTCCTTGCGCAGGATGCGCAGCGCCGCGCGCGCCGCGCCGCGGTGCGCCTCGCCGGCCAGGTTCTCGAACGGCCGACCGATCAGCTTCAGGTCCCAGTCTTCCGGCGCGCCGCAGAAGACCTCGCGAATGATGCCCTCGCGGTCGAGGCGCAGCAGCAGGAAGGGCTCGGCTTCCAGCAGATTGCGCAGACGCGCCGCCTCGTCGGCCCGGGCGGCTTCGCGTTCATGCTCGCGCCCGCCGGCCATCTGCAGCGCGCCGGCGAAGGCGATGGCCGCGAAGGCGACGACGAGCAGCGCCAGCAGCGGCCCCGTCGGGGGGGCGGGCAGGGTCAGGCCCAGCAGCGGCGTCAGGGCGATGAGCGCGATGATCGCGGCCGAGAACGCTGCGCCGAAGGGCAGGTAGCGGCGCCGATCCAGGGTGATCATCGCCGCGATCGGCGCTATGGCGAGCGCCGTCATCGGCCCGCCGAGGCCGCCGGTCAGCGCGATCGCCGCGCCGACGCAGAGTGGCCAGGCCAGCGCCACCAGCGACTTGGTCCCACGGCTGACGCTCACGCGCAGCAGCTGGCCGATGAGACCCGGCGCGGCGGCCAGCGCCAACGCCAGCGCGCTGCCACTGGCGCCCAGCACCATCCATGCGAGCGCGCTCAGGCCGAACGCCGCCAGCCAGACGGCATGCCAGCCCGCGGCCGCCCGGCCGGCGCGGCGATCGATCAGGGTATCGGTTTCCTCCATGGCGGGAGCCTATCGGTTTCGCCCCGCGCCTGCGAGGCGGCTCAATCCGCAGGCGACCTGACGGGCGCGCCTAGCTGTGGATAGAAACGGATTCGTAAGCGGACTGTGCCCAAGCTTCAGTGCGATTGAGGACAATGTGAGGCGGCATGCCCCAGGCGGCGTCCCTACTAACGACGCCCGCCCCGACGCCCAAGGCGCCGGGTGGGCCTGAATCCGCCGTGGTCTCCAAGCGGCGCGCCGCCATGGATGCGCAGAAGCAGTCGTTCCTGCGCATGGTCAGCCACGAGCTGCGCACGCCGCTGAACTCGATCATCGGCTTCTCCGAGATCATCTCGCGCGAGCTTTGCGGGCCGCTCGGCAATCCGCAGTACCGCGAATACGCCGACCACGTGCGCCAGAGCGGGTTGAAGCTGCTGCGGCTGGTCAACCAGGTGCTGGAGATCGCCCGCCTCGAAGGCCACGTCACCGACATGGACCCGACGCCGGAGCTTTTGGACCACGCGGTCGACGATGCGCTCGACATGCTGCGCGAGGATATCGCTGCCCGGCGCATCCGGGTGAAGGTCGAGGACGAGGGGCACCTGCCGGCAGTCAACGCCGATCCGCGCGGCCTGCGCACGGTGCTGAACAACCTGCTGCAGAACGCCGTCACCTTCTCGCCCGAGGGCGGGGAAGTGCGGCTGCGCGCCTGGCGCACCCTGGGCGGGGTGCGCATCCAGATCGAGAACGACGGCGAGGGGGTCGCGCCGGATGACATCCCGCGGCTGATGCGGCCCTTCGAGCAGGGCCAGAGCGCGCTCACCCGCTCGACCGAGGGGGCCGGGCTCGGCCTGCCGATCGTCGACCTGCTGTGCCAGGCGATGGGCGGGGCCTTGCGGTTGGTCAGCGAGCCCGGGCGCGGCCTGATGGCTGAAGTGGTGCTGCCGGCCGCGTAAGTTGCGGGGCTGGCCGGGCAGCCCTACATCCGGCGCTCACCACGGAAGACCCCGATCTTGTCCATCGCCGACGCGCTTGAGGAACTGGAGGCCGAGTTCGAGCTGCTCGGCGACTGGGAAGAGCGCTATCGCCACGTCATCGATCTCGGCCGCACCCTGGCGCCGCTGAGCGAGGCCGAGCACTCGGACGCCAACAAGGTGCGCGGCTGCGCCAGCCAGGTCTGGCTGGTGACCGAACCCGCGCCGGACGGGGCGCTGAACTTCCGTGGCGATTCCGACGCCCACATCGTGCGCGGCCTGATCGCCATCCTGCTGCTGCTCTATTCGGGCCGCGCGCCAGCCGAGATCCTGGGGTTCGACGCCAAGGCCGCCTTCCAGCGCCTCGGCCTCACCGGTGCGCTCTCGCAACAGCGCTCCAACGGCCTCTTCTCGATGATCGAACGCATCCGCCGCGACGCCGCGGCGAGGGAGGTGACACCCCAAGTTCCGTCATAGCCGGGCGTGGTCCCAGCTACCTATGAACACCGTGGTTTGTGTGGCCGTGCCCCAGCACGGCCATGGCGCAGATCGTGATCATGGGTCGCCGGCACTGACGGCCGGCGATGACGGACGTGGGGAAACCCCTAAGCCGCTCTTATCCCGCTCAGCATGTCGCCGCGCGGGGCCAGCACCGCGTCGTAGCCGAGGATCACGTCGACGTCCTTGCCGTTGGTGGCCAGCGGCAGGCGCAACCACAGCAGGGTCATGTGGGCGGCGCCGCGCCAGGCCATGCTGTGGTGACCGGCGCGTGGGCGGCCTTCCTCGACCACCCGGTCGAGCTCTTCGCGCCAATAGTCGGCGGCGGCGGTGTTGTAGACATCTTCGAGCTTGCGGCCGGTGATCTCGCCGCCGTAGATTCCGTAAAGGCCGGTGCCGGCGAGGCGCAGGCGGTAGTCGCGCGGCTCGCCGACCACCTGGGTCAGGCTGACGGTGGGCAGCAGGCGCTTGATGCGGCCGGGGTCGAGGTCGCGCCGCGCGGGCAGGGCGCCGCGCCGGCGCAAGCCGGCCCAGTAGGAGAAAAGCTCCTCGTGCGCCCTGAGGGCGGTGGTGGGTGCGCCAAGCTGAGTGTTCATATCCGGATTCGTTAACAACCCCTTGGAATCGCGGCGAATCACTATCGCTCAATCACCGAATCGTTGAAAGCGCCAAATCTTGGGCGGGCGTCGGATTTATTGGAAGAGTCAAGCATGTCGCACCCATGCCGCAGTCGAGCCCGGAAACGCCGCTTCCAACTTATTGGCGCCGCAATGACAAAACTGTGATCGACGCCACTCAGACATGAAAACGCCCGCGCCGGTCCCGGCGCGGGCGCTATCAATACCCAGTCTGGGGCTACCGGCGCTTGCCGCGCGCCGCCTGGCGGCCGCCTTGGCCGAGGCCCATCTGCTTGGCAAGTTCCGAGCGCGCGCGCGCATAGTTCGGCGCAACCATCGGATAGTCTTTCGGCAGGTTCCACTTCGCCCGGTATTCCTCCGGGCTCATGTTGTATTTCGTGCGCAGGTGGCGCTTCAACGACTTGAATTTGCGGCCGTCTTCCAGGCAAACCAGATAGTCGGGCGTGATCGAACGACGCACCGGCACCGCCGGCTCCTTCGGCGCGGCTTCCACCGGCTCAGCGCCGCCGGTGATGTTGGTCAAGGCGCGGTGGATGCTCTGAATCAACGCGGGCAGGTCGCCAGTGGCGATCGTGTTGTTGCCGACGTAGGCCGACACGATGTCGGCTGTCATCTCGATCACCTCAGATTTTTCGTCCATGACTCTTGGTTCCATCCTGCCCTGACAATAGGTAGTCGACCTGATTCCTCAGATCATTGGGAGGGTTCTTATAGAAGCCAAAGCGTCATCACAAGTGCGCTTGGCAATCCTGATTTCGCCCCACATAGCGAAGATCAGTGAAGCAATATCGCTGCTATGCGACGTGAGCTCAGGGGCTTGGATTGGCCGGCCCGGCGCTCCAGCTTGCGCTCAGCGCTTCAGCTCGGCGCCAAAGGCCAGCATTGCGGCGCGCTGGGGCACCGAGAACTCATCCAGAGCGGCATCGTCGGCTTCGCGGATGGCCTTCATCAGCGTCGGGGTCATCGCCGACGACAGTGACCAGTTCCAATAGCGCAGCACCGTCTGCGCGCGATCGACCGCGATCATGTCGAAGATCTGCATCACCCGGGTGATCGATTCCGTGGGCTCGCCGGCGTCGGTGGTCTCCGGCCGGCGGAGCGCCCGCCAGAGCTGGCGCAGCGAGGCGCGCGGCAGGCCAGTCGCCTTGCACAGCACCGCCAGCGGCTCGCCGCCGATGTCGGTCATGATCTTGGCCCCGGTCATCGGCTTGACGCCGGCGAGGTAGGCGATCTCCTCGGCCACCTCGCGGGTCATGCCGCCTTCAGCCTGGGCGATGGCGTCGTCGAGGCTTTCGAACGGACTCTTCTCGATGGCGGCGCGGTTGCGCTGGCGCCGCTCGATGAACTGCAGCGCCTTGCGGGTCAGCTCGTCCTGCCAGCCCTCGGCCGCGGCCATCGGGAAAACATCGCCGGCCGCCTCCTGCAACACTTCGCGCGACACCGCGAAACGCTGCAGAATGGTGCGGCGCGCATCGGCCTCGGCCCACCAGAACATCACATAGGCGTGGCTCGGCCGCAGTTCCGGTCGGCGCAGCAGCATGGGCGCCAGGTGCGACTGGTGCTGGGTCATCGCCACCAGGCTCTCGATGGCGGCGGGCGAGAAGCGCACCTGGTCGTTGCGCAACAGCGCCTCGACCACCAGGGTCTCGCCGACGTCGACCAGCGCCTCGGACAGCACTTCGGAGACGCCGCGCCGCTGGGCGATCAGCCGGCGGTGCGCGCCGGTGGCGTGCTTCACGCAATCCAAGAGGTCGGCGTCGCTGAGCGTGCTGGATTCGGTGAGCAGCGGGTAGGCGATGTCGAGGTCGTCGCGCAGCAAGAGGCGCACCAGGCTGTTGGGGATCTCGACCAGGGTCGCGATGCGCCGCGCCACCCGCGCCCGTTCGTCGAACTCGGCGTCGCGCAGGATCTCGACCAGGAGGTCGGCGGTCACCGACCGCTCGAAGCTGTTGACCCGGCTGGACGGCAGGCTGACCACGTCAGCCAGCCGCTTGAGCAGCGCCAGCCGCGACTTGTTGCGCGGCTTTTCAGCCGGCTCCAGGATCGGCGTCTCGGCCTCGCCGAGCTGCAGGGTGTCACTCATGGAATCGGGCAGGAGTCCGGGTTAGGCCCCGATGAGAGCAGAGGGGCGTTAACCGGGCGTTAGTTCCGGGCTGGGGACGGCTCTTCAGCCGGCCGCGTTCGGCGCAGGCGGGAAGATCGCTCGGGTGATGGTGACGATCACCGTGCCAGTTGAATTGTTGTGGCGCCGAGCAAGGCCATCACGACGTTGCTCGAGACGACGCGCTGTTCCGGCGTGATGAGTTTCGCCGCAAGCTGGGCGCAGTCCTGCCAATAGGCGATGCCAAGGCCGAAGAGCACGAAGATGTTCGCGATTGCGAACAGCCAGATAATGTAGAGCGCAACTCGCCGCCGGATGTCCTGGTCGCCCAGCGCAATCTGCTCGGCGACCGTGAGGTTCGCTATCCGAGAGACTTCGCTCGTCAGGCTTATGACGGGTGTAGGGGCCGCATCAAAGGGCATGGCCTCAGCCTGCGAGCGACACCTTCACCGGGGCGCCATTGATATCCAGCACCGTTACCGTGCCGTCGGCCGGATTCTCGTTTCTGGCCGCAATCCGGGCGAGCGCCACGGCCTTTCGAATGACCGCAGTGTTGCTGCTGACGCCGAAAGCTTCCTTCAATTCCTCGATCGCCTTCGCTGTGCCGGGATCGAGCTGGAAGCTGGTCTGCACCGAAGCCATCGTGAACTCCTTGGGTATCGTACGATTATGCTATGCAAGATGTGCGTATCTCACGTGTTTTACAAGGATGTTCACCGGAACGTCGGCGCCGTCCAGTGCGACCACACGTCCGGCAGGTCGGCCGAGACCTTGTCCGGGAAGCGGGGCGCGCGCTTTTCCAGGAAGGAGTTGACGCCTTCGCGCACGTCCTGCTGGGCGCCGCGTTGCTGGATACCGCGGCTGTCGGCCATGTGGGCGTCCATCGGGTGCGCGGCGCCGGCCATGCGCCAGATCAGCTGGCGGGTGATGGCGACCGAGACCGGGGCGGTGTTGTCGGCGATCTCGCGGGCCAGGGCGTAGGCGGCGGGCAGCAGGTCGTCCGGCGCGTGCAGCGAGCGCACCAGGCCCTTCTCATGGGCTTCCGAGGCCGGGAAGACGCGGCCGGTGAAGCACCACTCGAGCGCCGTCTGCACGCCCACCAGGTGCGGCAGGAACCAGGACGAGGCGGCTTCCGGGTTCAGCCCGCGCCGGGCGAAGACGAAGCCGTAGCGGGCGGCGGTGGAGGCGAGGCGAATGTCCATCGCCAGTTGCATGGTCACGCCCACGCCCACCGCGGGGCCATTGCAGGCGGCGATCACCGGCTTCAGGCTATCGAAGATGCGCAACGTCAGCCGCCCGCCGCCGTCGCGGATCACGTCGCCGTGGCGGCCTTCTTCGCGCACCGCTTCCTGCGGGCCGGTGCGATCGAAGGTGCTGCCGCCGGCCGAGAGGTCCGCGCCGGCGCAGAAGCCGCGCCCCGCGCCGGTCACCACGATCACGCGCACGTCCCGCGAGGCTGCGCACTCGCCGAGCGTCGCGAAGTAGTCGCGCTCAAGCTCCTGCGTCCACGCATTGAGCCGGTCGGGGCGGTTCAGCGTGATCGTCGCCACTCCGTCCTGCACTTCTTTCAACACGACATCGCTCATCGCCGCTCCTCTCGCTGGGTTTGCCGAGCGTACACGGCCGCTGCTGACGCGACTATCGTCGGGAGTTGCGCCGAGCGCCGAGCGCCGCTCGCGCGATCGTCAGTGGGTGGTTGAGCACAAGCGACAGGCGCCCGAGCAGCGAGCGCGGGTCGCGCGCCAGGCCCAGCTGGCGCAGGATCGTCGCTTGGTCGAAGTACACGCGCTCGCAGACCAGGCGCTCGTCCTCGAACAGGAACAGCGCGGTCATCTGGCAGCGAAAGGAGCG
>DATAVF010000162.1:0-6300 GCA_036267835.1 Caulobacteraceae bacterium | reverse complement strand
TGCGGCGCGGCGTCGAGCAGCAGCCGGGTCTTGGTGCTGGCCCCGCTGCCGTATTCGACCAGCACCGCGCCGTCGGGGATGTGGGCGGCCAGCTCCGGCGCGATGCGGGTCAGGAGCGCCGTCTCGGTGCGCGTCGGATAGTACTCCGGCAGCTCGCAGATCGCTTCGAACAGCTCTGAGCCGCGGGCATCGTAGAACCACTTCGGCGAGATGCGCTTGGGCGTGTGGCTCAGCGCCGTGACAACGTCGTCGCGGAACGCTTCCTCGTCGTTGACCGGCTTGCGCGCGCCCTGCGGCGTGTCCTCCGCCAGCCGCACGCCGGAGAACATCCAGCGCTGATGCGGATAGAAGAAATTACGATAGGTGGCGCGCGAATGACCGGGCGGGGTGATCGAGGCGCCGCCGCGCAGCGTCATCTGCCCCATCATGAACTTACCGTTGTACTCGCCGACCGCGCCCCTCGCCGGCGAGAAGCCCGGGTAGCCGAGGTAGGCGCTGGCGGTCCACTGCCAGGCCGCGTCGTACAGCTGGTCGAAGGCGTCGGGCCGGCTGGCGGCGGCGTGCTCCCACTCGGTCTCGGTCGGCAGGCGCTTGCCGGCCCAAGAGGCGTAGGCGTCGGCCTCGTAGTAGCTGACGTGGGTCGCCGGCGCGTCGAGGTCGAGCGGCTGCAGGCCGGCCAGGCCCATTTCACGCCACGCGCCGTCGCTGTCCCGGCGCCAGTAGAGCGGCGCGGTCCAGTCCTCCTCGCGCACCTTGGCCCAGCCATCGGAGAGCCAGAGCGAGGCGGTCGCATAGCCGCCGTCCTCGATGAAGGCGAGCCATTCGCGGTTGGTGACCAGCCGGCTGGCCAGCCGATAGGGCCGCACCAGCGCCTCGTGCCGGGGACCTTCGTTGTCGAAGGCGAAAGGCTCGTCGCCGGCGGCGCCCACCGCGACACAGCCGCCGTCGAATTCCACCCATTGCAGCGCTTCGGCGCGCGAGGGCTCGAAGCCCGGGCCATAGGCCGGACAAAGCTGCGACTGGGCGAAGAGGTGCAGCACGTCCATCAGGATCAGCTCCTGGTGCTGCTCTTCGTGGGCGAGACCGAGCGTGACCAGGAAGGCGATCTCGGCCGGCGTCTCGCTGGCCAGCAGCCGCTCCATGCCGGCGTCGACATGGCGGCGGTAAGCCAGCACCTCGGCCAGGGTCGGCCGGGTGATCAGCCCGCGCGCCGGCCGCGGGTGCCGCGGGCCGACGGCCTCGTAGTAGGAATTGAAGAGGTAGACGAACGACGGATCGAAGACCCGGTAGCCCGGCAGATGCGGGGCCAGGAGGAAGGTCTCGAAAAACCAGGTCACGTGCGCCAGGTGCCATTTGGTCGGGCTGGCGTCAGGCATCGACTGGGCCTGCTGATCCTCGGCGGAGAGCGGCCGGGCGCGGGCCAGCGAGCCCTCCCGCACCTGTCGGAACCGCTCGATCAGCGGCGTCGCATCGACGCCGGCGTTGAATTCGGCGCGCGCGAGCGCTTCGTCGGTGATGGCCATCGGCGGAGCTCCTTTAGGCTGAGTTAAGTGGTCCGACCCCTTTGCGCCAGCCCGGCGCCAGGCTGGTTAGACCATGGTGTCGGTCGCAATGTTCCACGCCGCCCTCCCGGAATGTGGCAGGAACGGATGTCCCCCGCAGGCGTTTGCCTTTGCAGTACGGCTCCACCTGCACCCGACGGTGCGGGCCTGAACCCCGTCGTGGAGAGTAAGGCGTGCACCCAGACTCCGAGTGGAGGGATCAGGTTGTCGCCTTGATCCCTGCCCTGCGCGCCTTTGCCTGGTCGATCAGCCGCAACGGCTCGGACGCCGACGACCTCGTGCAGGACACGCTGATCAAGGCCTGGAGCCATCGCGACAAGTTCGACGGCGCCAACCTGCGCGCCTGGCTCTTCACCATCCTGCGCAATACCTACTACACGGCCGTCGTGCGCCGCCGCCGCGAGGTGCGCGACGAGGACGGCCAGCACGCCCGCGCCCTGACCTCGCCGCCGACGCAGGAGTGGGGCCTCGCCCTGCACGCCCTGCAGGCCGCCCTCGACCAGCTGCCGGCCGAACACCGCGAAGCGCTGATCCTGGTCGGCGCGGCGGGGCTCTCCTACGAAGAGGCGGCGCAGATCTGCGGCTGCGCGCTCGGCACCATCAAGAGCCGGGTCAACCGGGCCCGGGTGCGCCTCTTGAAGGTGATGGAGATCGAGCGGGCCTCCGACGCGATCCTGCCGATCCGGCAGGCGGCCCAGCTCGGCGTCTAAGCCAGATCCGGGGCGAAGGCCCGCAGGAAGATCTGCACGGAGGCCGCCACGTGCTCGCGCAGCTCCGCCGGATCGATGTGAGCCAGCACGCCCCACTGGAAGCGCAGATAAAGGTCGGACATCACGAGGTCCTTCAGCCGCTGGCCCAGCATGTGAGCGTTGTCGGCCGGGAAGCGGCCGGCGGCGATGGCGCGCTCGAAATACTCGGTAAAGCGCCGCTCGCCGTTCTTGGGGCCAGCCTCGTAGAAGATCAGGCCGATCTCAGGGAAACGGCCCACCTCGGCGGTCACCAGCCGATGCATGGCCACGATCTGCGGCGTCTGCAGGAACTCCATCAGCGAGACGCCGAGGTCGATCAGGCTCTCGCGCACCGGCTTGCCTTCGCCGATCGGCGGCAGGCGGTCGAAATAGGTCTCCGCGAGCCCCTGACAGGTTCCGGTGATGAAGGCGCTAAACAGCTCCTCCTTGGACCGGAAGTAGTTGTAGAGCGTGCCCTTCGACCCGCCGACCTTGGCGGCGATCTCCGACATCGAGGCGGCGGCATAGCCACGCTCGCGGAAGACGTCACCGGCCACATCTAATATGGCGCGGCGCTTGGCGTCGCCGCGGGTTTCGGCGGTGTTGGTTTCGTATGTCACCAGATTTTCTCTGACCGTACAGTACGGTTTCTACCTTGACGGTCGCGGATGTAAAGTGATTTATGACCGTACGGTACGGTCAGATTCAGGGACGGCGTCCACGCTGCGTCCCTCGAGGGAGGGTGGGTCCGAGATGTCAGGGCCTCGTCAACATCACCGCACGCTGGCGCTTGGCCTGCTGGCCACGGCCGGCGTTCTGGCGCTTGCGGCCTGCGCCACGCCGCCCGGGCATGAAGCGCGCCCGCAACTCGCCGATGTCGCCAGCTATCAGGACCAGGCCAGCTTCGCCGCGCCGAGCGCCGACTGGCCGAACGATCGCTGGTGGGACGCCTACGGTGACACCCAGCTTTCCGCGCTGATCGACGAGGCGGTCAAAGGCTCGCCCACCCTCGCCCAGGCCGAGGCCCGGCTGACCTCCGCCGGCGCCCAGACCCAGGTCGCCCGCGCCGCCGACCTGCCGCAGATCAGCGCCTCGGGCAGCGTCACCGAGGCCGAAACCAGCCGCGTCGAAGGCTTCCCGCCCTTCATCCAGGAGCTGCTGCCGAAGGGCTATCTCGACAACGGACGCCTGGCCATCGACGCCTCGTTCGACCTCGACCTCTTCGGCAAGAACCGCGCCGCCCTCGCCGCCTCGGTCTCCGAGGAAGCCGCTACCCGGGCCGACCTCGCCGAAGCCCGGCTGACCCTCTCCAGCGCCGTCGCCATGGCCTACGCCGACCTGATGCGGCTGGGGGCCGAGCGCGGCGCGGCGGCCGAGGCGCTGCGCAACCGTGGCGACACTGCCCGGCTCGCCGCCGAGCGCGTCCAGAACGGCCTCGACACCCGCGCCGAGCTCAAGCAGGCCGAGGCCGCGACGCCCGCCTCTCAGGCCGACGTCGATTCCCTCGACGAGCAGATCCTGCTGACCCGCCACCGCATCGCCGCCCTGCTCGGCGAAGGTCCGGACCGAGGCCTGGCGATCGCCCTGCCCACGGCCGAAGCGGTCAAGCCTTTCGGCCTGCCGGCCGACCTGCGCCTGCATCTGATCGGCCGCCGCCCCGACATCGTCGCCGCCCGGTTGCGAGCCGAGGCCGCCGGCAAGCGCATTGATGTGGCCCGCGCCCAATTCTACCCGGACATCAGTCTGACCGGGTATATCGGCCAGCAATCGCTGGGCATCAGCCAGCTGTTCAACCCGGCCGCGGCGATCGGCTCGATCGGGCCGACCCTTACCCTGCCGATCTTCCAGGGCGGGCGGCTGCGCGGCCAGTACCACGGCGCCCGGGCCGACTATGCCGCCGCGGTCGACGCCTATGACGCCACCCTGACCCAGGCCCTGCAGGACGTCGCCGACGCCGGCGCCAGCGTGCAGTCGGCGCAGAAGCAGCTCGCCGACCGCAAGGCGGCCCTCGACGCCGGCGAGGCGGCCTATTCCGTCGCCCGTGAACGCTACGAGGGCGGCCTTTCCGACTACGTCGCCGTGCTCACCGCCGAGAATGCGGTGATCGACGAGCGCCGCGCCTTCGCCGACGCGCAGACCCGCGTCTTCAGCCTCGATATCGCCCTCGTCCGCGCCCTCGGCGGCGGCTACGCCGGCGCCTGACCCTCTTACCCGGACTTCCCGCCATGGACGCTCGCACCGACAGCCCCTCCCCGATCCGCGCGGCCGATTCTGCGCCGGCCCAGGTTCAGGACGTGCCCCCTTCCGCCGCCGCGCCGCCGCCGAAGCCCAAGAGCAACCGCCGGCTGCTGTTCATCATCCTGGGCGTGGTGGTGCTGATCGGGGTGATCATCTGGGGCCTGAACTGGGTCTTCGTGGGCTCGCACCACGTCTCGACCGACGACGCTTACGTCAACGCGGACGTCGCCGACGTGACTCCGCTGGTCGCCGGCCCGGTGATCCAGGCGCCGATCAGCGACACCCTGCCGGTGAAGAAGGGCGACGTGCTGGTGGTCATCGACCCAACCGACTTCAAGCTGGCGCTGGCCGCCGACGAGGCCGCGCTCGGTCAGGCCGAACGCAAGGTGCAGGGCTATTTCGCCAACAGCGACGCGCAGACCGCGATGATCAACGCCAAGGGCGCCGACATCGTCCACGCCCGCGCCCTGGTCGCCAGCGCCGAGGCCGACCTCGCCAAGGCGCACACCGACCTCGCCCGCCGCCAGGCCCTGGCCCACGACGGCGCCGTCTCCGGCGACGAGCTGACCACGGCCGAGAACCGGGTGCGCGAGACCGAGGCCGACCTCAGCGGCGCCCAGGCCTCGCTCGCCGAAGCTCAGGCCAACCAGGTCGCCGCCGCCGGGCAGGCGCGTATCGCCCAGGCTCTCGTCGCCGGAACCGGCGTTTCCAACAATCCCGAGGTCGCCGCCGCCCAGGCCAAGGTCGACCAGGCCCAGCTCGACCTGCAGCGCACCGTGATCCGCGCGCCCATCGACGGCATCATCGCCAAGAACACGGTCGAGATCGGCCAGCGCGTCGAGACCGGCGCGCAGCTGATGACCGTGGTGCCGATCCAGGACGCCTACGTCGACGCCAACTTCAAGGAAGAGCAGCTGCGCCATATGCACCTGGGCCAGGAAGTCACCCTGACCAGCGACTACTACGGCGGCGGCGTCACCTTCCACGGGCGTATCGTGGGCCTGGCCGGCGGCACTGGCTCGGCCTTCGCAGTGATCCCGGCGCAGAACGCCACCGGCAACTGGATCAAGGTGGTGCAGCGCCTGCCCGTGCGCGTCGAACTCGATCCGAAGGAGCTGAAAGCGCACCCGCTGCGCGTCGGCCTCTCCATGGACGTCGACATCGACACCGCCCAAAGCGCCCAGAAATAGTCAGCCCGGACGCCACGCCATGGCCGCCACCTATGCGCCCACCGCCCTCCCGATGCCGCTGAAGGGCAGCGCCCTGATCCTGGCCGGCTTCCTGCTGGCGGTCGGCAACTTCATGGTCGTGCTCGACATGACCATCGCCAACGTCTCGGTGCCCAACATCGCCGGCGGCCTCGCCGTCTCGCCCAGCCAGGGCACCTGGGTGATCACGTCCTACTCGGTGGCGGAAGCCATCGTGGTGCCGCTCACCGGCTGGCTCGCCCAGCGGTTCGGCGCAGTGAAGGTGTTCATTCTCGGCATGCTGGGCTTCGGCATCTGTTCCGCCTTGTGCGGGCTCGCGCCGTCGCTCGGGTTCCTGGTGCTGTTCCGCGTGATGCAGGGTCTCTGCGGCGGCCCGATCATGCCCATGTCGCAGACCCTGATGATGCGCATCTTCCCGCCGCATCTGCGCGGTCAGGCCATGGGCATCTGGGCGATGACGACGGTCGTGGCGCCCATCGCGGGCCCGATCCTGGGAGGCGTCATCTGCGACAACGCCGGCTGGCCGTGGATCTTCTACATCAACGTGCCGGTAGCGGCGATCTG
>DATAVF010000161.1:0-8779 GCA_036267835.1 Caulobacteraceae bacterium | reverse complement strand
GGCGCCACCTTGCGCCACAAGCGGTTACGTCCGCGCTAATCCACCCCTTGCCGTCATCGTGGTGTCGTGGAATCTCCCTTAGACAGCGGCCATGAGCGGTGATTCCGCACCGAGAGCCGGCCGCGGGAGGCGTGTCTTCAGTTCAGGCGTCGTAGTCCAGTTCAGTTCGAAGGAGCCCGGCCATGCAGGTGCTTAACCGCTTGCCGTCCGGCTGGCCCGCGCTGGTGCTCAACGCGGACTATCGCCCGCTGAGCTACTACCCGCTGTCGCTGTGGCCCTGGCAGGAGACCGTCAAGGCGGTCTTCCTCGGCCGCGTCGACGTGGTTTCCAACTACGACAAGCACATTCACTCGCCCTCGTTCTCGATGGCGCTGCCCAGTGTCGTGTCGCTGAAGCAGTATGTGGCGCAGGACCGGCCGCCGGCCTTCACCCGCTTCAACCTGTTCCTGCGGGACTCATTCGCGTGCCAGTACTGCGGCTCGGGCGACGACCTGACCTTCGACCACGTGACCCCCCGTTCGCGCGGCGGCCGCACCACCTGGGACAACATCGTCACCGCCTGCGCCCGCTGCAACCTGGGCAAAGGCGGCCGCACCCCGCGCGAAGCCGACATGCACCCCCACCGCCACCCCCGCCGCCCGACCATGTACGAACTCCAGCAACACGGCCGCAAATTCCCCCCCAACCACCTGCACGAAAGCTGGCTGGACTACCTCTACTGGGACATCGAGCTGGAGGCTTAGGGGCCAAGACCCGCTCGGTGGCCGTACCAGGGCCGGGCCGGGCTCCGAAGCCCCGCTCAATCTCGTGCGCCGCTCCGGGTGCTTGTGCAGCAGGAAGCCGAGGTCGGTGGCGGGCCGGTAGGTGGTGGCGACGGACAGGGACATCGGCGGCTTCTACCCTGGGCTCTGCCCGCCTCCGAAGGTCGGGGAGGGCGTTTCCTCGGGTGAGGGGCCGGCGTAGGGTCGCCCGCAAAACGGAAGGAAGACCAGATGGTGCACGCGACGCTGGGCGAGGCGCCCTACCGGGTGGATATCGAGGCGGGCGGGCACCAGCTGGTGGCCGACGAGGGGCCGGCGCTCGGCGGCGGCAATGTCGGGCCGGGACCGTTCGAGCTGGTGCTGTCGGGGCTGGCGGCCTGCACCCTGATCACCTTGCGCATGTATGGCGAGCGCAAGCAGTGGCCGACGCTCGGGCTCTCGGTGAAGCTGCGTCATCGGGTGGAGGACGGCCGCCACCTGATCGATCGCGAGGTCGAGGTGACCGGCGCGCCGGACGACGCGGGGGTGGCGCGGCTGCGCGACATCGCCGAACGCACGCCGGTGACCTTGGCGCTGAAGGCCGGCTTCGCCATATCGACGGTTCTGAACCCCGTCACCGTCTGAAGCCGGAGCCCACCCGATGAGCCACCTGACCTACAAGATCGTCCAGCATGACGGCGGCTGGGCCTACCAGGCCGACGGCGTCTTCTCCGAAACCTTCCGCAGCCACGACGCGGCCAAGGCGGCGGCGACGCGCGCGGCTGGCGAGCAACGCGTTTCGGGCGATACGGTCGGCATCACCTGGGAAGATGAAAACGGGCGCTGGCGCGAAGAGGTCGACGAGGGCGACGACCGCCCCGACACTGATGTCGAAGGCTGACCGTCGTGGGCGACATCTTCCTCGCCGCCGGCCTGCGCACCCCGTTCGTCAAGGGCGGCGGCGTCTTCGCGCAATATGATGCGCTGGCCATCTCGGCGCCGATCGCCAAGGCCATGGCGGCGCGGGCGCGGCCCGACTTCATCGTCTGGGGCGAGGTGATCCCGGAGGCCACGGTCTCCAACATCGCCCGCGAGCTGGTGTTCGAGGCGGGCCTCGATCCGACCATTCCGGCGGTCTCGACCGTGCTCGCCTGCTCGACCAGCTTCATGGGCGTGATCGAGGCGGCCGGCATGATCGGCCATGGCGGCACGCACCTCGCCATGGCCGGAGGCGCCGAAACCATGAGCCACGTGCCGATCGCGCTGAAGAAGCCGGTGGCCGACAAGCTCGTCGCCACCTTCCCGCGCGACCCGGCCGCCGCGGCCGACATGCTGACCCACCTGACCGCCGGCGACTTCGACCTGCCGCTCAACGCCTGGGCCAACCGGGTCAGCGGCCGCTCGCAGGGCCAGCACACCGAGGACACCGCCAAACGCTTCGAAATCGGCCGCGAGGAGCAGGACCGCTGGGCCCTGCGCAGTCACCAGAGCGCGGTCGCGGGCCAGGACGCGGGCTTCTTCACCGACCTGATCCTGCCCTTCGGCGGCGTCGAGCACGACATGCTGCCCCGCCGCGACACCACCTACGAGCGGCTCCGGGCCCTGCGCACGGTCTATGACGCCAATGGGACTATCACCGCAGGCAACGCCTCGCCGGTGACCGATGGCGCGGCGTCGATCTGGGTCGGCGACGCCGAGGGGCTGGCGCGGCTGGGCGTGGCGCCGGCGGTGAAGTTGGTCGACTGGGAGATCGCCGCGATCGACTTCCGCCTCGACGAGGGCATGCTGATGGCCCCGGGCCGCGCCATCCCGCGACTCCTGGCCCGGCACGGCCTGAAGTTCGCCGACATTGCCCTCTGGGAGATCCACGAGGCTTTCTCCGCCCAGGTGCGCGCCAACATCAAGGCCGCCTCCGACCCGGTCTATCGCCACGAACGCGCCAAGGTGGACGTGGACCTCGGTGACTTCCCCTGGGACCGCGTCAACCCCAACGGCGGCAGCCTCGCCATCGGCCACCCGTTCGCCGCCACCGGTGCGCGCATCCTGAGCCAGGCGACCAAGGAGCTTACGGCGATGGCCGTCGGTTCGCGGGCTATTGTCTCGGTGTGCGCCGATGGTGGGCAGGGGACCGTGGCGTTGCTGGAGCGGGTCTGACCTCAGGACGATTGCCCGGGGCTCCCTATCGTGATTGTTGGGAGCCAAAACGGGTGAGGAAGCATGGCGGACGATTTCCGCGAGCGGGCCAAGCTCTGGCCCAAGGGCCGGCTCTATGAGGATTTCGAGGTCGGTGAGGTGCGCCAGCACCATTGGGGGCGCACGATCGCGCTCTCCGACACCCTGCTCTTCACCACCCTGACGCTGAGCTTCAACCCGCTCTATTCGAACAAGGTGTTCGCCGAGGCGCACGGGCATCCGGACATCGTGGTCAACCCGCTCCTGGTGTTCAACGTGGTGCTGGGCATGTCGGTGGAGGACAACAGCGAGATCGGCGGGCCGTTCGTGGGGGTGGGCGGATTGACATACCGTCAGCCGGTTTATCCGGGCGACACCCTGACGGCGCGCTCCACCACCCGGTCGGCGCGGCTCTCGGCCAGCAACCCGGCCAACGGCATCGTCACTTGGCTGACCGAGGGCTTCAACCAGAACGGGGTGCTGGTGATCGACTTCGAGCGCTCCAACCTGGTGCGGCTGCGCAACCCGCCGAAGCGGCAGGAGGCGCGGACATGAAGCTGTCCGAGCTCACCGGAAAGACCAATTATTTCGAGGACTTCCACGTCGGCGACGTGATCCGCCACGCGCGTGGCAAGACCGTCGAGGGGCTGGAGAACGTGCTGATTACCAACATGGTGATGAACACCGCCCAGTCGCATTTCAACGAGCACAGCATGCGCAACAGCCAGTACGGCGGGCGGCTGTCGTACGGCGGCGTGAACTTCTCACTCTGCATGGGCCTCGCCATGCAGGACTGCGGCGAGAACGCCCTCGCCGAGATGGGCATGGACAACATCCGGCTGATGAACCCGGTGGTCCATGGCGACACGCTCTATGCGTACTCGGAGGTGCTCAGCGCCGAGCCCAGCGAACGGCCGGACGCGGGCATTGTCACCTTCCGCCACTACGGCGTGAACCAGGACGACAAGCAGGTCTTCCAGGGCGATCGCACCCTGCTGATCAAGCGCCGCGACCACTGGATCGACAAATGAGCGGCCCGCTGGCTGGCCTGAAGGTGCTGGACTTCACCCAGGCGCTGGCCGGCCCGTTCTGCACCCAGCAGCTCAGCGACCTCGGGGCCGAGGTGGTCAAGGTCGAGGCGCTGGACGGCGGCGACCTGACCCGCCGGTCCGGCCCCTTCCACGAGGCCGACCCCGAGCATCGCTACTCGGGCTACTTCCAGTCGGTGAACCGCGGCAAGCAGAGCATGGCGGTGGACCTGAAGACCGCGGCCGGCGTCGAGCTGGTCAAGCGGCTGCTGCCCGAGTTCGACGTGGTGGTGGAGAACTTCCGCGTCGGGGTGATGGAGCGGCTGGGCCTCGCCTACGAGACGCTGGCGGCGCTCAATCCGAAGCTGGTCTACTGCGCCATCCGCGGCTTCGGCGACCCGCGCACCGGCGTCAGCCCGTATGTCGAGTGGCCGGCGTACGACGTGGTGGCCCAAGCGATGGGCGGCATGATGGGGATCACCGGGCTCGCCGGCGGCCAGCCGATCAAGATCGGGCCGGGCGTCGGCGACACCGTGCCGGCGCTCTATGCGGCGCTGGGCATCGTCAGCGCCGTCCTCCACGCTCGCGAGACGGGCCGGGGCCAGTTCCTCGACGTGGCGATGACCGACGCGATCCTCGGCGTCAGCGAGCGGATCGTTCACCAGCATTCGTTCGGGCATCTGACACCCGGGCCTGAAGGCAACCACCACCCGTTCCTGCTGCCGTTCGGGGTCTATCCGGCGGCGGACGGGTTCGTGGCGCTGGCCTGTCCGAGCGACGCCTTCTTTCGCAGCCTCTGCGCGGCGCTGGGCGCGCCGGAGGTGCTCGATGACCCGGACTTCGCCACCTCCAAGGCGCGGGCCGGCAACCGCGAGGCGGTGATCGCCAGGATATCGGAGCTGACCGCGCGGCTGACCAAGGCCGAGCTGCAGGCGCGGCTCGGCGGCGTGGCGCCATTCGGGCCGGTGCTCGACATCGCCGAGATCGCCGCCGACGAACATTTTGCGGCGCGCAACATGCTGGCGCCGATCGAACTGCCCGGCGTGCCCGAGCCGCTTCGCATCGCCGGCCAGCCGATCAAGTTCGCCGGCACGCCGGCCGGCGTCCGCCGCCGCGGCCCGGAGCTGGGCGAACACACCGCGTCCGTGCTGCGTCAGCACGGCGCCACGGAAGACGATATCGCGCGCTGGCGGCGCGCCGGCGCGATCCCGGAGGAAACCCCATGACCCGTCCCATGCGCTTGCGCCGCTCCCAGCTCTCGGTGCCGGGCGTCAGCGAGAAGATGATCGCCAAGGCCGTGCTGTCGGACGCCGACCACGTGTTCCTCGACCTCGAGGATGCGGTCGCGCCCTCGGCCAAGCCGGGCGCCCGCAAGACCATCGTCGAGGCGCTGAACGGGCTCGACTGGGGCAAGAAGACCCGCTGCGTGCGGATCAACGACGTGACCACGTCCTGGTGCTTCGAGGACATCATCGAGGTGGTCGAGGGCGCTGGGAAGAACCTCGACACCATCATGCTGACCAAGGCGATGCGCGCCGCCGACGTGCAGTTCGTCGACCTGCTGCTGACCCAGCTGGAGGGCAAGCTCGGCCTGCAGCGCCGCATCGGCATCGAGGTGCTGATCGAGGAGGCCGGCGGCCTGCAGAATGTGGAAAGCATCGCCGCCTCGTCGCCGCGGTTGGAGGCGCTGATCTTCGGCATGGGCGACTATTCGGCCAGCCAGCAGATGAACCTGCGCGGCTGGGGCGGCGAGGGCTATCCGGGCGACGTCTTCCACTACCCGCGCTTCCGCATCGCCATGGCGGCGCGGGCGGCGGGGCTGGACCCGGTCGATGGCCCCTTCGCCAACTTCCGCAACGAGGACGGCTTCCGGCGCGAGGCGCGCTACGCCTTCATGCTGGGCTTCGTCGGCAAGTGGGCCATCCACCCGGCCCAGATCGCCCCGGCCCTGGATATCTTCTCGCCCACAGAGGAGGAGGTGACGCGAGCCCGCGACCTGGCCGCCGCCTACGACAAGGCGCTGGCGGAAGGCCTGGGCTCAGTGAACCACAACGGCACGATGGTCGACGCGGCCTCGATCCGGATCGTGATGAACACGGTCCGCAAGGCTGAATTGATCGGGATGTGAACGAGCAGCGGGCCAAAGCCGATGAGCATTATTTGCTACTACGTCAGAGTTGCTCCCAGGCGCTTGGAGACGCTCACCACGGAAGATATCTTTCCTGAGTACCCGGCGGAGCCGGTTGGCCTGGAGATCGTCGATATCGACAAGGCCTATGAGGCGCTCGCGTGGCTCGCCTCGCCACGCAAACGGGCCGAAATGGCCAGCATGCGACAAGCGCGTCTCGATTCTGAGTGGTCCGCTGACAAGCAGCGCACAAGCGACGCGAGGCTTGAAACGATACCTGAGGATGCTGCGCTGACGGCGCTCGAAGGACGGTCATCCCTGGAACTCGCCTCCATCGACTGCGGCATGGGACCTTCAGCCTTCTTCCTTCCCGAACAAGTGTCCGCGCTGTCGGCCGCCTTGTCCGAGATCACTGAAGATGTGCTGCGAGGACAGCTCGACTTCCGCGCCATGGAGGACAACGACGTCCAACCGGGGTGGTGGGCCGAGGACGGCGAAGAGACGTTCCGGGTGTACCTGATGCCGGCCCTGAAACGGCTGCAACGTTTCTACGCCGTCGCCGCGCTTGAAAATGAAGCCGTAATAGTTGTTTGGACGTGACGCCTCACGTCGCTTGAGCCCGCCGTCGGCCTTGATGGTCCAGGAGAACTCGATGCCAGACGATGCCCTCCTAGTGGCCAACCCTGGCTACCTGACCCCCGAGCGGGTCATGATGCGCGACATGGCGCGGCAGTTTGTGCGCGAGGAAGTGTTGCCGGCGGCCAATCGGCTCGACCCGGTCAAGGGCGACATGCCGCGCGAGCTGATCGACCGGATGGGCGAACTGGGCTTCTTCGGCATATTGATCCCGGAGGAATACGGCGGGCTGGGGCTCGGTGCCTTCGAGTATTGCCTCGTGGCCGAGGAGCTGGCGCGGGGCTGGATGAGCGTCGCCAGCATCATCGCGCGGGGCAATTCCTTCTACCGCTCCGTGCCGGGCGAGGGCGAGGCGCGGCGGCGCAAGATCGAGCTGATGGCCAAGGGGCAATACCTGGGCGCGGCGGCGCTCTCTGAGCCCGGCACCGGCTCGGACCTCTCGGGCGTGCAGTGCCGGGCCCGGCGCGACGGCGACGACTGGGTGATCACCGGCTCGAAGTACTGGTGCACTTTCGCGGATGGGGCGGACTACATCAGCGTGCTCTGCCGCATCGACGATCCGTCGGCGCCGGGCGGGCGCGCCGGCACCACCTCGGTGTCGGTCGAGAAGCCCAAGGGCGAGCTGCCGAAAGGCTGCACCGGCAGCCCCATCCCCAAGATCGGCTACTTCGGCTGGAAGACCTGGGAGCTGCATTTCGATGCGGTGCGGGCGCCGGCACGGGTGACCGGCATGGAGACCGGCAACCCCGAGGCCGGCCGCGCGGTGCAAGGCGTCGCGTTCGGGCTGGGGCTGGCGCGGGCCCATACCGCAGCGCGCTCGATCGGCCTGGCGCAGGGGGCGCTGGAGGACGCGATGGCCTATGCCAAGCAGCGCATCCAGTTCGGCCAACCGATCTCGGATTTCCAGGCCATCCGCTTCAAGATCGCCAGCATGGCCACCGAGGTCGAGGCGGCGCGGCAGCTGATGTACTACGTCTGCAGCGAGATCGACGGCGGCCGCGCCGGCCGGGCCGAGACCTCGATGGTCAAGTTATTCGCCTCCGAGATGGCCGAGCGGGTGACCAGCGAGGCGCTGCAGATCTTCGGCGGCGCCGGCTACACCACGCTCTACCCGATCGAGCGCTATTGGCGCGACGCCCGGCTGACCAAGATCTTCGAGGGCACCAGCGAGATCCAGCAACGCATCATCGCCGATGCCCTGCTCGGCAAGCCGACCATCCGCGGGTCGAACTGACGAGCCTCCCCGTAGGGGGATGTGCGGGAGTGCGACATTCGTAACCATGGCCATTAACCAATCGGAACCCATGCGGCCCTAAGACTTACCCGTTCACTGGGGTTTGGAGGGCGCGCGTGGCGCTCAGTCCGCGATTGGAGCTGAGGCAGGGCCAGGGCCTTGTCATCACGCCGCAGCTGCAGCAGGCCATCAAGCTGCTGCAACTGAGCAACCTTGAGCTCGAGGCCTATGTGGATGGCGAGCTCGAGCGCAACCCGCTGCTCCAGCGCGAAGAACGCGAAGATGGCGACGGCGGCGAGGCCGACGCGCCTAAGGCCGAGGCCGACGATTCGGGCGACGACTTCGCCTCCGACCACGTCACCGACACCGCCGCCGCCGCCGAGATGGATGCGCGGCACGACGATCTCTACGACGGCGCTTCGCCGGGCGACCTGGCAACGGGCGATGCGTCGGCCGCCGGCGCCGATGCCGGCGGCTCGGTCGACTGGTCCAAGGCCAGCCGCGGCGGCGCCTTCGAGGATGGCGACGGCGAGCGCGAAGGCGGCGGCAGCCGCGAACTCACGCTAGCTGAACACCTGCACGCCCAGCTGGCCGTGGCCGGCCTCACCGACGCCGAGCGCGCCGTGGCTGTGGTGCTGATTGATGCGGTCGACGAAGGCGGCTATTTGCGCGCCGACCTGGTCGAGATCGCCGAGCGGCTGGGCTGCGAGATGGCGCGGCTCGAGACCGTGCTCGGCCATCTGCAGGGCTTCGAGCCGACGGGGGTCTTCGCCCGCGACGTCGCCGAGTGCCTGACGCTGCAGCTGAAGGAAAAGGACCGCTTCGATCCGGCCATGGCCGC
>DATAVF010000160.1:0-3236 GCA_036267835.1 Caulobacteraceae bacterium | reverse complement strand
GGCCGCCGCGACAGCGAGCGCAACTGCGTGTCCAACATTCGTGTCTCCGGGGGCCTCGCGCCCGACCTGGCCGCCGACAAGATCGCCTGGCTGCTCGGTGAAGCACGGCGGTTGGGTTTCAGCGGCGTCCTGCTGAAGGATCGGCAGGCCGCCGCGCCGCCGCGCCTGGGGAGTGATCCCAGTTCCGATTGAGCATCCCCGCCCGAACCGGTAACCTCAGCGCGGCGAAACGGGTGGCCGAACAACGACCGATGAGCCCTTCGCTCTTTGACCTTGCTGCGATCTTCCTGACCATCAGCGCGGCCATCGGCTGGCTGAACCTGCGCTTCGTGCGGCTGCCGACCGCGGTGGTCATGCTGATCGTCGGCGCGACCGCGACCCTGGCTGCGCTCGGCCTGGACCTGGTGGCGCCGAGCCTCGGCGTCGGCGCGGTCGTCGCCCGGTTGGTGCGGCAGATCGATTTCTCCGCGGCGGTGCTGCGCTTCATGCTGGCGTACCTGCTCTTCGCCGGCGCCATGCACGTCGATGTCGAGGCGTTGAAGCAGCGCGGCTGGTCCGCTGCGTTCCTGGCGACGCTGGGCGTGATCATCTCCGCCAGCGTGGTCGGCAGCGGCTTCTGGCTGGTCGCGCAGGCCGTCGGACTGCCACTGAGCTTCGCCTGGGCGGTTGTCTTCGGGGTGCTGATCAGCCCGACCGACCCGGTCGCCGTGCTGGCGACGCTGAAGCGCACCAGCCTGGCGCCGGACATCCGAGCCCTGATCGAGGGCGAGGCGCTCTTCAACGACGGTGTCGGCGTAGTGTTGTTCGGCTCGGCCGCGGCAGTGGCGATGAGCGGCGCCGCCGTCTCGCCCATCGGGCTCGGATTGTCGGTGCTGATCCAGGCAGGCGGCGGGGCCGGGCTGGGCGCCGTCCTGGGGTTGATCGCGATCCGCGCGATGCGGTCGATCGACGACTACGGCGTCGAGGTCGGCATCACGGTGGCGCTGGCCACCGGCGCCTATGCGGCAGCGCAGGCGCTGAACGTGTCGGGCCCGATCGCCGTGGTGGTGGCGGGCCTCATGCTCGGCCAACACACGGCGCGCGAGACCATGAGCGAGCAGACCCGCCGCTACACCCGCGCCTTCTGGACGGTGATCGACGACAACCTCAACGCCATCCTGTTCCTGCTGGTCGGGCTGGAGGTGATCGCCCTGAAGTTCTCCCTCGCCGACGGCCTGCTGGCCGCCGCGGCGATCGCGCTGGTGGTGTTCGGCCGCTGGGTGTCGCTCTCCGGACCGTCGGGCGTGCTGAGCCTGATCGGGCGCGGCGTCCGGCCGAGCCTCGTCGCCGTGCTGACCTGGGCCGGCGTGCGCGGCGGCCTGTCACTCGCCATGGCGTTGTCCTTGCCGCCTTCGCCGCAGCGCACGACCATCCTTGCGGCCACCTACGCCGTGGTGACGTTCTCGATCATCGTGCAGAGCCTGACGCTGGAGCCGATGGTGCTGCGCCTCGGGTATGGACGACCGGCGACGCCAGAGAGCTAGGCTTCGCTCGCTCGCGAGAAGTTCAGCAGCATCTCGATGTCCTTCGGGTCGATCAGCACCGCGCTGATGGCCGCCTGCAAGACGCTCACCGCGTGGCGCAGGTCGTCGTCGGGCACGCCGGCGAAGACGGTGCGGTTGGCGTTCTGGATCGCGGCCAGCGCCCGCTGGTGCAGGCGGTTGCCCTTGGCGGTCAGCGCCAGCGTCACCTTGCGCCGGTCGCCCGGCGGGGTGCTGCGCTCGACCAGGCCCAGGGCCGTCAGCTGGTCGACGATGCGGGTCAGGGTGGTGCGGTCGATGGTGCTGAAGAACGACAGCTCGCCCATGGTGCAGGCCTTCAGCCTACGGACGATGCCCAGCACCCGGCAGCGGGTGGCGCTGAGGCCCAGCGCGTCGAGCCGCTCGTCCAGGGCCCGCTCGCGCAGCCGCCCCGCCAGATAGAGCAGGTAGCCGGCGTATTCGGCCGGGTCCCGATCCTCCGGGATCGGGCCCTGGCCGGCGTCGGCCGCATCGCGCTGTTTCCCGATCATGCCTGTACTGAATGCGTATTCGCGGACCGCCGCAAGACGTCGGCGGACCATCCGGCCGATGCTGGGTGCGTTTGCACCTTCCGCCGCGGCTCACCAAGCGTGGTCAGCCCCCAGGCGAATTCGGCTACCCTAGATCGAGCAACGCCGGGCGTTTTCCGCCTTAAGGATGGTGGCGACGTTGTTGCGCTCGATGTTGCTGAGCGGCACCGCCGCCTGATTGTGGATCGAGCAGCCCTGGTTGCCGAGCTCGGAGATGCCGCGCGCGGTGGCGAAGCAATAGCCGTGCTGGGCGTAGATGCGGTTGCGCATGAGGTAGAGGAAATCGCAGGTCGGCCCGTTGCCGGGCGACGCCAGGTAGTCGCTGTAGTGGTTGGCGAAGTTGTCCTTATCGGTGCAACCCAGCATGTCATAGCAGTCGGCCAAAACGGGCCCGGCCAGGCTGACGGCCACGGCGGCCAGCACGGCGATGGTCAGTCGGCGGTTCTTCGGTGCTTTGTCCTGGATCATGTCGCTCTCCCTCGTTGCCGTCAGATTAGCACGAAGCGTAACCGCGGGCACGCAGCGACAAGGGACAAGTGGGGACTCGACAAACGCGGGCGACGTCCCAATCTGTCAGCTTGAGGGATACTCGACAGGAGGCCGTCTTGTCATTTCGTTCGACCCTGCTCTGCGCCGGCGTCGCCGCTGCGCTCAGCCTCACGGGCACGCTGGCGCATGCCGGCGCGCCGGCCAGCAACAGCTGCTTCCTGTCCGCCAACTGGTCCGGCTGGAAGTCGCCCAGCCCCAACGTCATCTACCTGCGCGTCAACGCCAACCAGATCTACCAGCTCGACCTCTCGGCCGGCTCCAGCGAGCTGCAGGACGGGGACGTGCATCTGGTCAACCGGATCGAGGGCTCGGACTGGATTTGCTCGCCGCTCGACATGCAGCTCGAGGTGGCCGACAGCCACGGCGGCTTCCGCGAACCCCTGATCGTGAAGTCGATCACCCGGCTGACGCCTGAGCAGGTCAGCGCGATCCCGCGGAAGTACCTGCCCTAGAAGCGGTGTGACACGCCCACGTAGGCCTGCACCCCCGGGGTCTCGCGGTTGAGGCCGAAGTTGAGGCCGCCGTCGAGCTGGAAGTTGGGCGACTTGGCCGGGATCCAGGCCGCGGCGATGTCGAACGAGTCCTGGAAGGTCGTGCC
>DATAVF010000159.1:0-8781 GCA_036267835.1 Caulobacteraceae bacterium | reverse complement strand
GCCGCGTCGTCGCCGAACGCGACCCGCTCGCCCGCCGCGCCACTCCAGCCGTGGCCGGTGATGGCGACCCAGACCAGCGAGGGATTGGCAGCGAAGACCGCGTCGGGCGTCAGGCCGAGGCCGGCGAAGGCGCGCGGCCGGGCGCTGGTGATGACGATGTTGGCGGTGGAGAAGGCGTTCCACAGCTGAGCCCGGCCGCTGGGCGTGGCGAAGTCGAGGCTCAGCTCTGACTTGCGACCGTTCAGCCGCTCGAAGAAGGCCGGCATGGTGGCGCGGGTCGGATCGGGGCGGGTCGTCGCCTCGATCTTGAGGACCTCGGCGCCCATCGCGGCCAGGATGGCCCCGCACATCGGGCCGGCCCAGAGCGCCGAGAGGTCGACCACGCGCAACGCCGATCGCGCCGCGGCCGAAGCGCCGAGGCGCAAGCGAGGCGCCGCACCGGGCACGGCTTCGGAGACGCGGGAGACCGGCAGGCCGAGCATGATCGCGTCGGCCAGCAGGTCGTCGGCGGTGCGCGACGGCGCAGCGCGCTCAAGGGCGGGCCAGACGTCGCCGGCAACCTCCTCGCGCAGCCAGGCGGAGACCAGATCGCGGTCTTCGTCGCGGGCGAGGTTGGCGGCGAGCCAGTCATCGGCGGCGCGGAAAAGGTGGCAGGCGCGGTTGGCCGAGATGCGTCCAGGCTCGTCGAGCTGCAACAGGCCGGCGCGGTCGCTGACGCCGAGAGCCGCGGCGTCCACGCACTGGCCGAAACGGGCGGTGAGCTCGGCGACGCGCTCGCCGAGCCGGTCCAGTGCGGGAGCGATCGGGCTCAAGACGCGGGCTCGATAGCGTCGATTAGACCCCAGGCGAGGGCGGTGTCGAGGTCGATGTCACCGCCCATGATGGCCATGAAGCAGGCGCGCTGGCGGCCGATGCGGCGCGGGATCGAGGCCGTGCCACCGGCGCCGGGGATCAGGCCCATCGAGACTTCGGGTAGCCGAAAAACTGCGCCAGGCTGCGCCGTCACCTGCGCCGCGGCGGCGGAAACCTCGATGCCGGCGCCGACGCAGGCGCCGTGCAGGCGGGCCGTGAGGCGATCGCCCAGGCCATGCACGAGCCGCGCCGGCGAGCGGGCGGTGCGGATCAGGTGGGCCCAGCCGACATCGGCGGCGCTGCCGAACTCGTCGAGATCGCCGCCGGCGCTGAACGACGGGCCTTCGCCGGTGAGTACGACCGGTGGGGCGTCGGGGTGGGCGGCGGCGAACTCGAGTGCTTCCACCAGTTCATCGCGCATCCGGGCGTCGAAGGCGTTGCGGCGGGCAGGGCGGGTGAGGCGGATCCCGATCGCCTCGCCCACGGCGATCGCGACGCGCGCCCCCGGCGCTTCGGGGCGATCCCGCGGCGGCGTCGCGGCGCGCCAGGCGCGGAAGCCGTCCGAGGCGAGCAGCATTGAGTAGGCCAGGGACTCCAGCGCCAGCGCTTCGTCGAAGCCGAGCTGCAGGGTCATGCGCAGCACCTGCGCCGCCACCGCAGCGGCGACGGGCTGTGCCGTGATGCGGGCGGAGAGCCGGCCGAGCGCGGCGTCGAGGTCATCCACGGCGACCCACGGCCTCAGGGGGGCAGAGGCCGTGGTCAGCAAAATATCGAAACGGTCGAGCGCCTCACCGGCAGCTTGCCGGCTGACGCCGACGCGGATCACGCTGCCGGGCTCAGGCGCCGCATACGGACGATCCAGGTCGGTGGCTGCCATCCCCGCGGCGCCCACCGCGGCGAGGTCCAGCTGCAGCTGCGCGGCGTCGAGCGCCACGCCGGCGCCTCAAGCGTCGGCGAGCTGCTGGGCGGTCACCTCGGCCTTGAGCTGGCGGCGCAGGAGCTTGCCGGTGTCGTTGTAGGGCAGGGCGGCGCGGAACGACCACACCTCCGGGGTCTTGGTCGAGCGCAGGCGCGAGCGCACCCAGCCGGCCAGTTCGTCCGTGGACGGATGGCCGTCCTCGCAGACGATGGCGCAGGCGACCTTCTCGCCCCACTGGTCGTCGGGCACGCCGAACACCGCCACGTCCCGCACCCGGGGGTGCTGGCGCAGCACGTCCTCGATCTCGCCGGGCGAGATATTCTCGCCGCCGCGCACGATCACGTCGTCGAGCCGGCCCTCGACGAAGAGGTAGCCTTCGTCGTCGACCCAGCCGGCGTCGTTGGTGGCAAACCAGCCGTCGTCCTGCAGGACCTTCTTGTGCAGGTATTCGCCGCTGATCTGCTCGCCGCGCACATAGACCTCGCCGGACTGGCCGGCAGGCAGCACCGCGCCGTCGGGGTCGCGGATCTCCAACTCGATGGCGGGTAGGGGGCGGCCGACCGATCCCAGGCGGCGGCGCACGGCCGGATCGTCTGAGCTGATGGCGGCGCGATGGTCGTCGGCGGTGAGCACGGCGACCGTGGAGCTGGTCTCGGTGAGGCCGTAGCCATTGACGAAGTCCACGTGCGGCAGCAAGGCCAGCGCCTTCTCCACCACCGCCTGCGGCATCCGTCCGCCGCCGTAGGACAGCGAGCGCAGGGCTGGCAGCCGCTCGCCGGTCTTCTCCAGCACATCCAGGATGCGGCCCAGCATGGTGGGCACCAGCATGGCGTGGGTGATGGCTTCCTCGGCCGCGAGATCGACCCAGGCTTCCGGCGTGAAAGTGGGCAGGTAGACCGTGCGGCGCCCGGCGTAGACGCTGGTCAGCACCGCAGCGATGCCGGCGATGTGGTAGGGCGGCACGCTGACCAGCGTCGCCTCGTCCTCGTCGGCGTGCATGAACTCGACCGTCGAGATCACGTAGGACGCCAGGTGCCGGTGGCGCAGCACCGCCACCTTCGGCTCGCCGGTGGTGCCGCTGGTGAAAAGCAGCACGGCGATGTCGTGGTCGGCGTCCGGGGCGTCTGCCTCGCGGTATTGGGGATCGGCGCAGATGGCCTCGAACTTCGATCGCGCCACCACCAGCGCGCCTTCGACCCCCTCGACCCGGCCCATCATGTCGTCATCGACGATGGCCACTGACGGCGCGGTGCGGGCCAGCAGCCGGCGCAGCTCGGCGTCCTGCAGGCGGTAGTTGAGCGGGGCGAAGGGCCGGGCGATCTCGGCGCTGGCGAAGAGGGTGACCGGCATCATCGGGCCGTTCAGGCCGATGAAGACCACCGTGCCGCCGCCCTGGCCATGCAGCCAGACGCCGCCGGCGCGAGCGCGGGCCGCCAGCTCCGCGTAGGTCACGCCATGGCTGACGGGCCCCGTGGCGGTGCGGTCGGCCAGCGCGCCGGCCGCCATCTCGAGAAGCAACGCTGTGTGCACTGGAGGCGGGTCCTTCAGTCGGACGCGGGAAGCTTCTTGGCTTCCTTGGCGCCGATGGCGCGGCCGTCGATGGAGAGGGAGCCCTTGCCGCCCTTGGTGCACAGCACTTCCAGGCCCGACACGTCGTCGGCGAAGCGCTTGCCGGCTTGCGTGCCCACCGAATGATCCTCGGAGAGGGCGAGGCCCGCGGGCTTGGCTTCGGTGTGCGCGATCATCGGGTGGCCGCCGCACTCCAGCTGCGCCGCGCCGGCGGTGGCGCGCACCACCACGACCTCGGTGTCGCAGGCGACGCTCTTCCAGCGCGATCCAGGCTTCAATTCCATTCGTCTCTCCCAACAACTGTTTTAACCCACATAGCGCGTCCCGCGCCGCATGCAAAAGCCCGTAGGCGCCGGCGCCTGCCGATCTTGTCTCGGCGCCCGGTTCCGCAGCGGCAGAATTGACGGGCGGCCAATTTCGGCGTCGGGTAACTCCGACGGGCCAGGCGCGAAGAGCTCAACAACGAGAGAGGAAGCCAGTGATCAAGACCAAGCTGACCGAGATGTTCGGGGTAGAGACTCCGATCGTGATGGGGGGCATGACCGGCGTGGGGTATGGCGACCTGGTGGCCGCAGTGGCCAACGCCGGCGCGCTGGGCTTCATCGTCGCCCACCTCTTTCCGACCGCCGAGGCGCTGCTCGCCGAGATCGAGAAGACCCGCAAGCTGACCAAGAAGCCGTTCGGGGTAAACCTGACGCTGCTGCCCTCGCTCAACCCCATTCCCTATGACGACTATCGCAAGGCCATCATCGAGAGCGGCATCAAGATCGTCGAGACCGCGGGCCGCAGCCCGATCGACCACCTGCCGGACTTCAAGGCCGCCGGCGTCAAGGTGATCCACAAATGCACCTCGGTCCGCCACAGTGTCACCGCCGAACGGCTGGGCGTCGATGTGATCTCGATCGACGGCTTCGAGTGCGCCGGTCACCCCGGCGAGGACGACGTCACCCTGATGGTGCTGCTCCCGGCCACGGTCGATGCCGTGAAGATCCCGGTGATCGCCTCGGGCGGCATGGCCGATGGCCGCAGCCTGGTGGCGGCGCTGTCGCTGGGCGCCGAGGGCGTCAACATGGGCACCCGCTTCATGGCGACAGAAGAAGCCGACATCCACCGCAACGTGAAGGAACAGATCGTCAAGAACACCGAGCGCGACACCATCCTGACCAACCGCACCTTGCGCAATACCTCGCGGGTGGCTCGCAACGCGGTCTCCGAGGAAGTTGTGCGCATCCAGCAGGACACGACCAAGACCATCGACGATGTGCGCGAACTGGTCTCCGGCGCCCGGGGCCGGGCCAATGTGATGAAGGGCGGCGATATCGACGGCGGCATCTGGTCGGCTGGCCAGAGCCAGGGCCTGATCCACGACATCCCCACCTGCGAGGTGCTGGTGAAGCGGATCATGGGCCAGGCGGAGGACATCATCCACGCCCGCCTCGACCGTATGAGCCCGACGCGCGTTCCGGCCTAGTCTCAGGTCACCGGCGGCCGCAGCCGGACCACGTTGATGACGTGGAGGGTGTGGCCGTCGGGGTCCTTGAGCAGGAAGCCCTCGCCGTCGTCGCTGCTGGGTTCGCGGAAGAACGGCAGCCCCTTGGCCCGCACGTCAGCGGCGATCTCGGCGATGTCGCCCTGCCAGAACAGCAGCTGAGTGCGGTCGGGCTCGATGATGCCCTGATAGAGGCTGAGCGTGCAGTCGCCGTTGTAGATCGTGGCGACGCGCTCCTGGCGGCTGTAAAGCTGGAAGCCGAGCTTGGCGTAGAAGGCCAGCGACGCCTCGAGATCGCGGACCGCGAGGCCGAGGATGAACCGCCCGAGCCGCGTGCCGGTCCCTTTCGCCGTGCGCGGCGTCGCTTCGGCGGGCCGGGCGTAGGCGGGGTCGTTGAAGTGAAAGACCGGCAGGTTCAGCACGTAGATCGGGTTGTCGTCCGGATCGAGCAGCATGAAGGCCTTGCCGTGCTCGTCCTGGTTCGGGCCGCGGAAGAACGCCACCCCCCGGGCTTTCAACTCGCCGGCGATGGCGTCGATATCGCCCTGCCAGAAGATCAGCTGGGTCCGCGCCGGGTCGAGATAGCCTTGGAAGAGGCCGAGCCGGCAGCCCCCCTTCTGCAGCGAGACGTTGCGAATATCGACGCCGCCATCGAGCTGCTCGAACCCGAGCTTCTGGTAGAAGCCCATCGTCGCGGCGATGTCCTGAACATTCAGGCTGGTCTCGAAATATCCCAGTTCCATGTCGTCCCCCTTATGTCGCCTTGGCGGGCAAGGTCGCCCGCATGTGGTCGTCGTAGATGCGGTTCAGTTCCTGCCAGCGGGCGTGACGCGCCCGGCGCGAGCCGCGCGGCTTCCCGTTCAGGTGGTCCGCGAGCGCGTCCCAGAACTCGTGCCAGCCGCTGACCGAGCCGGGCCACGGCGTGCCGTCGCCGGGCGAGCCGTCGCCGCGCACCGGGTAGTCGTGCTCGGGCGGGAAGTGCTGCAGGAAGCGCATGCGCGTGCCGCCGGGAACCGGCTCCAGGTGGTACTGGAAGAAGCCGCGCTCGCCGTAGTCGCCGTTGGCGCCCTTGCCGGTGGAGAAGCGGATGAAGGTTGGCGGCTCGAGCGCCATGACCACGCCGGTCCAGCCCTCGGAGTCGAAGAAGTAGGCGCCGCGCTCCTTCAGCTCGAGCGTTCCCGGGATGAACCAGGCGCTGAACTCCCCAGGATCGCTGATCGCCCGCCAGACCCGTTCGATCGGATGGGGGAAGGTGCGCACATATTCGACCGTGAAGCGGTCGATGAAGCGTCCGAGACCAGGTTCCGCCATCGTCAGCCCTTCTGGGCCGGGTCGGCAGGCGGGATCGTCGCTGCGATGTGGTCGCGGTAGACCTCGATCAGCTCGAACCAGCGTTGCCGCAGCCGCATCGAGCGGGCGATCGTGTCGCGCTGCTCTGGCGTGAGATCGCGCGCCGAAGGCGGCGGGTAGTCGGCCCACCAGCGGGCGACGTGGCCTAGCTCCGTGTCCGGCAGACGCGAGCCGGTGGCGACGCCGTCCAGCAGGTCGGCCAGGTCGTCGAACATCCCGTGATAGCCGGCGACGAAGCCCGGCTTCCACGGCGTATCCGGGTCGCCCGGATGGTCGCCGCCGAGGATGAAACTCCGAGGTTCGCGGCCGGGGTCGGGAAGCTCCGTCCGCGGGCCGCCCGGCGGGATGTGGTGGGTGAACTGCAGCCGCGTGCCGCCGGCGACCGCTGCCAGCGCGTATTGCATGAGGTCCTGCTTGTCGTCGCGCAGCCGCAGCAGCCGGGGCGGCTCGATCGCCTCCACGGCGCCTTGATAGCCGTCGTCGCCGAACCAGTAGCGGCCGCCGACGCGCAGATCGAGGCGGCCGGGAATGAACCAGACGCTGAACTCCGCAGGCTCGACGATCGCCCGCCAGACCCGATCGATCGGATGCGGGTAGGTGCGCTCGTAGAGCATCGTGTCGCGGTCGACGAAGCGTGCGAGTTCGGCCTCGGCCATCGTCAGTCCCCCCGTTCTTTCATGGCGTCGAGGTGGGCGCCCAGGCGGTCGAAGCGTTCGCGCAGCACGTCGAGTTGGGCGTCCATCCACTGGCGCGCCTCGCTGAGGGCCGCGCCCTCCAGCCGGTAGATGCGCGACGTGGCGCTCTGGCGGTAGCTGATCACGCCGCTCTCGCGCAGCACCTTCAGGTGCCGCGACACCGACGGGCCGGCGATGTCGAAACTGCCCGCGATGTCGCCGGCGGGTCGCTCGCCAGCCGCCAGCATGGCGATGATTTCGCGGCGGGTCGGGTCAGCCAGGGCTTCGAAAACGTCCATGGCCTATTTAGCAAAATAGCTAAATAGCGTGCAAGCTAAATTATGTGACGGCCTGTTCAGAGAGGATGAGCAGGTCGACGCGCAATTGCGCGACATCGCTGGGAGCGAGGCTCCCCTGCACCGCGTCATGGGTCTGACGCCAGACCACGGCCGCTTCAGCGAGCCGGGTGCGTCCTTCGTCGGTCAGCTTCATGCGCCGGCTGCGGCGGTCGCGGGGGTCGGGCGCCGGCTCCACGAGGCCTTGCCGGACCAGGGGCTTCAGCGCCGCGGTCAGGGTGGTGCGGTCCATCGCCAGCAGCGTCGCCACCTGGCGCATGGCGGGGGCGTCAGGGCGGTTGAGGACGTTCAGCAGCGAGAACTGGCCGCTGGTCAGGCCGAGGGAGCGGAAAGCATCGTCGAAGCGCCGGGCCAGGGCCCGCGCGGCGCGCTGAACGTGCAGGCAAAGGCACGTGTCGCGGACCATGAGGGTCGTCTCGAAAGCAGAGGGGAGACCGCTTGACACCGAATCTCCATACGTTGATATCAACTCAATCGTCAAGCGAGGGCCCCATGGACGCGAAGACCGAGACGCTGACGCCTGCCACCCAGATTGCGCGCGACACCGACGTGCGCTTTCCGAACGAGAGCCCGGAATACCGGGCCGCCCGCACCGCGCTGCTGGCCGAGGAGATCGAGCTGCGCCGCCACCTGGAGCGGGTCGCCGCCCAGCGTCGCGCCCTGCCCCTGGGGGGCGCGGTGACGGGCGACTACCAGTTCGACACCGAGGAGGGCCCGCGCGACCTCGCCAGCCTGTTCGGCGACAGGGAAACCCTGCTGCTCTACAGCTTCATGTTCGGCCCCGAGCGGGCGCGGGCCTGTCCGATGTGCGTCAACCACCTCGGCGGCTGGGAGAGTTCGGCGAGCGACCTCGCCCAACTCATGTCGGTGGTGGTCGTGGCCCGCTCGCCGTTGGAGCGGCTCAGCGCCTGGAAGCGTGAGCGCGGCTGGAAGAACCTGCGCCTTGTCAGCGACCTCAACGGCAATTTCTCGCGCGACTACTACGGCGTCCTGCCCGATGGCTCGGAGAGCGGCGGCACCAACATCTTCACCCGCCGCGACGGCGACGTTCGGCATTTCTGGTCGGGCGAGATGACCGACATCTCGGCCGACCCGGGGCAGGACCCGCGCGGCGAGCTGGAATCGCCGCTCTGGCAGATCCTCGACCTGACGCCCGAGGGCCGCCCCGCCACCTGGTACCCGAAGCTGCAGTACTAGCGGTGCGAATTAGACAGCTGGTACCGACTGTCGCGTCCGTTTTCGGGTTGTGAGCCAAAGACAAAGATCGACCCGTTGCAGACCTCCGGAGGTTGGCAGGGCAGAGGAGTCCGGGCGGCGAAACGGCTTCACGTATCCTGACTGAGGGCGCAACAATCGGTTCAGGGAGGACGCGATGGGATGGACACCGGCTTGGCGATCCCAGCTTAGGCCGGAGGGCTGCCGCCTGTGTGAGGAAGGCCGGCCAGAAGACCCACGAAGGGGGCCTCGAATTTTCGCCGGGCGCTGCAGTGACGCCTATTTGTCGCGCGCAGGAATCCAGCGCGGCTGGGCCACGGTGATCTGGCGGGGACGCCATGTTGTTGAGCCTACCGA
>DATAVF010000158.1:0-7881 GCA_036267835.1 Caulobacteraceae bacterium | reverse complement strand
ATTGGAGGCCTGGCCGAGAATCGAACTCGGGTTCACGGATTTGCAGTCCGTTGCGTCACCACTCCGCCACCAGGCCGGTGCTTTTCGTAGGTGGTCGTCCGGGCGCAAGAGTGGTTGCCACTTTTGCGGGACGTCCGCCGGGAGCGCCGCTTGGCTAACAGATGGGCCAGCGGCGGGCAAGGAATAGGCCGGGCGCATTGCCTGGGGGTTAAGGCGGGCCGTATAAGCCGGCGATCAGCCGAAGAGGGGTGGGAATGAGCGTCGATTTCGCGGCCCAGCGCGCCATCATGGTGGAGAGCCAGGTGCGGGTGGCGGATGTCACCGACTACGCGATCCAGGACGCCATGCGCCTCGTGCCGCGCGAGACCCTGCTGCCGGCCGACAAGGCCTATCTCGCCTACGCCGACACCGAAGTGGAGTACGCGCCCGGCCGCTGGATGCTGAAGGGCCGCGACATCGGCAAGCTGCTGCAGGCGCTGAAGCCGCGGGCCGGCGAGCACGCCCTGGCCATCGCCGCGCCCTACGCGGCGGCGACGCTGGAGGCGATGGGCCTCACCGTGACCCGGCTGGACGAGGGCGACCTCGTCGCGCCGGCCGGCGGCCCTTACGACCTGGCGGTCTGCGAAGGCGCGGTCAACGCCGTGCCGGAAGGCTGGTGGCGGGTGCTCAGCGCCGAGGGCGGGCGGCTGGGCGCGATCGAGCGCAACGGGCCGGTGGGCCGGGCGGAGCTGTGGCTGCGCACCCCGCACGGCGTCGGTCGGTGCGATCTCTTCGACTGCGCGCCGCCGATCATGGCCGGCTTCGAGGCCAAGCCTGCCTTCGCCTTCTGAACGCCCTGGTTTTCTCAGGATGACGAAAGCTTAAGAGGCGCCCTTGCCGGCGCTGCCGCATATACCTGGGCGGGAGATGCGTAGCCGGCGGGGACTCAAGGTCATGCGAAAGAGCCGTCGGGCGGCCATGGCCGGGTGCGTCGCCGCGTCGGCGCTGATGATCTTCGCGGGAGGCGCGGCGGCCGAAACCCTGAGCGACGCCATCGCGCTCGCCTACGAGACCAACCCCACCTTGCAGGCCGCCCGGGCCCAGTTGCGCGGCACCGACGAGGAGTACGTGCAGGCCGAGTCGGGCCTCAGGCCCACGGTCAACGTCAATGGCGGCTACAGCTACGGCAACGAGAGCACCGGCCAGTTCGGCCCGTCGATTTCCGGGGCCAACTTCGGCAGCGCCTCGGCCTCGGTGACGGTCAGCCAGCCGATCTACACCGGCGGTCGCGTGACCAATCGGATGAACGCCGCCCAGGCCGACATCCTGGCCGGGCGCCAGGGCCTGCGCCGCACCGAGATCACCGTGCTGCAGGGCGTCGTCGGAGCCTATCTCGACGTGCGGCGCGACCAGGAGCAAGTGGCGATCTCGCAGGACAACGTCACCGTGCTGGCCCGCCAGCTGGACGAGACCAAGGCGCGCTTCCAGGTCGGCCAGCTGACCCGCACGGATGTCGCCCAGTCCGAGGCGCGCCTGGCTCAGGCCCGCGCCCAGCTCTCGACCAACCAGGCGGTCCTGGCCGAGGCCGGCGCGGCCTATGCGGCGGTAGTGGGCCAGAACCCCGGCCAGCTCGCGCCGGAGCCGCCGATCGCCCAGATGCTGCCCACGGACGTCGACGCCGCCTTCGACTACGCCGAGCGCAGCAACCCGCAGCTCTTGCAGGCGAACTTCACCGAGCAGGCCAGCGCCGCGCGCCTCGCGGTGGCCAAGTCGGCGATGCGGCCGCAGGCTTCGCTGACCGCGACCTATGGCTATTTCGGCAGCAACTCGTCGGTGCAGACCACCGGCGGGCTGGTGCTGCCGGGCGGGGCGGGCGCTTCGTCGTCTGCGACGCGCGAGGCGGTGGTGGGCGCCAACGTCACCCTGCCGCTGGTCACCGGCGGGCTCAACGGCTCGGAGATCCGCCAGGCGGCCGAGCAGGACAATGTCGACCGAATCGGCGTCGAGACCGCGCGGCGGCAGGTGCTGCAGGCGGTGGCGCAGGGCTGGGACGCCCTGCTCGGCGCGCGGGCCAATCTGACCGCCGACGAGGCGACGGTGCAGGCCGACACCATCGCCTTCGAAGGCGTGCGCGAAGAGCAGAAGGTGGGCCTGCGCACCACCCTCGACGTGCTCAACGCCCAGCAGGAGCTGGAGACCTCGCAGCTGGCGCTGGTGGGCGCGCGGCACGACGAGTACGTCGCCGCCGCCGGCGTGCTGGCGGCGATGGGCGCGCTGGAGGCCAAGGCGCTGATCCCGGCCGAGCCGCTCTACGACCCGAAGGCCAATCTCGAGGCGGTTCGCCACGCACCGGGCTGGGTGCCGTGGGAGGGCGCGGTGCAGGCCATCGACCGACTGGGCGCGCCGCGGCCGACGCCCGCGCCGGCGCCGTCTCCCCCGGGTCAGGTGGTCCCAACGGGCGGGCAGTAGTGCTTGGCCGCTGTCGAAGCCTGTTCCGAAGAGAGCTTGGCCTCTGGCAAAACGGGGAAATTGCAGGTTAATGGCTTCGCGCGTAGCCTGCCTTGCGAAAACGGATTCCCGAGTGGGGTTTAAGTAGATGACGGACCAATCGGCGCCCGAGCCAACCATGGAGGAAATCCTCGCCTCCATCCGCCGCATCATCTCCGAGGATGACGCGCCGGCAGCCGAGGCCGAGGCGCCCCCTCCGCCGGCGCCTGAGCCTGAACCCGAGCCGGAGCCCGCGTTCGAGGCCGCCGCGCCCGAACCGGAGCCCGAGCCCGAGCCCGCGCACGAGGAAGTGCTGGAGCTGACCCAGCGCATCGAGGAGCCGGCCCAGTCGGTCGGCGATCTCGACGTCTACGCCAAGCCCGAGCCGGCGCCTGCGCCAGCCCCCGCGCCGGCCCCTGTCGCCCGCGCGCCCGCGCCGCCGCCCGAAGCGCCGCTGGTCAGCGAGCCCAGCGCGTTCCAGGCCGCCAGCCACTTCGGCTCGCTCAGCGCCGCCATCGCGATGCCCGCCGCCGGCCGCACGCTCGAAGACCTGACCCGCGAGCTGCTGCGCCCGCTGCTCAGCGCCTGGCTGGACGAGAACCTGCCGCGCATCGTCGAGGCCAAGGTGGCCGAGGAAGTCGAGCGCATCTCGCGCACCCGAGTACGCTAGCGTCCTTCCCCGAATGGGGAGGGAAAGTCGATGCGGAGCATCGACAGGTGGGGGATGCTGGGGAATGGGCTATAGCCTCCCCACATCCCCACCCTGATCGCTTCGCGATCTGTCCGTCCCCATGAAGGGGAGGGAAGCCCTAGCTAGCGCCCCTCATGCTCGACAAGAATTTCGATCCCCAGACCGTTGAACCGCGTCTCTACGCGGCGTGGGAGGCGTCCGGCCTCTTCGCGCCCAAGGACGACCCGAACGCCGAGCCGTTCTCGATCGTCATCCCGCCGCCGAACGTCACCGGCTCGCTGCACATCGGCCACGCGCTCAACAATACGCTGCAGGACATCCTGATCCGTTACCAGCGCATGCGCGGCAAGGCGGCGCTGTGGCTGCCCGGCACCGACCACGCCGGCATCGCCACCCAGATGATGGTGGAAAAGCAGCTCGCCGACAGCGGCAACATCGGCCGTCGCGAGCTGGGCCGCGGGGCCTTCCTGGAGAAGGTCTGGGAGTGGAAGGCGACCTACGGCGGCACCATCGTGCGCCAGCTGCGCCGGCTCGGCGCCTCGTGCGACTGGTCGCGCGAGCGCTTCACCCTGGACGACGGACTCTCGGCCGCGGTGCGCAAGGTGTTCGTCACCCTGCACAAGCAGGGGCTGATCTACCGCGACAAGCGGCTGGTGAACTGGCAGCCGCAGCTGCAGACCGCGGTCTCCGACCTCGAGGTGATCAATGTCGAGGTCAACGGCAGCATGTGGCGCTTCCGCTACCCGATCGAGGGCGAGGCGGACCGCTTCATCGTGGTCGCGACCACGCGGCCGGAGACCATGCTGGGCGACACCGCGGTGGCCGTCCACCCTGATGACGAGCGATACAAGGACCTCGTCGGCAAGCAGGTGCGCCTGCCGCTGACCGGCCGGCTGATCCCGATCATCGCCGACGACTACGCCGATCCCGAGAAGGGGACCGGGGCGGTGAAGATCACCCCCGCGCACGATTTCAACGACTTCCGCGTCGGCCAGCGCCACGGGCTGGCGGCGATCAACGTCTTCACGCCCGACGCCAGGATCAACGAGGTCGCGCCGGAGAAGTACCGCGGCATCGACCGTTTCGCGGCGCGCAAGATGATCGTCGCCGACATGGAGGCGCTGGGCCTGCTGGACGGCGTCGACGCCAACAAGATGATGGTGCCCTACGACGAGAAGTCGAAGCTGGTGGTCATCGAGCCTTACTTGACCGACCAGTGGTGGGTCGACGCCAAGACCCTGGCCGGGCCGGCGATCAAGGCGGTCGAGGACGGGCGCACCACCTTCACCCCCAGGGTCTGGGAGAAGACCTACTTCGACTGGATGCGCAACATCGAGCCCTGGTGCGTGTCGCGCCAGCTCTGGTGGGGCCACCGCATCCCGGCCTGGTACGGGCCGGACGGCGCCATCTTCGTCGAGGAAACCGAGGCCGAGGCCCTGGCCGCGGCGCGCGCCCACTATGGCCGCGAGGAGACCCTGATCCAGGACGAGGACGTGCTCGACACCTGGTTCTCGTCCGGCCTCTGGGCGTTCTCGACGATGGGGTGGCCCGAAGACACCCGCGACCTGCGGCGCTTCTATCCGACAGGCGCCCTGGTCACGAGTTTCGATATCATCTTCTTCTGGGTCGCCCGGATGATGATGCTCGGCCTCCACTTCATGGACGGCGAGATCCCCTTCCACCGCGTGGTCATCAACGCCCTGATCCGCGACGAGAAGGGTCAGAAGATGTCGAAGACCAAGGGCAATGTCGTCGACCCGCTCGAGCTGATCGACGAGTACGGCGCCGACGCCGTGCGCTTCACCGTCACCGCCATGTCAGGCCAGGTGCGCGACATCCGCCTCTCGCGGCAACGCATTGAAGGCTATCGCAATTTCGGCACCAAGCTGTGGAACGCCGCGCGCTTCTGCCAGATGAACGGCTGCGAGCGGGTGGAGGGTTTCGACCCCGGCGGCGTGACGCACGTGCTCAACCGTTGGATCCGCGGCGAGGCGCTGAAAACCGAACGCGCGGTGACCGCGGCGCTGGAGGCCTGCGCCTTCGATGAGGCGGCGGACGCGCTCTACCGCTTCGTCTGGAACGTCTTTTGCGACTGGCACGTGGAATTCGCCAAACCGCTCTTGATGAGCGAGGGCGAGGCTGCGGCCGAGACCAAGGCGATGACCGCCTGGACCCTCGACCTGATCCTCAAGCTGCTGCACCCGATCATGCCCTTCATGACCGAGGAGCTCTGGGAAAAGACCGCGTCGGCCGGCCCGGCCCGCGACTCGATGCTGATCGTCGCCCCCTGGCCCGAGCTGCCGGACAGCTACGCCGACGCGGCGGCCGCCGCCGAGATCGACCTGCTGATCGCCGTCATCACCGAAGGCCGCTCGGTCCGCGCCGAGCTCAACGTCCCCCCCGCCGCCCGCCCGCCGCTGCTGATCGCCGAAGCCGGCGAGCGCGAACGCCCGGTGCTGGCCGCCAATGCCGATTCGATCGCCCGGCTGCTGCGCGTCTCCGAGATCCGCTTCGACGCGGCGGTGGACGCGGGCGCGGTGCCGTTCCTGGCTCAGGGCGTCAGCCTCGCCCTGCCGGTGGCCGAGTTCATCGACCTGAAGGCCGAGCAGGCGCGCCTCGAAAAGGAAATCGCCGCGCTGGCCAGCGACATCGAGCGCACGGCGAAGAAGCTTGGCAACGCCGACTTCGTCGCCAAGGCGCCCGAAGAGGTGATCGAGGAAAACCGCGAACGCCTCGCCGAAGCCCAGTCCGCCAAGGCGCGGCTCGAAGCCGCGCTGCAGCGCCTGAGGTCTGCGGGTTAGCCACTCCTCACCGTGAAACGGGGGAGGAGTGGGCTAGAGGCAACTCTTCAGGAAGGCCGTCGCCCTGGCCATGTAGCTGGCGTGGGGCTCCAGGCTCACCGACTCGCAATAACCGCGGCCCTTGGTCTTCAGGCTGGTCAGCGCACCGTCCAGGCCCACGCCGCGGGCCAGCAGCTCCGCATCCACCGGCACTTCGCTGGAGACGGCGAGGTTGGCGGTCTGGAAGCTGCCGTCGAGGCGCCAGGGGGTGGTGGTGATGGTGAAGTCGGCGGGCGGGATCAGCGGCGGCGAGGGCAGGGGGCCGGAATAGGCGTTGTAGGTCCACGAGGTGGGCTGGATCACCTGCTCCAGGGTCGGGATGAAGTGGTCGAGGTCGAAGGCGCCCAGCGTCGGCTGCAGCACCCACTCGTCGGCCACCCGGATCAGCAGGAAGCTCCAGAAGCTGAGCGGACTGGTGCGCAGGGTGTTGGTCTGGAAGGCCGCGCCCGTGTAGGCAGTGCCGTCGTCGAAGTTGAACTGGCACCAGTGCCAGCCGCTGAAGCCGGGCTGCGCCGGTGGCGGGAACGGCGCCGGCGGGATCTGGCCGATCATCTGCTCGTGGTCGATCCAGGCCTTGCCAATGGCCTCGTAGGTCACGCCGTTCACGGTGACGAGGCCGGCCGCACGCAACTGCGGGTAGCTGTAGTAGACGCCCTGGATGCCCGGCGTGACCCCCGTGCCACCCTGCAGGAAGAAGGCCTTCTCGGCCGGCATGTCGGTGGAGAGGCTGATGTCGAGGGTGATGTTCTGGCCGTCATCGACGCTGATCTGCAGCGGCAGCACGTCGGCCGTGCCCTGGATGTAGTCGGGGCCGACCTGGCAGCGGAAATCGCTCGCGGTCGGAAAGATCACCGTGTCGCCGAGCGCCGACCAGCCGGCGTTGAGGTTGCGGCGGGTGATCGAACTCGTGGCGCCATCGGTGACCACCACCGTCACGATGTTCCAGGCGCCCTGGCATTCGGTGTCGCTGAAACCCGCGGCCTGCTGCACGCCCAGCGACAACATCCGCACCCGTTCCATCGACATCAGGATGCCGATCTGCACTGGCCCGTTCGGGCCCTGCGCGTCGAGGTGGCAGCTGAACCAGTACCACTCGGCCCCGGCGTCGAGATGCATGAGGTGGTCTTTGGGGAACTGCAGCGGGACCTTGGGCGGCGGCCCCTGGTCGTAGCCGCCGGCGACGCCCAGCATCTGGTGGATCACCGTGGCCTCGCGCGCCGTCGTGACCTTGCCGGCGACCGCGGTCATCAGCGCATAGGTGTCGGCGGGCGGCCGCAGGTAGGCCGGGATCGCTTCGAGCTGGGCGCTGAGCGCCTGGCTGGGGGTCATCTTGTCGGCCATCTCGCGTCTCCAGGTTGCGCGGCGGACAACGGCGGGTAGTTCGCCCATGCCGTCAAGCTGTAGACATTTGGGCGCCAATACCCGTCGGTCCCGCCGGGTTTGCATCCCGATGTTCCATATGCTTGTTCACGCCGACCCCAGAACGTTGGCGGCCATCGCCCGCCCAGGAGCCCGTATCCGAATGAGTGAAACCGCCGCCCCCGCTTGGCCGGCCATGTCGATTGCCCAGGCCAACGCCATCATCACCGGCCCCGGCATGCCCTGCGAGATGGAGGAGATCGTCATCCGCGGCGTCGCCACGCGGGTGTGGAAGAACCTGCCGCCGTCGCTGCGCTCGGTGGCCGAGGCGGGCCGGGTCCACGGGGACAAGATCTTCCTGGTGCACGAGGACGAGCGGGTCAGCTTCGAGGCCTTCTTCCGCGCCGTCTCGGCGCTGGCGCACGACCTGGCGGCGCGCGGCGTGGTGAAGGGCGACCGGGTCGCCATCATCATGCGCAACATCCCCGAGTGGCCGGTCGCCTTCTATGCGGCCGCGTCGCTGGG
>DATAVF010000157.1:0-36641 GCA_036267835.1 Caulobacteraceae bacterium | reverse complement strand
GCTACTCCGCCGGCATCGAGACGATGAAGCGCGGCAGGCCGATGTGGATCGGGGTGTTGGAGCGCAGGACCACGATGTTGGGGCCGGTGCGGCAGCTCTTGCCGACGAGGCCGGCGGGGAGGCGCGTGGCGGGCGTGCTGCAAGCTAGGTCGAGCTGAGCCTGGGTCAGGCCGTGGGCGCCGGAAAGGTCGGCCCCGGCGAGGTCGGCGTGGGTCAGGTTGGCGCCGCTGAAGTCGGCGTCGGTGAACACCGACGAGGCCAGCATGGAGGCCACCAGATTGGCGCCGTGGAAGTTGGCGTGCTCGAAATGGCCGTCGCTGAGGTTGGCGGCGAGCATTGAGGCGCTGGTGAAGTTGGCGTCGCGTCCGGCCACATGGCTCAACTGAGCGACGGCCATGTCCGCGCCGGTCATGTTGGCGCCGTTGAGGGTCGCGCCGGTGAAGTTGGCGGCGTGGGCGTTGACGCCGGTCAGGTCGGCCAGGGTGAAGTCGCTGGCGGTGAAGTCCGAGCCGAACAGGCTGGCGCCGTGCAGGTTGGCGTGGGCGAGGTTGGCCTTGGAAAAGTCCGAGCCGAAGAACCAGGCGCCGTGCAGGTCGGAGCCGACGAACGAGGCGCCGGTGAAGTTGGCGCCCATGAAGCGCGCGTCGGGGATCTTGCGGCCGGAAAGCTCGCACTTGACGCAGAAGCCGCCGAACGAGAGCACCCGGGTGGTGTCGGCGCCGTCATCCGCCGCCCATGCCTTCGTTGCGGCGAAGGTCAGGCCGAAGCTGGCCAGACAGAAGGCGAGGCAGGCGCGAAAGAGAAACTGGGAAGCGGATCGGGGCAATAGCGGCGGTCCTCGTGCGGCGCGAACTGAAAACTGCGCCTCTTGCTTTTCACTTAGACCGCCGCCGTCCGCCACTTAAATCGTGGTAATGGCGAAGCTTAGCCGCAAGCGCGCAAGTGCAGGCCACGAGGCAGGGTAGTCGCTTCATCGCCGCAGGCGCCGGAAAGCTGAGCCTCGGTGAGGCCAACCGCGCGGTCCATTTCGGCGCCGGAGAAGTTCACGCCGGTGAGATTTGCCCCGCGGAAGTTCGCGCCCTGCAGATAGGCGCCGACGAAGCTGGCGTTGGTCAGGTTGGCGCCGGCGAAGATGGCGCCGGTGAAGACGCCGCCGTAGCCGTTGATGTCGCGCAGGTCGCTGCCGGCGAAGTTGGTGTGGTTCATCACCGCCGCCGACATGTCGGACTGGCGCAGCCGCGCGCCGGCGAAGTCGCGGCCTTTCAGTTCGAGATTGGTGAAATCGGCCTGGAAGAGGTTGCAGTGCGGGCAGCTGGCGCCGGCGCGGGCGTGCTCGACCTGGCTGGCGTTCTGCGCCGCGGCCGGCTGGGCGGCCAGCGCGAGGGTCGTCAGGGCGATGGCGATCGAAGCGGTGAAGGTCGAACGTCTCATTTCGGCACGGGCCTTTGCTGCGGAACCGGATTTACCTGGGCCGTGGCAAGGGTGGGGCCAAAACCTTGCTACCCGGTTTGCGGCGCCCGCTCGCCGCAGGTCTGGCAGATCAGCGACTGGCCCTTGCGCACCAGGGCAAGGTCGCCGCAGGCCGGGCAGACGTCGGCGGCGCGGGCGGCCGCGGCCTTGGCGCTCGGCAGGAAGACCAGGTTGTCGGGCGCGGCGCCGCGCGAATAGCCCTTGGAAATGAAGCGCGAGACCACCTGGGGGTCCAGCTTGTCGGCCTTGCCGCCGCCCAGGCCGTCGGCGTTGAGGGCCTGCGGGTCGACGCTGGCGAGGTCGTCGCGGCCCAGGTAGCTGACGCCCAGTTCGCGGAACACATAGTCGAGGATCGAGGTCGCCGAGCGGATCGCCTCGTTGCCCACCACTTCGCCGGCCGGCTCGAAGCGGGTGAAGACGAAGGCATCGACGAACTTCTCCAGCGGCACGCCGTATTGCAGGCCGAGCGACACGGCGACCGCGAAGTTGTTCATCAGCGAGCGGAAGGCGGCGCCTTCCTTGTGCATGTCGATGAATATCTCGCCGAGCTCGCCGTCCTCGTATTCGCCCGTGTGCAGATAGACCTTATGTCCGCCGACGGACGATTTCTGGATATAGCCCTTGCGCCGGTCCGGCAGCATGCGCCGCGATGGCCCGACCTCGATGAAGCGCTCGACGATGCGCTCCTGCGGCGGTTCGAGGGGCGGCGGCTCCGGGGTGCGGGCGGCGCGGGGCGGCGGGATGTCGAGCGCGAAGCTGGCGGGGGCGTTGGCGCGGACGATGCGGGCGGCGCGGACGCCGGCCCGGGCGGCGAGGGCCAGGGCGTCCAGCGCGTCGCTCGGCGTCGTGTCGAAGGGCAGGTCGAGGGTCGTGGTGGCCGGGGCCGAGGTCGCGACCTCGATGGCGCGGATCATGGCGTAGCGGGCCGAGGCATCGATCTCGTCCGCGGGCTTCAGCGCTTCGCGGAGCGGGGCCGGCAGGCGCGCCGCGGCGGCGGGCGAGGCGCGGCCGAGGGCAAAGGCTTCGGCGGCCGCGATCTCCTCGGGGGTGAAGCCGGCGTGGGACAGGGTGTCGAAGGCCGGGTCGGCGAGGGCCGCGGCGTCCACGCCCAGCACGTCGGCGACGAAGCCGGCGCCGACCACGGCCGGAGCGAAGGTAGACTTCAGGTCGCGCGCTTCGAGGAGGGCGGTCTCGGCGGCGGCGATCTCATGGCGGGTGAAGCCCTTGGCCGCCAGGCTCTCGTGGTTGACGCCCGGTGCGCCGGCAAGGGCGCCGTGGCCGATCAGGGCGGTGCGCAGCAGGTCCGGATCGACGCCGGCCGCCGCGGCGGCGGCGAGGGCGGGTTCGGCCAGGGTGCGCAGAATGACGCCATCCGCGGTCTCCGCCAGGGTCACCGGGCCCGGCCAGGGCGCGGCGCTCAGCGAGACGCCGCCGAGGCGCAGGGCGATCTCGGGGTCGGTCACGGCGCAGAGCCGCACGGCGTGGCCGGCGCCCAGGGTCTCGGTCTCGGCAAGGGCGCTCTGGTGCAGCTTGGTCGCCAGGGTGCGGGCATTCGGGCTGTCGTAGGCGACGCCGCCGGCGACGATCATCTCGGCCACACCGGCGAGGCCCAGGGCGACGGGGCGGGCGGCGGCGCGGCGGTAGGCGTCGGCCGGGTCGGCGAGGAAGCCGGCCCGGCCCTCGATGTCGAGGGCGAGGAAGGCGAGGCGCACAGCGGCGGCGAAGCCGTCTACGTCGAAGCCGCTCGGGCCCTCGAACGCGCAGACGTTGACCGCCCCGGTCGGCGCGATCGCGGCGAGGCTGGCCCGCTCGGCGTCGTCCTCCGAGAAGGCGATGGTCAGCGCCGAAGTCTCCCAAGCCAGCGCCGCGGCGGCGAGCGCGGCGGGCGAGGTGCGCGCGATGGCCTCGCGGTCGCCGACGGCGGTGAGGGCGAGGACGGGCGCGGCGGCCTGCGCGGCCGAGGGCTCGAAGCCTGCGCGGCCGAGGGCGATGGCGTCGGCGATGGCGGCGTCGCCGAAGCCGGCGTCGCGGGCGGCGCGGCAGGCGCGGGCCAGCGCCTGGTTGGCGGCGGGGTCGCCGCACGAGGCCGCGTCGCCCTCGCAGCGGCGCACGGCGTCGGTGACGGCCGTCAGCCGCTGGGCGGCGACGCCGCGGCCGACGCGCAGCGCCTGAGCCGACTCGGCAAAGGCCTTGGTCCCCAGCTCCGGCAGGACCAGCGGGGGCGCGCAGGCAGTGTCGGGCGCCAGCGGATTGACCCGGGCGCCGAACGGCAGTTGGCGGCCGGTGGCGATGACTCCGAGCGCCAGCGCGCCGAACAGCTCGGCGCGGAACCCAGCGGCCGCCTCTTCATCGGCCAAGGCGCCCAGCGCCAGACCCCAGGCCGCGAGCCGGCGGGCGTAGCGGTCCGGGCCGCCGCCCAGCAACGGGTAAGCGCCGTCCAGGGCGAAGGCGGCGGGCGTTCCGGCGGGCATGTCGAGGGGCAGGCCGTCGGCCCAGTCGAGCCAGGCTTCGACCCGGGCGGTGGTCCAGGCGGGCGGGGCGGCGACCTCGGCCAGCTCGTTTACCCGCTCCACCCAGCGAATCTGCGGCTCGAAGGGCAGCGGCGCGGCGGAGAATCGACGGGGGACTGGCATGCTGGGCGCGGGAAATACCATCTGCGACGTGGCCTGAGGCTAGGCTGCATCGCGGCCTCGCGGCAATAGATGTTGCGTGCATGCGGCAATCGATCCCCAACATATTGCGCCCAGCGCGGCCGATGCGTCGCGGCGCGGCTCGCTGGACGCTGGCGCTGGCGGAACCTATAAGATGGCGCGTTGTCGCTGGGAGCCGCCGTGTTCAAGTCGATCTTCACCTGGTGGAACTCGGCCACCATCGGCATCCGCTTCACCGTGGCCCGGCGCGGCGTCTTCATCGGCGAGGACGACTACGGCAGCCGCTACTACGAAGCGCGCGACGCCAAGGACAGCTACGACGGCCGCAAGCGCCGCTGGGTGATCTATCGCGGCTATGCCGACGCCTCGAAGGTGCCGGCCGAATGGCACGGCTGGCTGCACTACACCTTCGATGATCCGCCCACGACCCACCCGCTGCTGCGCCGGGCCTGGGAGAAGGATCATCAGCCCAACCTCACCGGCACGGTCCACGCCTGGCGTCCGAAGGGCTCCATCGCCCGGGGCGGCGAGCGGCAGGCGGCCAGCGGCGACTACGAGGCCTGGAAACCCGAGTGATGCGGCGCGCGCGCCTGGGGCTCGGCCTCGCCGCGGGCGTGGCCATCGCCGCCGTCGCCGGCGTGGCGGTGATCGCGCAGCCGACCGGTGGCGACTCCAGCGGCGCGACCTCCAGCCAGGCGCCGGCGCCGCCGGCCAGCCCGCCGGTGGTCGATACGCCGCCCGCGTCCGCCACGCCGCCGGATAGCACCGACCAAACCCCTCCGCCGCCCAAGCATCCGAAGCCCGCATCCACCAACAGCCTCGCCCCCAAGCCGGCTTCGCCGCCGCCCCCGCCACCACCGCCGCCTGCGGCGCCGCGGCCGGTGCGCGCGCCCTTCGCGGTGCTGCAGGGGCTCGATAAGGTGACGGCCGAGACCATGCGCTTCGCCGCGCCGGTGGGTCAGCCGGTGCGCTACAAGAACCTCGTGTTCACGGTGAAGGCCTGCGAGACCAGCGGGCTTGGCCAGGCCGAGCCGCAGTCACAGGCCTATGTGGTGATCGTGTTCGCGCCCTTCGCCACCGGCGGGGTCGCCGCGCCGCCGCCGAAGGTGGTGTTCAAGGGCTGGCTGTTCGCCAACTCGCCCAGCCTCAACCCGTTCGTCCACCCGGTCTACGACGCGTGGCTGATCGCCTGCATGGACCAGGCCCCGCCCAAGTAGTCGCCGGCCGCGCCGAAGTCGGCCTGGACGGCCAGCGCCTTGGCGAGGCGGCGGCCATATTCCGCGCGGCTGATCTCCTCGGCCCCGAAGGTCGACAGGTGGTCGGTCAGGAACTGGGTGTCGAGCAGGGTGAAGCCGCCGGCCTTCAGTCGGGCCACGAGGTGGACCAGCGCCACCTTGCTGGCGTCGCGCTCGACCGAGAACATGCTCTCGCCGAAGAAGGCCGCGCCGATCGCCAGGCCGTAGAGGCCGCCGACCAGCCGCCCGTCCAGCCAGCTCTCGACGCTGTGCGCCAGGCCGCGGGCGAAGAGGGCGTCGCACATCTGCTGGATCGGCTCGTTGATCCAGGTCTCCATGCGGCCCTCGCGTGGCGCGGCGCAGGCGGCGACCACCGCATCGAAGGCGGTGTCGACGCGCACCTCGAACCTGTCCGAGCGCACGGTGCGCGCCAGGCGGCGCGAGACGTGGAAGCCGTCCAATGGCATCACCCCGCGCTTGGCCGGATCGACCAGGAAGACGCGGCGGTCGTGGCGGGCATCAGCCATGGGGAAGACGCCGCGCCGATAACAGGCGATCAGGTCCTCGATGGAAAACGCGTCAACGCCCGGCCGGCTCATTTGGGCCCTTGCGTCTCCAGTTCCGCGATCCGCTCGGCGTAGAGCGCGCTGAGCGCGGCGACATCGGCCGCGCTCGCGTCGCGTTTGGCGAACCAGGCGCGCTGTTCGTCGCTGAGCGCGTCGGTATCCGACGAGCGGGACGCGGCGTCGGCGTAGGCTACCGACATGTCGTGGTCGGCTTGCGAGAGCGATGGCGTATTGCAGATCAGCTCCAGCACGGCGGTGTCGGCGCCGGTGCAGTCGAAGCTGGGCGGCGTCGCGGCGGCAAGGTCCGGCTGCTGCGGGCCGCTGACGTAGCCGTTCTGCAGCAGGAAGGCGGCCAGCGCGTCCGGCATGTTGGCGTAGGTGCGCGCCTGGCCGGCCGGGCAGGGGTTCGCGCCCGCGACCAGGCACTGGGTCGGCCAGGTCCAGTTGGTGGCCTGGTCGTAGTTCGCCAGCATGATTCGCCAGGCCCAGCCGTAGAGGCCGAGCCGCGCGGCATCGGCGACAAAGGCCGCGCAGGCGCCGTTGCCGTGCTTCAGGCAGGCCGCGTCCTGCGCCTTCATGTCCTTGCGGAACAGCTTGGCGTAGCGAGGCTGGGCCGACATGTCCAAGGTCTGGCCGTTCTGGATGTCGAAGACGCGGGGCGGCTCGGCGCCGCTGGCCGGGTCGCTGAAGGCGCCGGCGAAGCGGTCGTCCGCCATCACGAAGTCGAGCACCCCGTCGCCGTCGACGTCGCGTGGGAAGCTGGCCAGGGTCTCGCCCTGGAACTGGCCGAGGTCGAGGCCGGTCCAGCCGTTCGTGCCCAACTCCAGCAGCCGGATATGGTCGCAGCAGTGCGCGCCGCCGGTGCTGGTGGCGAAGATCACCTGCGGACCTTCGACGGCCGGGTCGATATGGCCGACCCCGATGCTGGCGGCCACCCCCTGCGGGTTGGCGTCGCCCGCGATGTCGCCGGCGTGCCCATCCGGCGCGACGACGTGCAGCACGGGAACCGCGCCGCCAGGCTGCGGGCGCGATGAGAGGGTCAGCAGCAGGCCGTCGATCGAATAGGTCTTCGGATCGCCGTCATGCGCCGGCTGCCAGTTGATCATGGTGTCGATGGGGCTGGGCGGCACGTGCGGGGCCGGCTTCGCGAGCGGCGCTGCCGGCGGCGGCTGCGGCGCGAAGAGGTGGTTCAGCCAGCCGCCCTGGTGCAGCAGGAAGGCAGCGATGGCGAAGGCCGCGAGGACGCCCAGCGCGGCTCCCACCCAGATCACCGCACCGGACCGCGAGCGGCTGGCCCTGGCCGGCAGGGCGAGGTCGAGCGGCGCGTCGGGCTCAAGCGGCGGGCGCGGCGTCGCCTCGTCCGCAACGGGCTCTGGCTCCGGCGCAAGCGGCGTGGCTTCGACCAGCCGCTGGCCGCAGGCGCGGCAGAAGCGGGCTTCGGCGCGGTTCGGCTGTCCGCACGCAGCGCAGGTCAACCCGGCGGCGGCGGGTTGGACGGGGGGCTCTTCAGCCGGGGTGGCGTCGTCAGGCGCCATTCCACCTCCAGGACGCGGGAACTTGGCCGCGCCCCAGTATCGCTAAGCGCAAGGCCCGCGTCAGCGGTTTCCCTTCAGCCAGTTTTCCAGCCAGTGGATGTTGTAGCGGCCGGCGATGATGTCCGGCTCGCTCATCAGGTCCTGGAATAGCGGGATGGTGGTCTCGATGCCGCCGACGACCATCTCGTCCAGGCAGCGCTTCAGCCGCGCCAGGCACTCGGTGCGGTCGCGGCCGTGCACGATCAGCTTGCCGATCAGGCTGTCGTAGAAGGGCGAGATCGAATAGCCGGCGTAGACGCCGGAATCGAGCCGCACGCCCAGCCCGCCGGGCGCATGGAAGTCGGTCACCATGCCGGGCGAGCCGGCGAAGGTGCGCGGGTTCTCGGCATTGATCCGGCACTCCATGGCGTGCCCCTCGAAGGTGACCTCGCTCTGGGTGAACGACATCGGCAGCCCCGCGGCGATGCGGATCTGCTCGCGCACCAGGTCGATGCCGGTGATGGCTTCGGTGACCGGGTGTTCGACCTGCAGGCGGGTGTTCATCTCGATGAAGAAGAACTCGCCGTTCTCGTACAAGAACTCGATGGTGCCGACGCCGAGGTAACCCAGCGCGCCGATGGCGCGGGTGACGACGCCGCCGATCTTCTCGCGGATGGCCGCGTCGATGGCCGGGGAGGGGGCTTCCTCCATCACCTTCTGGTGTCGCCGCTGCAGCGAGCAGTCGCGCTCGCCGAGGTGGCAGACCGCGCCGAAGCTGTCGGCGATGACCTGCACCTCGATGTGGCGCGGGGTGGAGAGGTAGCGCTCCAGGTAGACCGAGTCGTCGCCGAACGCGGCCTTGGCCTCGGCCCTGGCGGTGGAGAGCGCTTCCGGCAACTCCTCGCGGGTGCGAGCCACCTTCATGCCCCGCCCGCCGCCGCCGGCCGCGGCCTTGATCAGCACCGGGAAACCGATCTCCTCGGCCGCCGCCATCGCCTCTTCGGCCGACGACAGCGCGCCGTCGGAGCCAGGCACCACGGGGATGCCCGCGGTCTTCACGGCCACCTTGGCGGCGATCTTGTCGCCCATCATGCGGATGTGCTCGGGCTTGGGCCCGATGAAGGTGTAGCCGTGCGCCTCGACGATCTCGGCGAAGCGGGCGTTCTCGGACAGGAAGCCGTAGCCCGGGTGCACGGCCTGCGCCCCGGTAATCTCGCAGGCGGCGATGATGTTCGGGATGTTCATGTAGCTCTTGGCGAGCGGCGCCGGCCCGATGCACACGCTCTCGTCGGCCAGGCGCACGTGCATGGCGCTGGCGTCCGCGTCCGAGTGCACGGCCACGGTGGAAATCCCCATCTCCTTGCAGGCGCGGTGAATCCGCAGGGCGATCTCGCCCCGGTTGGCGATGAGGATCTTCTCGAACATGACGCGCAGCTACCCGATGACGGCCAGCGGCTCGCCGAACTCCACCGGCTGGCCATCGGCGACCAGCATTTCCAGCAGCCGGCCCGCGCGGGGGGCCGGTATCGGGTTCATGGTCTTCATCGCCTCGATGATCAGCAGGGTCTGACCCTCGCTGACATTGTCGCCGACCCGCGCGAAGGGCGCGGCGCCGGGCTCGGGCTGCAGGTAGACGGTGCCCACCATGGGCGACTTGACCAGGTCGCCCTCGATCTCGGCCATGCCCTGGGGCTGGGCGGCCGGCGCTGGGCCGGCGGCGGGCGCGGCCGGGGCTGGCGCGGCGGCGTACATCTGCGGTGCGGCGGCCTGGACGGTCAGATTGCGCGCCACCTTGATCCGCAGGTCACCGCGCTCGACCTCGATCTCGGTCAGGCCGGTGTCGTTGAGGATGGCGGCCAGGCGCCGCACGAGGCGCGCGTCGATCGGGTCGGCCGGAGCCTTGGGATCGGGCATGGTTCGGCGAATACCTCGTTCTACTTCAGTCAGTCGGCGGCCAGGCCGCACGCGGCCTCGACCGCCAGTTCATAACTCGCCGGGCCGAAGCCCGACACCGCGCCGCGGGCCACCTGGGTCACGTAGGAGACGTGGCGGAAGGTTTCGCGCGCCGCGGGGTTGGAGAGATGGCAGTCGATCACCGGGATCGTCAGGGTTCTTAGCGCATCCAGCAGCGCGACGGAGGTGTGGCCATACCCCGCAGCGTTGATCACCAGGGCGGCGCCGGCAGTGCGCGCCTCCTGCACCCAATCGATCAGGTCGCCTTCGTGGTTGGATTGGCGGAAAATGACGTCCCGTCCCTTGGCGGCGGCGCGCGCCTCGCACAGCGCCTGCACGTCAGCCAGCGTGGCGCTGCCGTAGATGGTCGGCTCCCGCTCGCCCAAGAGATTGAGGTTCGGGCCGTTCAGAACGTAGATCGGTTTCGACATTCGGCCCCGCGTCGCCCCCGGCGCCGGGCTTTTAGCCGGGGCGGAGCCGGGTCACAAGCTTCGGGTAGAGATGCGTTGCGGTTCAACGCCTTGGCGGGCGCGGCTGCCGCGTGCGAATCGGAATCGGCCGCAGAACCGGGGTGGGAGTCGGGATCAGGCCACGGATCCATTCAGCCACGGCGTCGGCGATCCGGCGCTCCCAGGCAGGGCCACGGCGGCGCTTCGGCGGGTGCGCGTTGCGGACCGAGCCACCCGGCGCAGCCGCGCCGAAGCCGCCCAGCCGCTCCAGCGCCGCAATCAGCGCCTGGACCAGGGCGGCGGACCGGCCGGCCAGCGGCTCGCGCCGCGCCGCCGCGATCAGGATCGCCTGCTTGTCGGGGAAGTACTGGTATAGGGTGCCGATGCTGACGCCGGCCCGCTCGGCGACCGCATTGGTGGTCAGCGCTTCCGGCCCGTGGCGCTCGAGAATCTGAGCCGCGGCCTCGACGATCGCCTCCCAGGTTGCCCGCGAGCGCGCCTGCCGGGGCTCACGCCACTGATTTCCCGAACGATTATCCGCCAAGCCGATCCGCTCCAAACGCGAGTGCCTCGCCAAAAGGTAATGCGCCAGGATGCCGCGTCAACGAAGAGGCGTGCGACAATGCGCGACGACGAGGCGCGGCGCGCCGCCGGGGCGGCAGTGTTCGCCGAGGCGGACGTAGCCGCCAGCTACCACGGCCGACCGCCCTACGCGCCGGCGCTCTACGAGATCCTGCTGGGTCTGGTCCCCGGCCGCAGCCGCGCGCTCGATATCGGCTGCGGGCCGGGCAAGGTCGCCCGCGTGCTGGCCGATCACTTCGGCGAGGTGGTCGCGCTGGATCCGGCGGCGCCGATGCTCGCCGAGGGCCGGGCCGCCGACGCCGGGCGCCACGCCAACATCCTCTGGGTGCAGGACCGCGCCGAGACCTACGAGAGCGAACGCGGCTTCGACCTGGTGACAGCCGGCTGTTCGATCCACTGGACCGACCCCGCCGCGCTCTTTCCCAAGCTCGCCCGCTGGACCGGGGTCGTCGCCTTGCTCGACGACGCGCCGAGTTTCCCGGCGCCCGCGCCGCCCTGCGGGCACGAGGCGTGGGTGGACTTCCTGGATCACTGGTTCCAGCGCACCGGCCGCCAGATCAATCCCGCCTGGCGTAACCCGGATCCCGACGCCCGGCCGTCGCTCGGCCCGCACGCCGCCTGGCTCGACATCGCCGGGCGCCAGCGCTTCGCCTTCAGCTTCCGTCAGAGCGTGGCCGACTTCGTCGCCGGCAACCACGCCCGCATGAACTGGAACCGCAAGATGATGGGCGAGGCGACCGCCGACGCCTTCGGCACGGCCCTGGCCGAGCTGATGTCGCCCTTCGCCGAGGGGGGCGTTCTGGAGGTCGCCGCGGCGTCGGACCTGACCTGGGGCGCGCCGCGGAGCATCCCGCGCGGCTAGAGGTCAGCGCCCGGGCAGCTGCCGCGCCACCACGAGATTCCCCTCGGCGATCTGCAGCAGGGCCGCCGGCGATTTCTCGACCAGGGAGGCATCGGCCTGGATTTCCCAGAAGCGGAAGCCGCGCTTTTCCAGCTCGCCCACGAACTGCGCGGCGCTGGTGCGCGACTCGATCATCGGCAGACTCCATTCGATGCAGAGCTTGATGTCGGGGTTGCGCTCCAAAATGCCGTAGGCGCCGGCCACGATCAGCGGCTCGCTGCCTTCGGCGTCGGTGCGGATGAAGTCGATCCGCTCGGTGGGGAAGAGGTCGTCCAGCCGCACGCCCTCGACCTCGACCAGCGTCGGCGCATCGCCGAACAGCCGCCCGCCTTCGAGCAGGTGGCCGGAGCCGCTGTCGTTGGCGGCGGTCGAGAAGGTGACCAGGCCGGGGTGGTCCACCACGGCTTTCTGGTGCGCGAAGGTCCAGCCGTTGAGGTTGTTCATGCCGATCGACAGGCTGAGCAGGCGGGTCAGCCGCGGGTTGGCCTCGAACGCGTCGAGCCGGCCTTGCGGGCCGATCTTGGCCCCCATGCGCAGGGTGTAATAGCCGTGGTTGGCGCCGACCTCGATCACCCGGTCGCCGGGGCGCAGCAGCGAGAGCACCACCGCCTCGATCCAGATCTCCCAATACCCGCGCGCCACCAGCTGCGGCGTCAGCACGTCGTCCTGCGGGTCTACGAAGATGTACTGGCCGTCGTGCAGGGTGGTCAGGGCGCGGTCCGGGCCGAGGTAGGCGTAGAACCGGCGCGATCCGACCGGCGCGGGCTGCGGGGCCAGCACCGGCGCCAGCAGGGCCGCCACCTGCTGCGCGATGGCCTCCGGCGAGACGTCCGGCGCTGGCGGTCGGTCCTCGGCGCTGGGCGGCGGCGGTTCGGGTAGGGGATCGTTTGCCGGCGGCTCGGACGCTGGCGGGGCCGCGTTTTCGAGCTTGCTGGAGATGCGCATCACCTCCGCCGCCGCGCCCGGCAGCGCCGGCGCCAGCATCAGCACGTGATGATAGGTCCGCAGCGACTCCTCGTCGTCGCCGAGCAGGTGCAGCGTCCGGGCGATCTGATGCAGGGTGTCGGCGTCGTCCGGGCGGAGCCGGTCGGCCTGCCGGTAGGCGGCCAGCGCGGCCGCCAGCGCGCCCTGCTCGCGCCGCACGTGCCCCAGCTGCACCCAGATAGCCGGCAGGTCGGGCATGCGCCTCAGCGCGGCTTCATAGGCTCGCTGGGCCGCGGGCCAGTCGCGCCGATCGCGGGCCCGGTCCCCCTGGAAGAGCCGTATCCTGGTGACCCCGAACCACATCCCGCCACTCGCCTGAAGGGCCGTCCCGCGCCCCATAGGCACCTATAGCAGAGCCGGGATTCGGCGCGATGCCTGCCGCAGCGCTCGCAGTTGCGCTCGCAGTTGTTGACCGTCCAGCGCACCGGCGTAGATTGGCCGCTTCTCCGGGGAGCCTCGGCAAGGGGCTGAGAAACCGCTGTTGCGCGCGGTGACCCGCTGAACCTGATCCGGGTCATGCCGGCGAAGGGAGAGAGTGAGGGCGTGAGGCGAGCCCTCTTTTCGACCATCGCGGGCCGGCCCTTCGTTTTGGGAGCGCGGTCTTGCGCCTGACGATCAACGGCGAGGAGCGGGAGCTGGCGGCGGTGGCCACCCTTGAGGCGCTGGTCGCCGTGCTAGGCCTCGACAAGCGCAAGCTGGCGGTGGAGCGCAACCTCGAGATCGTGCCGCGCTCGCTCTTCGCCCGGACCGCGCTCGCCGACGGGGACCGCATCGAGATCGTCGCCTTCGTGGGCGGCGGCTGAAGGAGTAGCGCGATGGATGGCTCGCAGATTGCCGCCGATGAAACCTGGAGCGTCGCAGGGCGCACCTTCCGCTCGCGCCTCATCGTGGGCACCGGCAAGTACAAGGACTACGCCCTGAACGCCGCCGCGGCCGAGGCGGCCGGCGCCGAAATGGTCACCGTGGCGCTGCGCCGGGTGAACCTCTCCGATCCCAATCAGCCGATGCTGACCGATTTCGTGCGGCCCGACCGCTTCACCTATGTGCCCAACACCGCCGGCTGCTTCACCGGCGAGGAGGCGGTGCGCACCCTGCGCCTGGCCCGCGAAGCCGGCGGCTGGGACCTGGTGAAGCTCGAGGTGCTGACCCGCACCGCCCATCTCTACCCGGACATGGAAGAGACGCTGCGGGCCCTCAAGCTGCTGATCGCCGACGGCTTTTCGGTGATGGTCTACGCCACCGACGACCCCGTGATGTGCCAGAAGGCCGAGGACCTGGGCGCCGCCGCGATCATGCCGGCCGGCGCTCCGATCGGCTCGGGGCTGGGGGTGCAGAACCCGGTCAACATCCGGCTGATCGTCGAGCAGGCGAAGATTCCGGTGCTGGTCGACGCCGGCGTCGGCACCGCTTCCGATGCGGCGCTGGCCATGGAACTCGGCTGCGACGCCGTGCTGATGAACACCGCCATCGCCGAGGCGAAGGACCCGGTCCGCATGGCCGGGGCCATGAAGCACGCGGTGATCGCCGGCCGCGAGGCCTACCTCGCCGGCCGCATGGGCAAGCGGCTGTACGCCGACGCCTCTTCGCCGCTGGCTGGCCTGATCTAGCGGCGGCGGAAGCTTACGAGAGCCAGTCGTAGCGGGGCAGGGCGAGGTCGTCGCGGATCATCGGGCCGGCGATCAGGCTCGACAGGCCCGGCAGCGACGTCAGGCGGGTCAGCTGATCGCGCACGAAGACGCCGAGCGCCGTCCTCGGGACGAACCAGGCGCCCATCCGCCGCGCCGCGCCCTGCTTGCGCTCGATGAAGGCCCGCAGGCGATGCTCGTATCGCTCGAAGGCGGGCCGGTGCGCGCCGCCCGCGTCCGCCAGCTCGCCGGCGATCACCATGGCCCCGGCCATCGCGAACGCGGCGCCTTCGCCCGCCAGCAGCGAGGGGCAGAAGGCGGCGTCGCCGACCAGCGCGACACGCCCGTCCGACCAGCGCGGCAGGCGCACCTGGGCCACCGTATCGAAGTAGAGATCGTCGGCGCGCGCCAGCGCCGCTATGATATCCGCCGCTTCCCAGCCGATCTTCGCGAAAGCCTCGGCGAGGAAACGCCGCTGCGCCTCGGGCGTGTCCAGCTCTCGCCCGCGGCCCAACTCGGCGGCCAGCACCATGAAGATGGCCGTGCGCCCGTCGCCGAGGGCGTAGCGGGCGACCTGCCGGCCCGGCGTCGTCCGGCTCACATAGGCCAGCAGGTCGTTGTGCGGATAGCCGTGGGCGGTGAACGAGGCGACGTAGTAGCCGAGCGGGGTCTCGGCCACGGCAGTGTCCGGCATCGCCAGTCGGCGGACGTTGGAGTGCAGCCCGTCGGCGCCGACGACGAAGTCGAAGCGCGCGGGCGGTCCGCGCCGGAACATCACGTCGACGCCGTGCTCGCCCTGCTGCAGGCCGACGATCTCGTCGCCGAACCGCGTCTCGATGCGGTCGCTCACCAGGCGGAGCAGTTCGCCCGCCAGGTCGCCGCGCAGCAGGCTGACGTACCGCTCGCCGAGCAGGCCGGAGAAGGCGTCGAACGGCAGGCGCGCCGCGGTCCGCCCCGCGGCGCTCACCAGGCGGACTTCCTGGATGCGTTGGCCGACTTTCTTGAGCCTCGGCGCCAGGCCCATGCGCTCCGCTACTTCGAAGCCGACGCCCCAGAAGTCGATCATATAGCCGCCGGTGCGCGGCGCGGCCGCACGCTCGACCAGCACCGGGGTCAGGCCGGCGCGCAGCAGCCAGTAGGCCAGCGTCGGGCCGGCGACGCCGGCGCCGGAGATCAGCACCGTGCGGCGCCGGCCGGGATCGGAGTAGGCCATGTCCGCGTCTCGCAAAGCCAGCAGAGCCGCGAGTATATATCATTTAGGGATATAACTTGCAGCCACCTTCACCGGCGACCGATTTGATCTATGTTGGCCTCCGCGGCGGAAAAGGGACCGGCTTCCATGGCGCTCGATCCCGGCCGGTACGCCGGCCTCTCCGAGTTCCGCTACGCGCTGCGCCGGTTCCTGGCCGCCAGCGAGGCGATCAGCAAAGAGGGCGGGGTCACCCAGCAGCAGTACCAGGCGATGCTGGCGATCGGGGCCTGGTCGCCGCGCCCGATGGCGATCAAGGACCTGGCCGAGCAGCTGCAGCTCACCCACCACGCCGCGGTCCAGCTGATCGACCGGATGGAGAAGCTGCGCCTGGCCGAGCGCTGCGCCTCCGAGGAGGACCGGCGCGTCGTGCTGCTGACGCTCACCGCCGAGGGCGCCGTGCTGCTCGAGCGGCTGGCCGCCCAACACCTCGAGGAACTGCAGCGCCAGGAGCCCCTGATCACCCGCTCGCTCGCCCGCATCCGGCGCGCCAAGGGTTAGGGCAATGGCGACGGCGCGGCCCTGGCCAGTCTTCCGGGCGCTGCAGGGTCCGTCCATCGGCCGCGATCTCGCCGCGGGGCTGACGCTGGCGGCTATCGCCATCCCCGAACAGATGGCGACGGCGCGCCTCGCCGGCCTGCCGCCCCAGATCGGTCTGATCGCCTTCATCGCCGCGACGGTGGGGTTCGCAGCCTTCGGGGCCAGCCGGCTGGTCTCGGTGGGCGCCGACTCGACCATTGCCCCGATCTTCGCCGGCGCCCTGGCGACCCTGGCCGCGATCGGCACGCCCCAGTACGCCGCGCTCGCCGCGGCGCTGGCGCTGCTGGTCGGCGCGTTCCTGGTCATAGCCGGCGTGCTGAGACTGGGCTGGATCGCCAACCTGCTGTCGCAGCCGGTGACCAGCGGCTTCCTGGCCGGGATCGCGGTGCACATCGTGATCTCGCAGGCCCCGGCGGCGCTGGGGCTGCCGGACGAAAGCGGCGACGTCTACCACCGCCTGGCCGCGCTCGCCGCGGCCGCCGGCCACGTCAACTGGATTGCCGCCGCCATCGCGCTGGCCGTCTTCGCCGTCACCCTGGGCGCCGAGAAGCTCAGTCCGCGCCTGCCAGGGGCCCTGATCGCGCTGGCCGGCGCCACGATCGCCACCGCGGCGCTGGGCCTGCACCGCCAGGGCGTCGCGGTGCTGGGCGCCTTGCCCGCCGCCCTGCCGATGCCGGCCGTGCCGCGCCTCGACCTGGAGCACACGCTGCCGCTGGTGAGCCTCGCCATGGTCATCTCGCTGGTCGCGATGTTGCAGACCGCGGCCACCGCCCGCTCGTTCGCCGCCGGCGGCGCCGACCCGGACATCGACCGCGACTATATCGGCGTCGGCGTCGCCAACGCCGCCGCCGGCCTCTTCGGCGCCTTCCCGGTGAACGCCAGTCCGCCGCGCACCGCCGCGGTCGCCCAGGCCGGCGGCGTCTCGCAATACGCCGGCCTCGCCGCCGCCGTCGTGGTCGGGCTGCTGCTGGCGTTCGGCGGACGGCTGCTGGCCGACGCGCCCGCGGCGGCGCTGGCCGGCGTGCTGTTCTTCGTCGCCGGCCGACTGGTGCGCTGGAGCCTGCTGGCCGAGATCCTGAGCCGCACGCCGGCCGAGTTCGCCCTGGCGCTGCTGACCACCGGCCTGATCGTCGCCCTGCCGACCGAGACCGGCGTCGCCATCGGCATGTTCCTGTCGCTGGCGCACGGCGCCTACACCATCACCCGCGCCCGGCTGATCCCGTTCGAGCGGGTTGGCGCGACCACCGTCTGGTGGCCGGCTGCCAAGGCCCAAGCCGGCCCGGCGCCGGCGGACGTGCTGGTGATGGGCTTCCAGGCCCCGCTGTCGTTCCTCAACGCCCACGACTTCCGCCGCGACGCCCTCAGCGCCATCGGCGCGGCGGCGGGCAACGCCCGGCTCTTCGTGCTGGAGGCCAGCAGCATCGTGGAGATCGACTTCACCGCGGCGAGCGCCCTGCTCGAAGTGATCGCCCGGTCCCGCGCCGCGGGCATCGACTTCGCCGTGGCGCGGCTGGAATCGGTCCGCGCGGCGAAGGCTTTCGCACGCTTCGGGGTCACCGCCCTGCTGGGCGAGGACCACATCTTCCGCAGCGTGGCGGAAGCGATCGCGGCGTTGGCGCCGGGCTCGGCCGCGGGACAGCCTGGGAATCCGCCCCTGAATTCCCAGTTTCACCGATAATCACCGTTGTTAACGGCGCCAGACGTGCGGCCGGCGCCGCCAATCAGACCGGATACATCCTCTACGATGTCAAAGATCGTGGCCGGACGAAGGGCCGGTTGGCGAAAGCTACTGCCCGAATGATTCGCGGGCCATCCCTCCGGACGATCGCTTGCCAGAGCGATCGCGCGCAGCCCATAATGGCGGCGCTGAAGGAGCACTTTCGCTTGGGAACTTCGATCTAGCAGCGCCGCTGAGCGCCGCCTAGCCAGGCCTCCGCCACGGCGGAAGCCTCCCTGTGTCCGCATCCTTCGGTTCCCCAAAACATGGCGTTCTTCCGCAACGACGCGATCAATCGCGTCAATCTCCACTCCGGCGTCCAGGCCGCCGCCAGCGGCGCCGGCGGGGTGTTCCTGCTGGCGTTCCTGCTGGGCGCCGGCGTGCCGGTGGCCGGGACGCTGGCAGCCTTCGCCGGCATCCTCGCCGGCCGCTTCGTGCTGCGGCCGATCATCCTGCCGCTCGGCCGCCGCTTCGGGCTGAAGCCGCTGCTGATCGCCGGCACGGTGCTCGAGGGCGTGCAGTACCCGATCCTGGCCCAGGTGCACGGGCTGGACCTGCCGTTGATTGCGCTGGTCGTAGTCTCGTCCGCCGGCAGCGCCTGCTACTGGCCCGCCTACCACGCCTACTTCGCCTCGCTGGGCGACGCCGAGCACCGCGGCCACCAGGTCAGCGCCCGCGAGGCGATCGTCGCAGTGGTCGGCATCGCCGCGCCGCTGGCCGGCGGCTGGGCGTTGGTCAACGCCGGTCCGGTCTGGACCTTCGACGCCATCGCGCTGATCCAGGCCGCCTCCGCGCTGCCTTTGCTGGGCGCGCCCAATGTCGCGGTGGCCGCGCGGGCGCCGGGCGCCCTGGCCGCGGCGCGCCACGGCGCGCTGATCTTCGCCGCCGACGGCTGGTTCGGCGGCGCCTTCTACTACGTCTGGCAGGTGCTGCTGTTCGTGTCGCTGGGCCGCGACCTGGAGGCGTTCGGGGGCGCGATGGCGCTGGCGGCGCTGGTCGGCGCGGCGATCGGCCTCTTCTTCGGCCGCCACATCGACAAGGGGCATGGGCGGCGCGCCGCCGTGATCGCCTATGCCGCCGCGGCCCTCGTCGTCGTGCTGAGGGCGGTGGCGGTGGGATCGCCCTGGCTGGCGGTGGCGGCCAACGCCATCGGCTCGCTGGCCGTGGCGCTGCTGGTCCCGGCGATGATGACGGCGGTCTACAACCTCGCCAAGGCGTCGCCCGATCCGTTCCGCTTCCACGCCGCCACCGAGGGCGCCTGGGACATCGGCTGCGCCGGCGCGGTGCTCGCCGGCGCGGCGCTGGCGGCCCTGGGCGCGCCCATGGGGATCGCGATCGCGCTGGCGCTGCCGGCGGCGGGCGGCTGCGCCTGGCTGCTGTGGCGCTACTACGGGGCCAATCCGGGCGCGGGCGGCGTCGAAGTCGACCCGCTGCGGCCGGGCGAGCCGCTCTGACTTAAGGCAGCAGTCGCCAGGTGGCGCTGGCGTAGGCGCCGGGCGCGCACCAGCGGGTGAAGTAGCAGTGCGCGGGCGTCAGGTCCGTCCCGCCATAGCGCGCATCGAGCGTCAGGCGCCGCCAGGTCGCCGTCGCGCCGACATCGAAGGTGTCGTGATCGAAGTCGGCGCCGCGCGCGGCGAAGAAACGCCCGGCGTGGCCGTTGAGGCTCAGCCACCTGGTCAGGGCATAGCTGACCCCGGCCCGCGCATGCCACTGCTGGCCACCGCCCGACACGCTGGTTTGCCAGGCCCCGAGCCCCTCCAGGGTCAGGCCTCCGTAAGTGCGCGAGATCTGAGCCTGCGGCTCGACGATGTCGTAGCTTGGCCCAGGCGCCCGCTTCCCTGGAAACGCCGAGTAAAGCAGCTCGAAGCGGACGGTGGCGCCATGCCACTGCACCTGCCGGCCGCCGTAGAAGTCGGCCTCGAGCGGGGTGCGCGGCTGGTCTTCGAAGTTGACGCCGGTCAGCGTCGTCCCGGCGAAGAGGCCATCGTTGCGATAGCAGTAGAGCGTGGTCTGCCAGGTCGGGGCGAGGTTGCTCTCGCTGACGCCATCGAAGCGATAGTCGCTGAGAGCGGCCACCGACACATAGACGCCGGCGCACGGACCGGTCGTGGGCGTCTGTGGATCGGCGAGGGCCGGCGTGACGACGGCCATCGCCGCCGTGCTGATGAGGATGGCCTTCATGACCCGGTCTCCGCCCTTGGCGGTCCGGAGCTAGCCACCGGTGAGAAACCCGACTACTGAATAAGCATGGTGACAGATATCGACAACGACGATATCCGCCGGCTGGACGGCGGCCTGCTGCTGGTGTTCCGCGAGCTTTGTCGGCGGGGGCGGACCACCGCTGTCGCCGCCCACCTGGGCCTCAGCCAGTCGGCGGTCAGCCACGCGCTTTCCCGGCTCAGGGACGTGTTCGGCGATCCGCTGTTCCTGCGCCGGCCGCACGGGCTGGAGCCGACGCCACGGGCCCAGGCGCTGGCCCCGCGCATCGAGGCGCTGATCGAGGCGATGGGCGCGGCGATCCGGCCCGAGCAGGCGTTCGACCCGGCCGGCAGCCGCCGCTGGTTCAACGTCGCCACCACCGAGTACGCCGACGAGACCATCGCCGCGCGGCTGGCGACGCGGCTGCAGCCGATCCGGGGGCCGATCTTCACCTGGCAGTTCCTGCGCGGCTACCTGGCGCTGGAAGACTTGCGGCGGGGACGGATCGACGTGGTGCTTGGCCGCTTCGAGAGCTTGCCGCTTGGCCTGGTCGCCGAGCCGCTGTTCGAGGACCGCTACTGCGTCGTCGCCCGGCGCGGCCACCCGACCATCCAGGGTCAGATCAGCACCCGGCAATGGCGCAGCACCGGCCACATCTGGGTGGCCGCGGTCTCGTCCGCCGACGACGTCGTCGGGCCGGCCGCCGGCGAGGACCCGCTGCCCAACATCGCGGAGGTCGCGACGGTCGCCCTGGCGCCGCGCTGGGAGACGGCGCTCGCCATCGTCGCCGCGTCCGACGCCATCGCGTCCGGCCCGCGGCGCCTGGCCGAGGCGCGCGCCGAGCTGTTGGGCCTGCAAGTGCTCGAACCGCCGATGCCGATTTATCTGCCGTGGACCGTCTCGATCGTGCGCCGCACCAACCCTGACGCCGGCCTCGACTGGTTCTGCGGCGAAGTGCGGGCCGCGGCGTCTCCCCAGCAGCCGGCGCCGGGTTTAGAGTGAGCGAAAAGCCCGCCCAGGAAACGCCGCCATGACTGTTGCCCAGCTCTCCAAGGTCCGCCTCGAATACTTCCAGCACGGGGAGGGGCCGGAGAAGCTCGTCTTTATCCATGGCTTCGAGGCCTCGGCGCGGATCTGGGGCCAGGTGCAGGAGGCGCTGCCGGCTGATCGCTACACCTCGATCGCCATCAACAATCGCGGCGCCGGCGGGTCCGAGGCGCCGCCGAACGAGGCCGACTACGGCGTGCAGATCTTCGCCGAGGACGCCTTCGAGCTGGTCAGCAGCGTGGGCTGGCGTGACTTCACCCTGGTCGGGCACTCGCTGGGCGGGGCGACCGTCGCGCAGTTCGCGGTCGACCACCCGCAGCTGATCAAGGGGCTGGTGCTGCTCGATCCCTCCGACCCGGACGGCTACCGCGCCGGACTCCCCACCGAGGGTCCCGAACTCGACGCCCTCATCGACCGGCGCATGGCCGCGCGCCGGCCCAGCGCCGTGCCGCCGGAGAGCGCCCGCCAGCTGCACCCATCGGTGCGCCAGCTGCTGGCCGACATCGCCGCGGCGCCGGAGCGCCGCCTGCGTGGCTCGATGCGCTCGATGATGGGCTTGCGCCTCGGCGAGCGGGTGGCCGGCCTGCCCATGCCGGTGCTGGTGGCCTTCGGCGACAAGGACACCACCATCCCGGTCACGGCGATGCTCGCCACCTGGGCCAAGTATCCGAAAGGGACGGGGCTGCACGTGTGGCATGGCGCGGGCCACTCGCCGAACCTCGACTGCCCGGCCGACGTCGCCGCGGCCTTGCGCCGCTTCGTCGAAAAGACCATCTCGGCGCGAGCGAAGGCGGCCGCCGCCTGAACACCCCAACCGGAGAAGCTTTCATGGTCCAGCGCAACGTCGCGGTGGTGGTCGGCAGCCTGCGCAAGGCGTCCTACAACCGGCGCATGGCCCACGCCCTGGCCAAGCTGGCGCCGGACAACCTGAACCTGACGATCGTCGAGATTGGCGATCTGGCGCTCTACGACGAGGACCTGGAAGCCGCCGGCGCGCCCGCCTCGTGGGTCAAATTCCGCGATGAGATCCGCCCCGCCGACGCGGTGCTGTTCGTGACGCCCGAGTACAATCGCTCGGTTCCCGGGGTGCTGAAGAACGCCATCGACGTCGGCTCGCGGCCCTACGGCAAGAGCGTCTGGTCGAAGAAGGCTTGCGCTATCGTCAGCGTCTCGCCGGGCGCCATCGGCGGCTTCGGGGCCAACCACCACCTGCGCCAGTCGCTGGTCTTCCTCGACATGCCGGTGCTGCAGCAGCCGGAAGCCTACGTCGGCGGCGCGGCCACCCTCTTCACCGACGACGACAGCATCGCCAGCGAGGGCACGGCCAAGTTCCTCACCGGCCTGATGACCGCCTTCGCCGACCTGATCGAGCGGACGAAGTAAGCAACCGGCGCGGCTGCGAAGCGTTGCCGGCCGGTGCAGCCCGACCCGAGCCCCGACCATCCGAGCACGCGGCCCCGGTTTCAGCGCATCGAGGCCGTCGTCAACCCCGCCGCCGGGAGCGTCGGAGCCGGCGCGACCGAGGCTCTGCGGGAAATCGTCGCGGCGTTCGGCGCGACCTGCAACGCCGTGGAGACGCAGCCGGACAACGTCGAGGCGCTATTGCGCAAAGCGGTAGACGCGTCGCCCGACCTGCTGGTCGTGTTGGCCGGCGACGGCACCGCCAGGCTCGCTGCCGACCTTTGTGGTTCGGACGGACCGCTGCTCGCGCCGCTGGCCGGCGGGACCGTGAACATGCTGCCGCGAGCCCTCTACGGACCCCGGCCTTGGCGCGAGGCTCTGTCCGCCGCGCTCAGCCAGGGGGTGGCGCGGGACGTCTCGGGCGGCGTGGTCGGCGGCCAACGGTTTTATTGCGCCGCTATTTTGGGCGCGCCGGCCCTGTGGGCCCCGGCCCGCGAGGCCGCCCGCGCCGGCCAGCTGGCGCGGGCCCTTCGTCACGCGGCTCTGGCTTGGCGACGCGCCTTCTCCCGCCGGCTCCGCTACCGGCTGGACGGCGGCGCGGCAGTGCCGACGCTGGCGCTCAGCCTGATCTGCCCGCTGGTCTCCAGCCGCCTGCAAGAGGAGACGGCGCTCGAAGCCGCCAGTCTCGACATCCACGATGCGGTCGAAGCGATGCAGCTCGGTTTCCATGGCGCGCTCGGCGATTGGCGCGCGGCGCCCGAGGTCGATGTGCGGCTCTGCACGCAGGGTGAGGCCTGGGCGCGCCGGCCGATCCCGGCGCTGTTCGATGGAGAACTGCACCGGTTGGGGCGAAGAGCTGATATCGCGTTCGTACCGCGCGCTTTCCGCGCCCTGGCGCCGCCGCCATGACGCTGCGCCTGGTCCACCTCAGCGACATCCACTTCGGCGGCGAGGACCGCGACGCCACCGAGGCCGCGGTGGCGGCGGCGCATGCCTTCGAGCCGACGCTGACCATCGTCAGCGGCGACCTGACCCTCAACGGTCTGCCGCGCGAATTCGCGGCGGCGCGCCGCTGGCTGGACCGGTTGCCGACGCCGCTGCTGGTCACGCCCGGCAATCACGATACGCCCTACTGGAATATCCCGCTGCGCGCCTTCACCCCATTCGGCCGGTATCGTCGCTACATCGGTCCGGCGGACCAGTCGCTGTTCGAGACGCCGGAGCTGGCGGTCTATGCGCTGAACTCGGCGCGCGGCGGTCAGCTGCGGCTCAACTGGTCGCTGGGCGCCCTAGACCTGCCGACTCTGGAGCGGCTCACGGCGCGCTTCGCGGCGAACCCGAAGGCGGCCAAGGTCTTCGTCTGCCATCATCCGCTGATCGAGATTGAAGGCGCGCCGGTCGAGGCGGGCATCCGCTGCGGCGATGAAGCGGCGCGACACCTGGCGGCGGCAGGCGTCGACCTGATCCTGACCGGCCACCTGCACACGCCGTTTACCCGGCCGTTGCCCTACGCGGGCGGCCACAGCTTCTGCTGCGGCGCCGGCACGTTGTCGATCCGCACCCGTGGCGTGCCCGCCAGCTACTCGACCATCGAGATCGACGACGCGACCAGCCACGTCGCCGCCTTGACCTGGACGGGCTCGAAGTTCGAGCCCTTCCGTTCCTGGGCCTTGCCGCGCAGGGCCGCGGGGTAGGCCTCAGCCCTTCTCCGCCTTGGTGATCGCCGCCATCAGGCCGTCGTAGTCCTCGCCTTCGATGATCTCGTCGCCGACCACGAAGCCCGGCGTGCCGTCGATGGCAAGCTTGGCGGCCAGCTTGGCGACGTCGTCGAGCTGCTTGGCGTCGGCGGTCAGGTTGGCCGGGGCGTTCATCTTGGCGAGGTCGATGCCCTTGGCGGCGGCCAGGGTGTCGATGTCGGCGTCGGTCAGCGGGTGGGTGGCCATCATCGCCTCGTAGAGGCCGATGTAGTCCTTGCCCTGCTGCTGGGCGGCGAGCGCCGCGCGGGCTGCGTGCTCGGAGGTGGCCCCGAAGATCGGCATCTCCTTGAACACTACCCGCACCTCCGGGTGGCTCTTGATCAGCGCCACGATCTTCGGGGCGATGCTGATGCAGTGCGGGCAGCGGTAGTCGTAGAACTCGGTGACCGTGACCTTGCCGGTCGGGTTGGCGGCGAAGTCGCGCGGGTCGTGCTCCAGGGCCTGACGCAGCGTCGGCAGCAGCGCCTTGGCCTTGGCGGCGGCGAGGTCATGGGCATGCTGGTCGGCCGCGTCCTCCTTGGCCTGCATGTTGTCCAGCGCGGCGCGCAGCACCTCCGGGTGCGTCATCAGGTATTCTTTGACCTTGGCGTCGAAGCCGGCGTCGTCGCCGCGGGCAGGTTGGCAAGCGCCCAGGCCGAGCGCGAACACCGCGGCGGCGAAAACGAAAAGTGGCTTCATCCGGGTCCTAGCAGTCTGAGATCATCCGGGGACGGATTGGAGGTGAGCACGATGTCGGTGGCGCGCTGCCACTCGGGCGTGCCGCGGCGCAGGAAGCCCCGGGCGCGCATGGCGAAGGCGCGAGCCGTGGGCATCTGCCCGAGGTAGAAGTTCTGCTCGGCGGCCGCCAGCCGGGCCATGCCCTCGTCGCCCTTGGAGTCGTAGGCCTCGGAGAGGTACTGCCAGGTGATCGGGTTGTCCGGCTCGACGACGAGCGAGCGGTTGAGGGTGACGATGGCGTCCTCGGTCTTGGCGGGCAGGTTCTCGGCCAGCAGGGTCTCGCCCAGCAGGATGCGCAGCAACGGCGCATCCGGCTTCAGCTCGACCGCCTTGCGCAGCGGAATCTCGGCTTCCTCGGAGCGCGCCGTCTCCATCAGGGTCTGGCCCTTGAGCTCGTAGAGATACGGGTCGTTGGGCCGGTCGGCGATCAGGGCGTCGATCTCCTTCAGCGCCTTCTCGGTCTCCAGTTCGCGGTAGTCGGCGATGGCGCGGGCGTACCTGGCGGGGAACGACTGATCGGTCTCCGGGAAGTCCATGTAGGTCTGGTAGGGCCGGTTGGTGAAGGCGGCGAGCTTGGCCTTCATGACCTCGTATTCAGCGATCATCTCCGGCGTGTCGGGCGTCGCGTAGTGCGGCTGCGCCTTGGCCCGCACGGCCAGCGCCTCCAGGCGTTCGTCGGTGAGCGGGTGGTCGACCCAGAACGGATACTTCTTGATGTCGGTGAACACTTCTTCCGAACGGAAGTAGTTGAAGAAGTCGACGATGCCCGCGCCCGAATAGCCGGCCTTTTCCAGGTAGGTGATCGCCGCCTGGTCGGCGCGCGATTCGTCGTCGCGCGAGAAGGCCAGCGCGTTGATCTGGCCGAAGTAGCCGCCGGAGTAGATCAGCCCCGCCGCCGCGTCCGGCGCGCCGGCCAGCGCCGCGAGGATGCCGAGGCCGAGGCCGATGATCATCGGCGCCACGGTGCTGTGTTCCATCTCGCCGACCCGGGCGACATCGCCGCGCGCCATGTGGCCGGTTTCGTGGGCCAGCACCCCGATCAGTTCGTTGGGCGTCTTGGTCTTCAGCAGGAGGCCCGAGAACACGATCATGTTGTAGCCGGAGCCGGTCTCGGCGTTCACCGTGTCGTTGTCGGCGACCACGTAGAGCTGCACCCGCTTGGGATCCATGTTCGCGGCGGCGAACACCGGGTCCATCTCGTGGTGCAGGATCTCCTCGATCTCGGTGTCGCGCACGATGTTGAGCTGCGGCTCCTGCGCCCGCGCCGCCGTGACCGGCGAGAGCAGGGCGCAGGTCGCGGCCAGTGCGCCGATACCGGCGCGCAGCCGCCGTGCGAGAGGGGTGTCGAGGACGCTCACATCCTTGCTCCGGACCTGCTCAGCGCCCCCGCCTTGGGAACCTTATCGCCTCAGCCGCCGCGGCGCCACCAGCCGCGGCGCGGACTGGCCGGAGGGGCCACGATCTCGTTGGCGTCGTAAGGACGCGGCGCGGGCTCGGGCGGCAGGGCAGGGGGCTCCGGCGCGGCGACGAGTTCCGCCACCGGCTCCGGCGCGGCTTCGGCGACGACCGGCTCGGGCTCGGGCGGGGCCTCCATCACCGGCTCGGGGGCAGCTTCAGCCACCGGTTCCGGCTCAGCCTCGGCGACCGGCGCTTCCGTCACCAGATCGGGCTGCTCGCCCGAGACGATCGCTTCCGGCAGCGGCGCCGTGGCCCGGCCGCGACCGCGGCGCGGACGGCTGGGCTTGCGCGCCGGCGCTTCATCCGCGGCCGGCAGTTCGACCCAGACGTCGTCCGACGAGGTCGGCGCGGCGGCGGGCAGCTCGGGCATGTCGGGCAGCTCCGGCCGCGGCTGCGGCGGAACGTAGGCGACCGGCTCGGGCGCCGGAGCGGGTTCGGCTGGGGCCAGCTGGGCCTGCACCGGGCCGCGCCACTGGTAGGGATCGTCGCCGACCGGGCGGGCGGGCCACGACCAGGCGTAGACGTCGCCGGTGCGCGGCTCTTCGCGCATCCGCCGGCCGCCGCGGCGGCCGCGCCGGCGGCGCTTGCGCGGATCGCTGTCGTCGAGCGGATCGCCCTGCGCGGGCTGGGCGGGACGCTCGGCGTGCGGCTGCTGTTGGGCGGCCGCGGTCTGAGCGCGGGGCTCCTCGCCGCGACGGCCGCGGCGCCGGCGCCGGCGACCGCGCTGGCGGCCCTCGTCGTCGCCGCCGCGCTCGGCGCGCGGCCGATCCTCGTCGTCGTCTTCGTCGTCTTCCTCGGAGCGGGCGGCGGCCGAGTCGTCGTCCTCGTCCTCCTGCTCGATCTCTTCCTCGTCCTCCTCGTCTTCTTCCTCTTCGGCGACGAAGTCGTCGTCGTCGGCTTCCGGCGTGAAGGCCTCGGCGGGCGGCGGCTCCCAGGCGCGGCCGGCGATCGGCGGGGCCTCGCTGGAGATGCGGTCGATGGCGTTCTCGGCCGCGGCCAGGGTCTCATCGAGGGCGACGTTGACCCAGAGGCCGTGCGTCTGGCGCAGCCGCATCAGGTAGTCGCGCTTGGCGTTGAGGATGTAGAGCCCGACTTCCGGCGGCACCCGCAGCGAAATCTCGCCGCCGCCGCGCAGGCCCTCCATCTCCACCGCGCGCAAGGCCGAAAGGGCGCTCGATTCCACCGAGCGCACCCGGCCGGCGCCGGCGCAATGCGGGCAGATGTGGGTGGTGCCTTCGAGGATGCCGGTGCGGCGGCGCTGGCGGCTGATCTCCATCAGGCCGAACGACGAGATCTTGCCCATCTGTACGCGGGCGCGGTCGTCCTTCAGGCAATCCTTCAGCTTCTTCTCGACCGCGCGATTGTTCTTCGACTCCTCCATGTCGATGAAGTCGATGACGATCAGGCCGGCGAGGTCGCGCAGGCGCAGCTGGCGGCAGGTCTCTTCGGCCGCCTCCATGTTGGTCTTCAGCGCCGTGGCTTCGATGTTGCGCTCGCGGGTGGCGCGGCCGGAGTTGACGTCCACCGCCACCAGCGCCTCGGTCTGGTTGATCACCAAATAGCCGCCGCTCTTCAGCGGCACCACCGGCGAATAGATCTGCTGCAGGTGGTCTTCGATGCGGTGGCGCACGAAAAGCGGCACCGGCTCGCGGTAGGCCTGCACCTTCTTGGCCTGCGCCGGCATGATGACGCGCATGAAGTCGCGGGCTTCCTTGTAGCCGGCCTCGCCCTCGACCCAGACGCCGTCGATGTCCTTGTCGAAGAGGTCGCGGATCGCCCGCTTCACCAGGTCTTCTTCCTCGTAGATCAGCGCTGGCGCCACCGAGTGCATGGTGGTGTCGCGGATCTCTTCCCAGGTACGGACCAGGTAGTCGTAGTCGCGCTTGATCTCGGCTTTGGTGCGCTTGGCGCCGGCGGTGCGCACGATCAGGCCCATGCCCTTCGGCGTACCCAGGCTCTGCACGGCGGTGCGCAGGCGCTTGCGGTCGGTGGCCGAGGTGATCTTGCGGCTGATGCCGCCGCCGCGGTCGGTGTTGGGCATCAGGACGCAGTAGCGGCCGGCCAGCGACAGATAGGTGGTGAGCGCCGCGCCCTTGTTGCCGCGCTCTTCCTTGACGACCTGCACCAGCATGATCTGCCGGCGGCGGATCACTTCCTGGATCTTGTAGCGGCGCAGCATGCGCCGGCGCAGGCGCTCGACCTGTTCGTCGACATCGACCTCATCATCGACGCCGCCGAGCGCTTCGCCGTCCTCGTCGGTGGCGCCGGCGCCGTGGCCATTGCCGTTCTCGTCATCATCCGCCTCGGCGGCCACTTCGCGCATCAGCGCTTCGCGGTCGGCGTGGGGGATCTGGTAGTAGTCGGGGTGGATTTCGTTGAAGGCCAGGAAGCCGTGCCGGTTGCCGCCGTACTCGACGAAGGCGGCCTGCAGGCTGGGCTCTACACGGGTGACCTTGGCCAGGTAGATGTTGCCCCGCAGCTGTTTGCGGGCCTGGCTTTCGAAGTCGAACTCCTCAACGCGGGTTCCATCCAGCACCACCACCCGGGTTTCCTCCGGGTGGGCGGCGTCGATCAGCATTTTTCTCGTCATTACGACATTCTCCACGGCGCGCCGCGGGCTCCTGGCCCGGTCGCCGCCTGCTATGCGGCGCGCCGTTCCCCCGGACCGCACCGCCAGCATCGGCTTCGGCGGCGATCGTTCGGAGGAAGAGGGCGCTGCCCATCAAGTTAAGTTGTTCCAATGGCGCGTCGCCCAACGGTGGGCGGCGCGGAGGGGTGGGCGCGTCGTCGCGAAGCTTCGCGGGCCCGACGCCTGGCCTTTGCGCATCCGAAGGCATGGTCCGGTGTCGGACTCTGGGTGCGCGGCCCGTAATAGCAACATTAGGTCGCACTTGGGAAGCGCGGCGGTTTCCCCTGGTTCGACTTAACCGTTTCTCTACAGGCTCGCCGGATAGTAGGACTAACGGCGAGGGTAGCTCGCCCAAAAAATTGGTCGCGGGTGTGATGCGCGGGGTTGTTCGTCAAGCGTTCGGATCGCGCTGGATGCGCGTGGGGCTGGGCCTCGTGTTGGCGGCTGGCTGCGCGGCCGCGGTCATGGCCGGCGCGCGCCAGACCTCGGGGCCCGACGTGGTCAACGTGCGCCTCGGCGGCGGGGCCAGCGAGACGCGGGTCGTGGTCGACATGCACGCCGCCGCGAGCGGGTCGCTCGACGATGCCGATGCATCTCCCACCGAATTGACGCTGATTCTGAAGGGCGCGTCGACTGCGAACGTGCTGAAGGGCGTCGGGCAGGGGCTGGTGCGCGGCTGGCGCGTCGAGAACGGCGCCGGCGGCGCTCACCTGGTGCTCGACCTCGCCCAGAGCGTCGCCGTGGAGCGCCGCTTCCTGCTGCCGCCCGCCGACGGCGCCGCCAACTACCGCTATGTGATCGACCTCGCCGCCAAGGGCCCGGCCCTGGCGCGCGCCCCGAACCGGGGCGCCGCAGCGTCTGTCGCCGCGCCGGCGGCCGACCCTGCGCCCGCCGTGCAGCTGGCCGCCAACCTGCAGGCGCCGCCCGAGCATGTGCGCAAGGTCATCGTCATCGACCCCGGCCACGGCGGCCGCGACTCCGGCGCTGTCGGTTCGTCGAGCTACGAAAAGAACGTCACCCTGGCCACCGCCCTGGCTCTGAAGGCGCGGCTCGAGCGCACCGGCCGCTACCAGGTGGTGATGACCCGCGACTCCGATGTCTACGTCCCGCTGGAAGAACGCGTGCAGATCGCCCGCCGCGCCGGCGCCGACCTTTTCCTGTCACTGCACGCCGATTCCGGCGACGCGTCGACCCACGGCGCCAGCATTTACACCCTCTCCGAGCGCGGCGAGCAGCGCGTCGGCTACGTGCTGGGCCGCAACGAGTGGTTCCTGCAGGAAGCCGCCGACGACCAGGCGGTGGGCCAGATCTTGCTCGATCTGACCCAGCGCACCACCCGCAACCGCTCTGCCGCCTTCGCCCAGACCCTGATCGCGAACATCGGCGACCGCGCCCCGCTGCTGCCGCGCAGCCAGCGCGACGCCAACTACTTCGTGCTGCTCGCCCCCGACGTGCCGGCCGCCCTGCTGGAGATGGGCTTCATCACCAACCCCGCCGACGAAGCCCGCCTCAACGACCCCGACGCCCGCGCCGCCCTGGCCGACAAGATCGCCCAGTCGATCGACGCTTTCTTCAACCGGGGGACCAGGCTGGCGGAGCGGTAGTCAGCTCACCGCGAAGGTCTGGGTGAACGATGCGCCGGGGTTCGCGGCGACCCGCCCGTAGGTGCTGTTGGACTGTTCGGCGGTGCCGTTCGCGTGGGCGATGCAAGCGGGCAAGTCGGCGCCGGCGGCCATGGCCCCCGCCGCCGAATAGGCGAACGTGCCGCCGCCGGACTTCAGCACCGCCGTATGGCCGCCGGCGGGACCCACCAGCACCAGCTCGAACGCCACGATCGGGGCCAGGTTCGCCTGGTCGATGCCGTTGTCGGTCAGCGTTACCTGCTTGTGGGCGACCGTCTGGCCACCCTTAGCGACGGTGAAGTCGACCCCGGTGACGTTGTGGCTGGCGTCGTCCGCCAGCGCGATGGTGATCCGGTAGCCGGCGGGCAGGGTGAGGTTGGGCAGCGACAGCAGCGGGAACTGCGGCTTGGCCATGCTCTTCATCGGCTTGTTCGGCCCGACGGAGCGGAAGTTCTGGAACTTGCCGTGCAGGTCGGTCCCCGCCAGGCCGACGATGTACTGCTGCCAGGCGCTGCGGGCTTCGTTGGAATAGCAGTTCATCTGGAAGTTGAAGCCGTTCTGCGCGTTGGTGGGCTTGCAGACGAGGTCCTCGGTGATGTCGATCACCACTGACGCCCGCAGCAGGTCGCCGCAGCTCTGCTGGGTGGTGATCCGGTAGTTCGACCTGCCGGCGAGGACCGGCGCGGCGGCGCCAGCAAACACGGGGCGGACGGCGCCGGCGGCAATGGCGGTTCCCATGAGGCCGGCGATCGTGTTGCGGCGGTCAAGCATCGGGTGAGTCCCCTCGGTTCTGTGCAGCTGGATGGTCCTGGTTATTCCCGCCGCGCTAGACCGGTCAACGGCCAGCGCCGTACAAGGCGGCGTCTCGTTTTCGGCAGGGTTCGGCATGCACATCGACGTCAACGGCGCGCGGCTCTTCTTCGACGTGGTTTCGCCCCAGCTGGCCCCCGCTGGCGATCGGATGGTGGAGCGGCCGGCGCTGATCGCCTTGCACGGCGGGCCGGGCTTCGACCACGCGTCGATGCGCCCCTATTTCGACCGCTTCGCCGACACCCACCAGGTGATCTACCTCGACCACCGCGGCAACGGCCGCTCGACCGGCGAAGTGGACACCTGGACGCTGGCCCAGTGGGGCGACGACATCCACGGCTTCTGCCAGGCCCTGGGTATCGAGAAGCCCGTCGTGTTCGGCCAGTCGTTCGGCGGCATGGTGGCGATGAGCTATGCGGCGCGCCATCCCGAGGCGCCGTCGAAGCTGGTGTTCTCGTCGACCGCCGGGCGCATGGCGCTCGGCGCCACCTACGCGGCGATGGAGCGGCTGGGCGGGGCCGAGGCGCGGCGGATCGCCGAGGCGTTCTGGACCGCACCCAGCCCGGCGGCGGTGGGCGACTACATGCGCACCTGCATGCCGCTCTATAATCCAGCGCCGCCCCGCGACGGCTCAGACCGCGGCCGGGCGCTGATGCGCACCGAGGTGATGTTCCACTTCATCGAGGGCGAGCAGCGGACCATGGACCTGCTGACCGGCCTCGCCGCCGTGCGCTGCCCGACGCTGGTGCTGGCCGGCGGCCTCGACCCGATCACGCCGGTGGAGTGCGCGCAGGCGATCCACGCGGCCCTGCCAGCCGGGGTGGGCGAGCTGGTGGTGTTCGAGGGGGCCGGGCACGGCGCCTATCGCGACGAGCCGGAGCGGGCCGAGGCGCTGCTTCGGCGCTTCCTGGCCGACGGATGAGCTTCCCCTTCGCCGCCGCCTTCCGCGAGACCCTGGCCGCGCGCTGCCGCGCCTTCCCGCGCATCGCCCACGTCGGCGAGGAGCTCAAGCTGGCGGCCGTGGCCCTGACGCTGGTCGAGGCGGACGACGGCTCCGGCGAGACCGCCTTCCTGATAACCCGCCGCTCGGCCGAACTGCGCGCCCACGCCGGCCAGTGGGCGCTGCCCGGCGGCCGCTGCGATCCTGGCGAGACGCTGGAGGAGACGGCGCTGCGCGAGCTGGAGGAAGAATTGGGCCTCCACCTGCCGCCGGCGAACATCCTGGGCGTGCTCGACGACTATCCGACCCGCTCGGGCTACGCGATCACGCCGGTGGTGGCCTGGCTCGACGACGCCAGCGCGCTGAAGCCCAACCCGCATGAGGTGGCCTCGGTCCACCGCTTCCGCCTCGACCATATCCACGCCGACGCCGCGGTGACCTTCGAGACCATTCCCGAAAGCCCGCGACCGCTGATCCGCATGCATCTGGGCGAGCACCACATCCACGCGCCCACCGCGGCGATGATCTACCAGTTGCGCGAACTGGTCGCCGGCCGCATCACCCGCGTCGCCGAGCTGGAGCAGCCGGTCTTCGCCTGGCGCTGAACCGCCTCATTGGCGCCCGGCGCGGCGCGCGCTAGACGAGGCGGGGGCGCTGGCCCGCTTCGGGGAGTTTCGGTTGGTTTCGGTCGGTCGCTGGACCGCGTTGGCTGGCGTGGCGCTGTCTCTGCTCGTCGCGGTCGCCGGGGCGTGCCTGGCGTTCTACATGGCGTGGCTGTTCCACGACATGCCGAACGCCGCCGACCTGGTCGACTATCACCCGCCCACCGCCACCCGGGTCTACGCCTGGGACGGCACCCTGATCGGCGAGTACTCGACCGAGCGGCGCATCTACGTGCCTTACGACCAGATCCCGCAGCAGGTCTCCGAGGCCTTTCTGGCGGCCGAGGACCACAACTTCTTCACCCACGGCGGCGTCGATGTCAGCGGCGTCGGGCGGGCGATGTTCAAGGACATTTTCAACATCCTGCAGGGGCGCCGGCCCGAGGGCGGCTCGACCATCACCCAGCAGGTGGCCAAGAACGTCCTGCTGACCAACGAGGCCTCGATCGGGCGCAAGCTCAAGGAAGCCATCCTCGCCACGCGCCTGGAGCAGGCACTGAGCAAGCAGCGCATCCTCGAGCTCTACCTCAACGAAATCTGGCTCGGCCACGACAGCTATGGCGTCGGCGCGGCGGCTTATAACTACTTCGGCAAGTCGCTTAACGACCTGACCCTGGCGCAGTGCGCCTTCCTGGCCTCCCTGCCCAAGGGGCCGGACAACTACAACCCCGCCCACCACATGCAGGCGGCGCTGGACCGGCGCAACGCCATCCTCGACTCGATGGCCCAGCTCGGCTGGGCGTCCTATCCGGCGGTGGCCGACGCCAAGCGCGAGCCGATCGTGGTGCAGCCGCCGCAGCGGGCCAAGTACCGCGACGCCGACTATTTCGTCGAAGAGGTGCGCCGCGAGGCGCTGGCCTCGGCCTGGGGCAAGAACGTCAACCAGGGCGGCTACTACATCCGCACCACCCTGGATCCGCGGCTGCAGACCGCCGCGCGGATCGCGCTGATGGACGGGCTCGAAACCTACGATCGCCGCCACGGATGGCGCGGGGCCTGGGGCCACGTGGCCATCGGCCCCGGCTGGGAGCGCGCGGCGCTGGCCAACTCGCCGCCGTCCGAGCGCAAGAAGTGGGTCGTCGCGGTGATCGAGAGCGTCGACGGCGGGACGGTCAAGGCCAAGGTCGCGGCCGACGATTCCGAAGGCTTCATCGTGCCGGCCGACGTCAGCTGGGCCAGGGCCGGCAAGGGGCTGACGGTCGGCGACCTGGTCTTCGTCGAGCCGGCGGACAAGGGCGGGCTCAACCTGCGCCAGGTGCCCGCGGTGAACGGCGCCATGGTGGTGATGGACCCGATGACCGGCCGGGTGCTGGCCATGGTCGGCGGCTATTCGTTTTCGCTTTCCAGCTTCAACCGCGCCACCCAGGCGATGCGTCAGCCGGGCTCGTCGTTCAAACCCTTCGTCTACATCACCGCGCTGCAGAACGGCTACACGCCGGCCAGCATGGTCAACGACGGTCCGATCACACTGCAGGGCGCGGGCGGGACCACCTGGACGCCGGAGAACTACGAACACGGCGAGTATGGCGGCTCGATGCTGTTCCGCCGCGGCCTGGAGCTGTCGCTGAACGACATGACGGTGCGCATCGCCGCCGACGTCGGCATGGACAAGATCGTGGCCAACGCCATCCGCTTCGGCGTCGTCACCAAGATGGACCCGGTGCTGTCGATGGCGCTGGGCGCCGGCGAGACCACGCCCTACCGGCTGACCAGCGCCTATTCAGCCTTCATCAACGGCGGGCGGCGGATCAATCCGCACCTGATCGAACTGGTCGACGATCGCGACGGCAAGAGCATCCTGCGCTCCGACGAGCGCGAGTGCCACGGCTGCAGCGCCGACTTCAACGGCGGCGACGGGCCCCAGTACGATCCGCAAGGCCAGCAGGTCGTCGATCCGATCCTCGCCTACCAGATGGCCAACATGCTCGAAGGCGTGGTGCAGCACGGCACCGCCTACCAGGCGCACGAGCTTGGCCGCGTCGGCATCGGCGGCAAGACCGGCACCACCAACGACTACCGCAGCGCCTGGTTCATGGGCTTCTCGCCGCAGATCGTGGTCGGCACCTTCGTCGGCTTCGACGACAACCGCTCGCTGGGCCATGGCGAGACCGGCGCGGTCGCGGCCGTGCCGATCTTCATCGAGTTCATGAAGGAGGCGCTGAAGGGCTATCCGGTGATGGACTTCACCCCGCCGCCGGGCGCCGAGTTCGAGACTCTGGGCGGCAACCGCGAGGCCTTCCTGCCCGGCACCATCCCGAGCGGGCGCCCGCCCTCGGGGGGCGGATCGAGCTCCACCACCAGCGAAAGCCTGCAGCCGGTCGCCGCCGACGCCGGCCCGACACCGCCTGACACGCCGCCAACACCGGCGGCGGGTCCGCACGCCGCCACGCCGCCGAAGCCCGGCAAGCCAGCCAAGCCCAGCGACACCGACGGCTTGTTTTGAGGGCCGGCGCGCCTTAAGTGGCGCGCCATGAGAGCGGATATTGAAGCGGCTGCGGCCGAGATCGAGCAGTCGATTGCGCTGCTGAGGAGGCGTCTTTGACTGGGCGCCGGCGCTGCGACGACTGGATGAACTGAACGCCCGGGTCGAGGACCCGACCCTCTGGGATGACGCCGACGCCGCTCAGGCGCTGATGCGCGAGCGCACCCGCCTCGGCGACCAGGTCGGCTTCGTAAAGCGCCTCGAACAGGAGCGCGCCGACGCGCTGGAATTCGCCGAGATGGCCGAGGCCGAGGGCGACCAGGGCTCGCTCGATGACGTCTCGGCCCAGCTCGCCAGGCTGAAGGAACAGGCCGGCCGCGCCGAGCTTGAGGCGCTGCTCTCCGGCGAGGCCGACGGCAACGACTGCTTCGTCGAGATCAACTCCGGGGCCGGCGGCACCGAGTCCAACGACTGGGCGCTGATGCTGCTGCGCATGTACACGCGATGGGCCACCGCCCACGCCATGGAGACTGAGTTCATCGAGGAGACCGGCGGCGAACAGGCCGGCATCAAGTCTGCCACCGTCAAGGTGACCGGGACCAACGCCTACGGCTGGCTGAAGACCGAGGCCGGCATCCACCGGCTGGTGCGCATCTCGCCGTTCGACTCCAACGCCAAGCGCCACACCAGCTTCGCCTCGGTCTGGGTCTACCCGCTCGTCGACGACAAGATCGAGATCGAGATCAATCCCAACGACGTGCGCACCGATACCTACCGGGCCTCCGGCGCCGGCGGCCAGCACATCAACAAGACCGACTCGGCGGTGCGCCTGACCCACCTGCCCACCGGCATCGCCGTCGCCTGCCAGAACCAGCGCTCGCAGCACCAGAACCGCGAGGAAGCCTGGAAGATGCTGCGCGCCCGGCTCTACGAGGCCGAACTGCAGCGCCGCGAGGCGGTCGCCGCCGAAGTGGAAGCGGGCAAAAGCGACATTGGCTGGGGCCACCAGATCCGCTCTTACGTCCTGCAGCCCTATCAGATGGTCAAGGACCTCAGGACCAACGTCGAGACCTCCGACACCGCCGGCGTCCTCGACGGCGACCTCGACCCCTTCATGGCCGCCTCCTTGGCGCAGAAGGTGGGGGCGACGCGGGAGCCGTAAGCGGCTAGGTGTCGATTTAAGAAAGTAGTAGCTTTCGGAAATGACCGACGCCGTGGCCCCGACTTCGAACTGGCGCGATCTCGTGGCCGAAGGGCGCGGGGCGCAGGTGGCGTTGATCGCGCTGGGGGTCTGGCTCAACGCGGCCGATTCGCTGGTCACCTCGACCATCATGCCGACGGTCAGCCGCGACCTCGGCGGCTACGCCTACTTCAGCTGGGCGACCGCGGCCTACATGGTAGGTGCGATCCTGTCCGGTGCGACGGCGGCCAGGTTCTCCGGCCGCTTCGGGCTGCGGCGGGCGATGATCGCGGCGGGCGCGGTGACGGCGATCGGCTGCGCGGTCAGCGCCGTGGCGCCGGGCATGATCCAGCTGGTGGTC
>DATAVF010000156.1:0-20084 GCA_036267835.1 Caulobacteraceae bacterium | reverse complement strand
GCGGCCTCGAAGTCGATCAGCACGGCCAGCAGGTGCAGCGCCGGGTTGGACCAGGCGGGGCGTTCGGCGAGGCGCACGAGGGGCGCCAGCGGGGCGAGCGCGGTCTCGTAGCGGCGCGCCAGGGCGCGGCGGCGCTCGATGAAGCGGGGGAGCTTGGCCAGCTGCGAGAGGCCGAGCGCGCAGAGCACGTCCGGCAGGCGGTAGTTGAAGCCGAGCTCGGGCATTTCGTAGACCCAGGGGTCGGCGCCGGGCGGGCGGATCATGCCGTGGCTGCGCAAGCTGCGCAGTCGTTCGGCGAGGCGCGCGTCGCCGGTGGTGATCATGCCGCCCTCGGCGGTGGTCAGGGTCTTCACCGGGTGGAACGAGAAGACCGCCATGTCGCCCCAGCGGCCATCGCCGGCGCTGGCGGGCTGGCCCGCGAACATCATCCGCGAGCCCAGCGCGTGGCAGGCGTCCTCGACCAGGGCGGCGCCGGCCGCATCGGCGAGCCGACGCAGCGCCGGCAGCTCGGCGATGTCGCCGCGCAGGTGCACCGGCAGGATGGCGGCGATCCTGCGGTCGCCGCAGCGGGCGATCGCGTCGGCCAGGGTGGCCTCGGTCATCAATCCGCTCTGCGGATCGACGTCGGCGAACACCACCTCGGCGCCGACGTAGCGGGCGCAGTTGGCGGTGGCGAGGAAGGTGATCGACGGGACGATGCAGACCTCGCCCTCGCCCACCCCGAGCGCCAGCATGCCTAGGTGCAGGGCCGCGGTGCCGTTGGCGCAGGCGATGGCGTGCCGCGCCCCCACCTGCTCGGCGAAGGCATGCTCGAAGGCCTCGACCCGCGGGCCAGTGGTGAGGAAATCGTCCCGCAGCGCGGCGGCCACGGCGGCGATGTCGTCATCGTCGATGCTCTGGCGACCGTAGGGCAGGAAGGCGTGGGTCACGCGGCGGCCTTTTCCTCCACCATGGCCATCAGGGCCTCGCCCGTCAGCCACTCGGTGTTGGTGTTGCTGGCGTAGGAGAACTCCTCCGGCACCGACCCGGGTCCGCCGGCAATGCGGAAGGGGGTGCGCGGATATTCCACGAACACGGGTTCGATGGCGAAGCGGTCGCCGAGGTCGGCGGTGGCGCGGGCGTCGTCGGCCGAGATCATCATCTCGTGCAGCTTTTCGCCGGGCCGGATGCCGACCACTTCGATCCCCGCGTCGGGCGACATGGCGGTGACCAGATCGGTCATCTTCATCGATGGGATCTTGGGCACGAACACCTCGCCGCCGCGCATCATGGCGAGGGACGAGAGCACGAAATCCACCCCCTCGGGCAGGGTGATCCAGAAGCGGGTCATGCGCGGATCGGTGACCGGCAGGGTCTTGGCGCCCGACGCCAAAAGGCGCTGGAAGAACGGCACGACGGACCCCCGGGATCCAACCACATTGCCGTAACGCACCACCGAGAAGCGGGCGCCGATGTCGCCGGAGAGGTTGTTGGCGGCCACGAACACCTTGTCGGACGCCAGCTTGGTCGCCCCGTAGAGGTTGATCGGGTTGCAGGCCTTGTCGGTCGAGAGCGCGATCACCTGGCGCACCCGGTTGGTCAGGCTGGCCCAGACCACGTTCTCGGCCCCCATCACGTTGGTGGCGATGCATTCGGAGGGGTTGTACTCGGCCGCCGGCACCTGCTTCAGCGCCGCGGCGTGGACCACGATGTCGACGCCGCGCAGCGCCAGGGTCAGCCGGGCCCGGTCGCGCACATCGCCGATGAAGAAGCGCATCTTGGCCATCTGGGCGGTCGAGAAGCGCTCGCGAAGCTCCTGCTGCATTTCGCTCTGCTTCAGCTCGTCGCGCGAATAGACGATCAATTTCCGTGGCAAATAGCGGTGAAGCACCGTCTCGATGAAGCGTTTGCCGAACGAGCCGGTGCCGCCGGTGACCAGGATCACCTTGTCGTCGAGGTTGAGGTCGTGTGGTTGGAACCGGCCCAAACCGGGGCCTCCTTCGAATCCTGCGCCCGAACCGCCCGGGCGAGCCAGGGTCGGCGAAACATGGTTAATTCCGCGTTCGTAAAGGGACCATCAACCGAAGCACGCGAGGGATTGGGTCATGCATCGCCGCGCTCTCATCGTCGCCGCCGTGGCTGCGGCCGCCCTGCCCGCCCTGGCCCACGCCGCCGACGAGCACAAGAAGGGCGGCGGCGAGACCTTCGTGCAGATGGAGACCCTGGCCGCCACCATCACCCGCCCCGACGGCCGCCGCGGGGTGATGACGGTCGAGGTCGGCATCGACGCGCAGGACGGCGGCCTGCACACCCGCGTCACCCAGTCGGTGCCGCTGCTGCGCTCGGCCTACTCCGACCTGCTGCGCACCTACGCCGCCGGCCTCAGCCCCGGCAGCCTGCCCAACGCCGACTACCTGTCGCGCGAATTCCAGCGCCTCACCGACCAGACCCTCGGCCGTCCCGGCGCGAAGCTGCTGCTGGGTACGATACTGGTGAACTGAGCGGCCGCGCCGTGTCCCGGCCGCCACACCCCCGATGCATTCCGGTCGCGGCCTTGACGCACCCTTAACGCCGCGCCTACGGTCGAGGCTCGGAACCACCGGACTGACTCGGGAAGGAGGGACGCCACGATGAATTTCGCACACGCAGCGCCCCTCTCGCGGCGCACGGCATCGCCCGTAGCCCCCCGCCCCGCCGACCGGTTCTGACCTAGAGGTCCTTCCCGGACGGCGCCGCTCCTCAGGCACCCTCCGACCGAAAGACTTCTTCCCGTGCTTCCCCAAGACACCCTGAGCGTTCCGCGCTCGCAATCCTTCCCGCGTCCTGGCGCGCCCAGCTGCGCGCCGGCGCCCCATTTCTCCAGCCTCGGACACCTCCGATGAGCCTCGCGATCGACGACGAAGACGACGACGAGACGCGCCCGCGCATCCTCTCGAACCGCCAGATCCTGGGCTACATCGCTCGGCACTGGCTGCGCGAGCCGGTGCGCTTTGCCTTCATCTGGGTGATGATCGTCATAGCCGCGGCCTGCGACCTCTCCATCCCGTGGGCGAGCAGCAGCCTGATCCGCGCGGTCAACAATCCGGCCCATATCACCGCGATCGCCTGGGCGGCGTGGGCGACGCTGTCGGCCATCTACCTGGTGCAGTACGCCAGCCGCACCTCGACCTTCCGGATCATGAACGGCTTCTACAGCCGCATCATGGCCCGCATGGTCAACGAGGGCTTCCAGCGGGTGCAGTCGTTCTCCACCGACTGGCACGCGTCCAACTTCGCCGGCGCCACGGTGCGGCGGGTGTCGCGGGCCATGTGGGGCTACGACAGCGCCTCCGACGCGTTGATGCTGATGCTGGCGCCGACGCTGATCGTGATGATCGGGCTGGTGATCTCGTTCGGCCTGCGCCGTCCGGTCGAGGGCGTCTTCATCGCCGTCGTAATCAGCCTGTTCGCGGTCTACAACATCACCCTCGCGGTTAAATACCTCCGCCCGGCCAACCTGCGCTCCAACGCCCTGGACTCGCGCATCGGCGGCGCCCTGGCCGACGCCATCGGCGGCAACCCGGTGGTGAAGAGCTTCGGCGCCGAGGCGCGCGAGGAGGCCCGCTTCGACCTCACCGTGCAGGCCTGGCGCACGGCGGTGAACAAGACCTGGGACCGCTTCAACATCGTCGGCGTCGGCCAGCAGGTGTTCGTCTTCCTGCTGCAGGCGGGTCTCACCGGCCTGACCATCAGCGACTGGGCGCAGCACAGGGCGGATGCGGGCGACGTGGTCTTCGCCTTCACCTCGTTCATCGTCATGGCCGGCTACATGAGGAACTTCAGCGACATCACCCGGATGCTGCAGAAGGGCCTCGACGACACCCAGGACGTCGCTTCCTACATGCAGACGCCGCCGCAGCTGGCTGACCGCCCGGACGCGGCGCCGTTCACGGCGGAACTCGGCGAGGTGCGGCTGGAAAAGGTGCGCTTCGGCTACGGCAGCGTCGAGCGCCAGCTCTACGACGCCTTCTCCCTGGCGATCCGTCCGGGCGAGCGGGTGGCGCTGGTGGGGCCGACGGGGTCGGGCAAGTCGACCTTCGTCAAGCTGCTGCAGCGGCTCTACGACGTGCAGGGCGGCCGCATATTGATCGACGGGCAGGATATCGCCCACGTCCGCCAGCGCGACCTGCGCCGCGCCATCGCCGTGGTGCCGCAGGACCCGGCGCTCTTCCACCGCAGCATCGCCGAGAACATCGGCTATGCCCGGCCGGACGCGACGCCGGACGAGATCGCCCTGGCGGCCCGCCGCGCCCGCGCCCACGACTTCATCTCCGCCTTGCCCAAGGGGTACGAGACCCTGGTCGGCGAGCGCGGCGTGAAGCTGTCGGGCGGCGAGCGCCAGCGGGTGGCCCTGGCGCGCGCCTTCCTCGCCGACGCCCCGATCCTGGTGCTCGACGAGGCGACCTCCTCGCTCGACGTCGAGACCGAGATCCAGGTCCAGGCGGCGACCGAGGAACTGATGGCCGGCCGCACCACGATCGTCATCGCCCACCGGCTGTCGACGATCCGCAGCGCCGACCGCATCCTGGTGTTCGAGGGCGGCCGCATCGTGGAAGAGGGCCGCCACGGCGAGCTGGTGGCGAAGGGCGGGACATACGCCCGGCTGCACGCGGTAACGCAGGGGGTGTGAGGGGGGGCCTACCCGCCGGCCGCCTCGTCCATGATCTTGGCCAGCTTCACGTCCAGCTCCGTCACCCCGTCCGCGTCGTGGGTCGCGAGCAGCACCTCCACTCGCGAGTAGACGTTGAACCACTCGGGGTGGTGGTCGAGCTTCTCCGCCGCCAGGGCGATGCGGGTCATCCAGCCGAAGGCGGCGCCGAAGTCGTCGAACTTGTAGGTGCGGGTGATGGCGTCGCGGCCCTCGGCGGCGGCCCAGCCGGGCAGTCCCTCCAGCGCCGCCGCGGCGCCGATCTTTGTGGGCCGGGTCATGCCGGCACCGTTTCGGGGAAGACGAGGCCGGTGACGCGGGCGAGGTCGTCCAGGGCCTGGGCCTCGCTGACCACCTTGATGGCCGACATGCCCAGCGCCGCGGCCGGCTTGCAGTTGATGCCGAGGTCGTCGAGGTAGACGCAGGCCGCCGGCGCGACGCCCATCTGCTCGCAGGCCATCTGGTAGATGCGCGGGTCGGGCTTGCGCACCCCGGCCTTGGAGCTTTCCACGATCACGTCGAACAGCGCCATGATGCCGGCCGAGCGCGAGGCGCCTTCCGGGTTGGCGGCCATGCCGGGGCCGTGGCCCTGGGCCATGTTGTTGGTGATGCAGCCGACCTTGTAGTGGCGCTTGCAGATGCGCAGCGCCTCGACCATGCGCGGGCGCACATCGCCGGCCAGCAGCGGCAGCACGTCGGCGCCGCGCACCGGGTGGCCGAGGGCGGTCGATTCCTCCAGGAACTTCATGTCGAAGCCGCCGCGGTTGATCTCGGCGCGCTCGAACAGGGCCCAGGCGTTTTCCAGCGGGTCGGTGGCGTTGACGGTGCGGATCAGGTCCTTGGGCAGGCCATGCGCGGCCTCGTAGCGGTTGAACGCCTCAAACGGCGAGGTTGTGAAAACGCCGCCGAAATCCCAGATCACCGCTTCGATCGCCACGCCTACGCTCCCCGTTTTTTGTCTGAGCGGCGGACGCTAGAGACGGCGGGCGCGGATCGCAAGCCGGTTCCGGCGTCCGATCTTCGTGCGAGGGGCGAATGGGAGGGCGCGGGCGGCGGGTTGGTGATTAACTCGGGCGAGCCGAGCCCCCGAGGTTCGTCAGCAGAGAGTTTCGTCATGCGTCTGAGCACCGCCCTTTCGGCCCTCGCCGGCGGCCTCGTCCTTGGATGGGGCGCCCTGGCGGCGGCCGATCCGCCGCCGCCCGCCGCCGCGCCACCGACCGTGCCGATCTTCTACTGCCCCGTGCCAGGCGCCGGCGCGCCGGCCGCCGCGACCCCCGCGTCCCACACTGGCGCGGTCCACAACGGCGCGGGCTGCCCGACCGGGCGCACCACCGCGACGACCACGCACCACATGGTCCGCCACCACCAGGCGGTGGTCCGGGTCGCCGAGCGGCGGCCGACGGAGCGCTGGGAAGAGCGCGTCGACGCCAGCGGCCACCTCTTCATGTACCGCTTCAACGATGCGATGGACGACATGGGCCCGTCGTGCCCCCACCGCGGCCATCCCTGCCCGCCCGAGCCGCACTGGGGCCACATGCAGGGACCGGACGGCGCTTACGCCGACATGACCCCGCCGCCGGCGCCGCCCGCGATGCCGCATTGCCATCACGGCTGCCCGCCGGAGAACGGCGTCTACGCCCAGGCCCTGCCGGCCCCCGCGCCGCCGCCGATCGAGCCGCCCTGCCTGCGCCGCCACGATTGCCCGCAACCGCCGCGCTTCGCAGCCCAGGTGATGCCGCCGCTGCCGCCCCCCGCGCCGCACTACGACGGCCATTTCGCGCAGATGGCGCCGCCGCCATCGCCGGATGTCCACTGCCCGCGCGTCCACCACGACTGCCCGCAAGGCGGCTACGCGGCCGAGACGCCGCCCCCGCCCCCGCCGCCGGCGCGTGACGGCGACGGCTGGTGGCGTTCGCACCACGGCATGGACGACCACTACGCCCAGATGGCCCCGCGGCCGGCGCCCATGCCGGTCCCCGCGCCGCCGCCGGTCCGCGTCGCGCCGCCGCCCGCCCATGCCTTCGAGCAGCAGGGCGCCGCGGCCGGCTACGCCTTCCAGCAGCGCGAGACCGAACATTCGAGCGGCTGGAGCTACAGCGAAGAGGACGGCCACGGCCACTACCAGCACTGGGATGACCGGGACGGCGGCCATGACGGCGCCCGTCCGATGCCGCCGCGTCCGCCTTGCCCGCCGCGCGCCGACCACGGCTGCGGCGGCCCCGCGCCCTACGCCAACGGCGCGGGCCAATGGAGCGACGGCAGCTACGGCGCGGTCTACGAAGTCACCGGCCGCGACGCCCACGGCTTCCTGGTGTGGCCGGGCAAGAACCCGGACCCGAACTGAGGCCGCCGACCGGCGCCGGGGGTCCGCCGGTCAGGCCCCGCCGCACATGTGCTCGGCGTCGGGCTGCGACCAGGCTTGCAGGGTGCGCAGGTTGCCGACCGCGTAGACGCGGCCGCGGGTGTCGCCCGGCGGGCAGGGGTGCGGGATGCTGATCAGGCACTCCAGCACCGGATCGCCGCGGCGCGAGGCGTCCATGGCGGGGATGGTGTCGTAGGACACCTGGTAGCCGCCGTTGACCTCGCCGATAGCGCTGCCGCTGCCGGGCGTGTCCTCCAGCCGGGTCTCGACCACCTTGATCGAGGTCAGCGAACAGTGGCCGACCTGGCGCGGCAAGGCCGCGGGCGGCTGCGCGGCGCCGCTCTTCAGCCAGGTCAGCTGGGCCGTCATCAGCGGGCGCAGGCAGCCGCGGTCGTGGCCGCAGCCGACGTTGCGGGCCGCCAGCCAGGCGCGCTGGATCTCCCTGAGGATCGGGTCGGCCGCCACCCGCTGGTCGTAGGCGGCGCCCATGGCGCTATCCAGCGCCGACAGGCTGGCGTCGCCGCAGATCGCGACCTCGGTCGGCGTGCCGGCGTGGGCGCAGTCGAACGACGCGGCGCGGGCGACGCCGCCGCCGCCGAGCGGCGCGGCGATGGGCGCCGCGGCGATCAGGGCGCCGGCCAGCAGGGGCGCCGCGAACTTCATGTCGAACATCTAACTTTTCCTCTTCCCACCCAGGCCTATGCTCGCAGCATAGCCTGAAAGCTCACCCCCACGATGTCGCTCATCCTCAACATCCTCTGGTTCATCCTCGGCGGCTTCATCTCCGGCCTGGCCTGGTGCCTGGCCGGGGTGCTGCTGGCGATCACCATCGTCGGCCTGCCGTGGAGCGGGGCGGCTTTCCGCATCGCCGGCTTTTCGTTCGCGCCGTTCGGCCGCCACGTCGTGGCGCGCGAGACCGGACCGCTGGGCTGCCTCGGCAACGCGATCTGGGTGGTGCTGGCCGGCTGGTGGCTGGCGCTGCACCATGTGGTGCTGGGCCTGGCGTTGATGGTCACCATCATCGGCATCCCGTTCGGCCTGCAGCACCTGAAGCTGGCGCTGATCTCCTTCGCGCCGCTCGGCCAGACTGTGGTTGACGGCTGAGCGCTGGCCTGCCGCCCCGGGCTCTGCCAGAACCGGCCTCGCCCGCAGCCGCCGAAGAAAGAGCGATGCCCAACCCGAGCCTCGACGCCTTCGAGCTGGCCGTCGTCACCGGCGACCGCGAGGCGGCGGCGGCCCAGCTGATGGCCATCCTGAAATCAATCGACGACCGCTACGGCGGCATGGACGCGATCTCGGCCTTCTCGACCACGCCGGAGCGCCGCGCCGAGCAGATCGCCACCCGCTTCGCCGCCGCCTTCGGACGCATGGTCACCGATCCCAGCTACTTTTTCACGCCGGTCGTCTACGAACAGCTCGCCGCCCAGCACCGCTGGATCGACCTGATGTTCCAGATCGGCGGCTTCGGCTCCGGCGACTACCTGGTGCCGCTGCTGGCCACCGGCGAGCCCGGCGCGCGGGTGGTGCCGCCGCAGAACGTCGCCCGCTTCCTGCTGATCTTCTCGGCCACCGCCGGCATGGGCATGAGCTTCGACGAGTGCCTGCGCGTCGACCCGGCCGCGACCATCGCCGCCTTCCTCGGCTACCTCGGCACCCGCTTCTGCTATTCCGACGGCGCCCACGCGCTGCGCGAACAGCTGCTGGAATGGCTGCCCGGCAACCTCGGCCAGGTGCAGCTGGGCGCGGTGGCGCTGCAGAACATCGCCTCGCCCTACATGCATTGCAGCTATGCGATGACGCCGGCCAAGCACGCCTACAAGGCCGCCCTGATCGCCCAGATGCGCCGCGCCTGCCTGGCCTCCAGCGTGCCGGAGATGACCGCCCCGCCGGCGCCCTCCGATAAGCCCACCATCGTCGTCACCACCGAGAACTTCAACGAGGGCCACTCGGTCTACCGCACCCATTCGCGCGCCGTCGCGGCGCTGCGCGGCGCGTTCAAGGTGGTCGGCGTCGTCAACAAGGTTCAGCTGTCGCCGGCGGTGGAGGCCTGCTTCGACGAGGTGCTGACCTGGGAGCCGGCGCCCTTCCTGGAAACGGTCAAAATCGCCGCCCAGGCCATCGTGGAGCGCGCGCCGGCCATGGTGCTGCACCTGGGCGTCGGCATGTCGCCGCACGTGATCGCCCTCGCCTCGCTGCGTCTGGCGCCGGTGCAGGCCGCCTCGTTCGGCCACACCGCCACGACCATGAGCCCGTTCGTCGACTACATGATCCTGCCCGACGACTTCGTCGGCGACCCGGGCTGTTTCTGCGAGGAACTGGCGCCTGTGCCGCCTGCCGCCATGCCCTACCAGCCGCGCGACGACGTCGACTACGCCGCGGTGCTTGAACGCGCGGCCACAGCGCGCGCGGCGGCCAGGGCCGGGGGCGAGCCGGTGCGCATCGCGGTCCCGGCCTCGGTGATGAAGCTGGGCCCGCCGTTCTTCGACGCCCTGGCCGCCGTGACCGTGGCCGCATCGGTCCCGGTGGTGTTCGAAATCTTCCCGCTGGGCTCGCAGGGCATCGCCCACGAAGCGCTGAAGCTGACCCTGGCGCGGCGTCTGCCGACCGCCGTCGTGCATCCGGAAGTGATCTACCCGGCCTACATCGAGCGCCTGGCGGTCTGCGACTTCTTCGTCTGCCCGTTCCCCTATGGCAACATGAACAGCATCATCGACGCGGTGCTGGTCGGCCTGCCGGGCGTCTGCCTGGACGGGCCCGAAGCCCACGCCCACGCCGACGTGGCCTACTTCCGCCGCATGGGGTTCCCGGCCGAGCTCGCGACCAGTTCGGTGGACGAGTACGTCGCCATGATCGCGCGCCTGGCCAGCGACCCGGCGTGGCTAGATCACTGCCGCGCGGCCGCCGCAGCGGTTGACTTGGGCGCGGCCTTCTTCACCGGCGATGAGCAGCTTTTCGTGGACGCGGTGCGCGAGCTGATCGCCCGCCCGGCGGCGGCGCTGGCGCAGGCGTCGTAGCCGCTACGCCTTCGCGGGCTCGAATACCTCGTCCGTCGCCATGCGCACGGCGCGCAGTTCGCGCGTCCCGGCGAACGCCGCCTGCTGGGCCGCGATGGCGTAGAGCATCAGCAGCGAACGGCGCGGCGCCCCGGACTGGTTCGTGCCGGCGCCGTGCAGCAGGCCGGCGTCGAACACCAGCACGTCGCCAGCCTCGCCCTCGGTGACCAGCGTCCCGGGCGGATCGGCGCCCTCCGCCACCTCCAGCCCCGCGCCGCGGTGGGTGGCGGGAACCAGCCGGGTCGCGCCGTTCACCGGCCCGAACGGGTCCAGGAAGGCCAGCACCGACACCATCTCGCCGGCGCTGTCCGGCGCGTCGCGATGCAGCTGCTGCCACCCGCCGCCGCCGCGCGGCTCGCGCCCCTCGACCTGCGCCAGGAAGAACGGCTGCCCGAGCAGCCGCCCCACCGCCGCCAGCACGCCCGGCAGCCGGCAGACCTGCGCCACCACCGGCTCGAGGTCGACCAGGGCGTGGCGCCAATCGCGGCCCCGCGGCACGGGCCAGGCGTCCGACGCCCGCTCGCCAGCCTCGAACGCCGCCTGCAGGGGCGCGATCCAGTCCGCCGGGATGGCGCCGCGCAGCATCAGGTAGCCGTCGGTCTCGATACTCATGTCTCTAGTCGACCACCTTCAGCCGGCGCAGCAGCGGCAGGCGGGTGTCGGCCATCGCCTTGGCCATGCGGGTCAGCCGCTCGATGCTGGCCTCGGCGGTGGTCACGCGCTCGCCGTCGATGGCCAGTCCCTGGTTCTGCTCGGAGAAGGCCTCCCAGGCGTCCTTGGCCCAGGCGGCCGGCGTCTTGCGGCCCCGGTTCAGGGCGGAGAGGAACATCTGCTCGAACCGGCTCACCGCCAGCGCGCCGCCGGTGACCGGCGAGGCCAGGTAGTTGATCTGGCCGCTCATCCGCGCCCGGTCGGTGAGGTGGGCGTTGAGCCGGGCGGTCTGCGGCTGGGCGGCGGCGATCGCCGCATCCGAATTGGCCGGATGCAGGCTGCCGTGGCCGATCAGCACCGCCACCGCCTCGATCACCGCCCCGGGCGGCAGCGCGGCGACCTTTGGATCGGCCGCCAGAGCGCCGACGGTGATTGGCCCCTCGGCCTCGGCCAGGCGGTCGATGATCGGCCGGTATATCTCTTCGCGCAGCATCGCCTGGCCGGCGCCGGCCAGCACCGAGGTTGGCGCGTCTTCGGGCCGGATGCCGAGCACGATGCGGGTCGCATGCAGCCGCTCGCGCCGCTCCAGCGGCGACAGCCGCCGGGCGCCGCGAGTGTAGAGGTCGCGGCGGAACGAGCGGTTGAGCATGAAGTCGCGCACCGTCTCGCGCATCACGCCCTCGCCGAGGCCGCCCAGCAACTCGCTCTGCGCCGCGGTCAGGTTGAAAACGTCGAGCTGCTCCAGCGGGCTGGCCGCGCCGGCGTAGCTGAGCTTGGCGTCCGAGAGCCACTTGTCGGCCTCGGAGAAGTACATCGGGCTTTGGATGCCGTTGAAATATTCGTGCGCGACGTAGTGGCTGTCCTGACCGCTGATGGTTTCCAGCTGTGTCTTGGCCCGCGGATTGACCTCGAAATAGCGCGCCCCAGTCGCCACCAGCTGGGCCCCGAAGGCGAGCGCCGCCTGGTCGCGGACCTGGGTGGCTTGCGACGCCGAGCCGACGTGCTCGGCGTGGGTGGCGATCAGGTGGCGCAGCGGCACGCTCGCCGTCCAGCCCGGATAGGTGTTGTAGCTGAAGAAGAGGCAGCCCCCGACGCGCAGCCGCTTGCGGAAGGTCTCGACCAGCACCCGTCGCGTCTCGTCGGAGATCCAGCTCCAGATGCCGTGCATGACGATGTAGTCCATCGCCGGCAGGTCATCGCGGGCCAGCATCTCCGCGAAGCTCTCGTCGGTGAACTCGGCTGCGGCGCCCGACGCCCGCGCCAGACCCTGAGCATGGGCGGCGTGCGAGGGATTGAAGTCGGCGCCCCAGTACTCGCCCGGCGAGGCCGCGGCGTGGACGGCGGCGCTGATCCCCTGGCCGTAGCCGAGCTCCAGATAGCGCAGGCCCTCGCGCTGCGGCGGCTCGACCCCGGCCAGCAGCAGGGCGAAATCCAACTGGCCGGGGGCCAGCTCGCTGTAGTAGCCGAAGGTGTAGTCGATGTCGGTCCGATAGCCCGCCGTCCAGTCCAAACGCCGCCCCTCTTTCAGACCCCGAGCAGATGCCTGGCCAGCGCCTCGAACCGCTCCGCCAGCGGATACATGTGCCTGTACTGCAGGATCTGCTTGGCGACGAGGTGCAGGCGGCTGGGGAAGTCGAGGTTGGAGAGCGGCGTGATCAGCGGGGTGTTGAACGGCGCGTGCGCGCCGCTCTGGAATTCCAGCGCCATCGACAGCCGCGGGGCGGGGGCGAAGCGGCTGGCCTCGCCGCCCCAGTGCAGCACCGCCTGGTTCCAGCTCAGGAACTCGCCCGGCCGCGCCGGCAGGGCGCGCACCTTGGCGATGTCGACCTGCCACTTGCCTTCGCTCTCCGTGCCGTAGACCGGGTCGCGGTTGGCCGGCAGCAGGTACATGCAGCCGTTCTGCGGCGTGGCTTCGGTGAGCGGGATCCAGATGGTCAGCGACACCGGGCTGCCGTCGGGGTTCAGCGCCCGGCGCCCCTTGTCGCGATGCGGCCGCCAGCCCGACTCGCCGCGGCCGGGATCGATCCGCCAGGTCCAGAAGTCGGGCAGGATGCGGTAGCCGTCGCCGAGGAAGCCGCGCAGCATCGGATCCAACGCATAGAAGCACTCCCAGGCCTCGTCGAAGAGGAAGATGAAGGCCGGCGGGATATCCAGCCGATGGCAGGTCTCGACGGCCTCGGCCAGGCGCGGCGTATACTCGGCCAAGGGATCGGCCCGATCCTGCAGGTAGCCTTCCTCGAGCATCCGCGCCTGCCACATCGCCCGCCGAGGCTCATCGGCCCGGATCGTGCTGACGACGCCGCGCGCCAGCCGCGTGGTGATGCTCAGCGCCGGAAAATTAGCCAGCCAGAACTCCGGCCGGCTGATCTCGCCGGCGCGCTCGTCGACCGCTACGTTCCCGGCGACACTCATCGGCCACAGCCCCCTTGCCAGCCGCGATTTCGGGAGTGGTGCCGCCTGGGTGACTCGAACACCCGACCTACGCATTACGAATGCGCCGCTCTACCGGCTGAGCTAAGGCGGCCTCCGACGAGGAACCGGGTGTCTAATACGGTTTGGGTCGGATTTGAAGCCTCACCGCCCCTTCGGACGCATGCCGGGGGCGCGGCCGGCTTGGTTGGGGGCTGGCGGCGCATCATCACCCTCGGCGTCGGCGGGGGCGAGGTCGGCGCTGAAGTCGGCGTCGTCGACGATGGCGGGCAGGCCGGGCTCGGCGGCGGCGCCGATGAAGGGGGCGGAGTCGGCGTAGACGGCCGGCAGCTCCGGCAGGTCGCTGAGGCCGCGCTCGCCGCGCTCGAAGCGCGGGTGGGCCAGTTCGCCGCGCTCGGCGTAGGCCTGCACCAGGCGGGCCCAGTCGGCCGGCGCGTAGGCGAAGGCGCGGCCCTGCGGGTCGAGGTCGGACCAGTCGGGCTCCTGCGGGGCGGCGGCGCCGCGGGCGATCCAGGCGCGGCCCTCGTCGCGGTCGCCGGACGCATTGGCGATGCGGGCGCGCAGGCCAGCGAGGCGGCGGGTCAGCGGCTCCGGCCCCAGCGCGGCGAGGGCGGCGGACGCGCCGGGGGCGTCGCCCGTGACCAGCGCCTGCTCGGCGGCCAGGATGTGGCTCTCGCGGGCAGCGGGGCTGAAGGCGGCCAGGGACGAGAGGCGCGTCGCCCGTTCGCGCGGCGTCTCGTCGGTGCGCAGGTCGCGGTAGGTGAGCCACAGCGCCGGGTGCGGGGCCTGCTTCCACGCCGCCTCGATCAGTTGCGCGGCGCGCGAGGCGCGGCCGTCGGCGGCGAAGAGGCGGGCGGCGATCACCGAGGCGGGTGCGAAGTCCGGGCGCAGCTTCGCCGCGGCTTGCGCATCGTCGAGGGCGCTCTGGCGCAGGCGCTCGTCGGGGTCATGCTCGCGGGAAGCGGCCCTGGCGGTCAGCAGGGCGGCGCGGGCGCGCTCGGCCGTGAGCGGCGAGACGATCTTGCGCTCCAGCGCGCCCTTCATCAGGTCGAGGCCGGCGTCCCAGTCGCCGTCGGCCAGCTTGGCTTCCAGCACGGCGCGCCAGGCCCAGGGGGCGGTGCGGGCGAGGCCGTAGGCCGCCTCGGCATGGCTCTGCGCCTTGGCGTCGTCGCCCTCGGCCTGGGCGGTCAGCATCAGGCCGCGGTGGCCGGCCATGCGCAGCTCCGGGAAGCCCAGCATGGTCTCGTAGGCGGTCTTGGCGGCGGCGCCGTCGCCGGCGGCCTCGGCGGCCTGGGCCGAGAGCAGGCGCACGAGGCCGGGCGTGTCATCGACCAGGCCGGCGGCGCGCTGGGCCTGGCGACGGGCCTCGGCGCCGTCGCCGCCAGCCACCGCCAGGAAGCCGCGGGTGAGGGCGTCGGCGCCCTGGCGGCGGCGGGTCTCGGCGCGGGCCCGGGCCGAGCGGCGCGGCGCCTCGGCGATCCAGATCAGGCCGCGCCAGAAGAGGCTGGCCGCCAGGGTCACGAAGATGGCGAAGAGGGCGACGGCGGCAGCTGTGGCGCGCACGTTCCAGTGGAACCAGGTCACCTCGGCCCGCCCGGCGTCGCCGCTGAGCGCGACCAGCAGCACGATCAGCGTCAGCACCGCCAGCACGAGCAGCAGGGCGCGCGTCACGGGACGTGGCTCGCCAGGATGGGGCTGGAGAGGGCTGGGCTGGAGAGAGCGGGGCTCGCCAGGGTTGGGCTCGAAAGAGCGGCGCCCGCCAGCGAGGCCGGCGGCGGCGGCGCCTGCTGCGCGGTGAGGTCGGCGAGGGCGCGGGCCCTGAGGTCGGCGATATCGCGGTCGATGGCGATGCGGCGGTCGGCGGCGGTCAGCCACTCGGCGAACGGGGCGCGGGCCCTGGGCGGCAGGGCGCGGACGCTGGCGGCCGCCGTGGCGATGTCACCGGCCGCGGCCTCGTCCTCGGCGCGGGCCAGCAAGCCGTCGACGCCGGGCGCGGCGGGGTCGACGTGGCGCACGATCACCACCCGGCTCAGCGCGGCCCAGAGCTTGTCCATCAGGCCAGCGTCGTCGTCCGGCTGGCGCGCCGACATGGCGGCCTGGGCGGCGAGGTCGGGGAAGCTGGCGGCCAGCGCGGCGCGGCTGAGTGCGCCGCCGGGCGCGAGCGGGCGCAGCGCCGCGAGGTCCGGATCGCCGGGGGCCAACCGGTCGTAGGCGGCCAGGTCCTGGTCGAACGGCGCGGCGGTCTCGGCGGCGGCCGACAGGCTGGCGGCGGCCAGCGCCCGAGCGGCGACGTTGTCGATGCGGGCGCCGGCGGTCTCGAGCCGGGTGATGCGGTCGCTGAGCGCCTGGTCGGCCGAGCCGATCGGGTTGGGCACGACGAGCGGCGTGACGGCCGGGATGGGCGGCGGAATGGGCACCGGCGTGATGATGCGGCTGGGCGCCGGAGCGGCCGGCGCGGCGCTGGCGTCGGCCGCGGGCGGGGCCGCTTCCTGCAGGCCGAAGTGTCCGAAGATGACGCCGCCCAGCACGCAGATGACGCACAGGGCCGCGGCGACCACGAAGCCCCGGCCGAACAGCGGGCGCCGACCGTACGCCGCCGGATCGCGGGACGGCGCCAGGTCGGTCGAGTCAGGCGCGGCGCTCATCGCCGGTAAGGATTGGACCAAGCCGGGGCGGTGCGCAATGCTCGCCCCTCCCGCGCAATGCTCCCCTCCCCTTTGAGGGGCCGGGTCGGGGGTGGGGGCTGTGGCCGAGCGGGGCGCAGTCGTGATGGCGGCTGCCGCTACGCCTTCTGCGGAGAGTTCCCCCCACCCCCAACCCCGCCCCTCAAAGGGGAGGGGAGTTCATGAGCGCCAGCAGCGCCGCCTCGGTCGGCTCCGCCGCGCTCAGCGCGCCGGCGAGGCCCGCGCGGCTCACGGCGCGGGCGACCTGGGGGGAGATGCAGTAGGCGCGCAGGTGCGGCGCGGGGTGGGTCTTCAGGTAGGCGGCGAGTTCGCGCGCCGCCTTCGAAGAGTGCAGCAGCACCCCGTCGATCCCGGCCAGGCGCTCGGCCAGGGCGTCGCTGGGCGCGCGGGGGACCGTCTCGTAGATCGCCGTCTGGCGCACCTTCAGGCCGACCGCCTCCAGCGCTCCGGCCAGGTCCTGAGAGGGTTCGGCCGCGGCGAGGTAGTAGACCACGCCCGTCAGTTCGCGGCGGCGGGCGAAGAGCGCGGCGGCCAACGCCTTCACATCGCCCTGGGCCGAGAGCACGCTGGCGAAACGCTGGGCGCGGGCCGCGGCCGCGGTGGCGTCGCCGACGGCGAAAACCCGCAGCGCGCGATCCTTCGAGCGCTCGGCGAAGGCGGCGACGGCGTTGGCGCTGGTGAACACCAGGGCCTGGACGCCGGTCAGGTCGATCACCGCATCGGCGATCGGCCGCACTTCCAGCAGCGGCTCGATGACCGGCTCGATGCCCAGCGCGCGCGCCCGGTCGGCGGTGGCGGCGGCGCCTGGCTGGGCGCGGGAGATCCAGAGCACGCGCGGACGCGGCCCCTGCACCGGCTCGGCCTTGGAGACCTTCCCCGCCACCCGCTTGGCCCCCGATCGCCCTTAGAGGACGAGCGCCGCGCCGCCCTCGTCGCGAACCGCCTCGCCGAGCCTGACGCCGAGCGCCCGGGCAGCCGCCTCCGCGTCAGCCCCGCCCACGTCCGTCTGGCCCGCCTGACGGAAGCGCCGCGCGCCGTCCGGCGTCAAGGCTTCCACGATCAGATGCAACGTGCCGCCCGCCAGCGTCGCATGGGCGCCGATGGCGGTCTTGCACGAGCCCTCCAACGCGGCCAGCGCGCCGCGCTCGGCGGCGACGGCAATGGTGGTGGGCGGGTGGATCAGGGCGGTGAGCCAGGCGGCGTGGGCGTCGGCCGCGCGCACCTCGATGGCGAGCGCGCCCTGGCCGGGCGCTGGCGGCTGTTCGACGGGATCGAGGATGCTCGTCGGCAGGCCGGTCAGGCCCAGGCGGATGTGCGCGGCAAGGGCCTGGATGATGGCGTCGGCTTCGCCGGCTTCGAGCTTGGCGAGGCGAGTGTCGGCGTTGCCGCGCAGATTGATCAGCTGCAGGTCGGGGCGCCGGTGCAGCGCCTGCGCCTGGCGCCGAAGGCTGGCGGTGCCGAGGCGGGCGCCGCGCGGCAAGGTCGCGATCGACGTGGCTTTGTGGCTGACGAAGACGTCGCGCGGGTCTTCGCGCTCCGGGATTGCGCCCAGCACCAGACCCGGCGGCAGCTCGGTCGGCATGTCTTTCAGCGAGTGCACGGCGCAATCGATGCGGCCGTCCAGCAGCGCCTCCTCGATTTCCTTGGTGAAGAGCCCCTTGCCGCCGATCTCCAGCAGCCGCCGGTCCTGCACCCGGTCGCCCGTGGTGGTGATGTGGACGAGGGGCGCGACGCGCTCGGCGTCGGCGGGGTCGGCGCCCAGGGCCGCGGCGATGGCGCGCTGCATGGCGCCCGCCTGGACCAGGGCGAGCTTGGAGGCGCGGGTGCCGATGCGGACGGGCGGTTGCGGGGGCGTTGGCAAAGGACTAGCTGCGGCTTTCGGAAGGGCGCGAGGTCGAGCGCCTGCTACACGCGGCCAGCCCGGCCGGCAATCACGGATGATCCAGCCCATCCTCGTTCTAGGCATAGAGACCAGTTGCGATGAGACCGCCGCGTCGGTGGTGCGGCTGGACGCGGCCGGTCGCTGCCATGTGCTGTCGTCGGTGGTGGCGAGCCAGGTGGCCGATCACGCGCCCTACGGCGGCGTGGTGCCGGAGGTGGCGGCGCGGGCGCATGTCGAGCTGGCGGAGCCAGTGACGCGGCGCGCGCTGGCCGAGGCGGGCGTGGCCCTCGGCGACCTGTCGGGCATTGCGGCGACCGCCGGGCCGGGGCTGATCGGGGCGGTGATGGTGGGGCTGTCGTTCGCCAAGGGCCTGGCGTTGGCCGGCGGCTTGCCGCTGATCGCCGTCAATCACCTGGAAGGCCACGCCCTCTCGGCGCGGCTGGAGGCGGATGTGCCCTACCCTTTCCTGTTGCTGCTGGTCTCGGGCGGGCATTGCCAGTTGCTCGACGTGGCCGGGGTCGGCGCGCTCAAGCGGCTGGGCTCGACCATCGACGACGCAGCCGGCGAGGCCTTCGACAAGATCGCCAAGTCGCTGGGCCTCGCCTATCCCGGCGGCCCGGCCCTGGAGCGGCTGGCCGAGGGCGGCGATCCGGGCCGCTACCCCCTGCCCCGCGCCCTCCTGGGCCGCGCCGGCTGCGACTTCTCGTTCTCAGGCCTGAAGACCGCCGCCGCGCGCCTCGCCGAGACCATCACCGCCGAGCCGGATCGCCGCGACCTCGCCGCCGCCGTGCAAGGCGCCATCGCGCGGCAATTGGTCGAGCGCAGCGAGCGGGCGATGGCGGTTTATGCTGCGCAGCATGAGCCGCAGCATTTGCGCTTCGTGGTGGCCGGCGGGGTGGCGGCGAACCGCACCGTGCGGGCGCGGCTGCAGGCGCTGGCGGCGGCGCACGGCTTCGCCTTCGCCGCGCCGCCGCTGAAGTACTGCACCGACAACGCCGCGATGATCGCGCTGGCGGGCGCCGAGCGGCTGGCGGCCGGCCTCACCGACGACCTCGCGGTGGCCGCTCGTCCACGCTGGCCGCTGGACCTCGCCGCAGCCAGCGCCAACCCCACCCACGTCCCCGGCCGCAAGGGCGCGAAAGCATGAAGCGCGTCGGCGTCATCGGCGGCGGCGCCTGGGGCTGCGCGATGGCCGAGGTCGCCGCGCGGGCCGGGCTGGAGCCCACCCTCTGGGCCCGCGAGCCCGAGGTGGTCGCCGCGATCAACCAGCGCCACGAGAACCCGCTCTTCCTGCCCGGCGCCGCGCTCGACCCGGCCATCCGCGCCACCGGCGAGCTCGCCGACATCGGCCAGTCGGACTTCATCCTCGCCACCGCGCCGGCCCAGCATCTGCGCGCCGTGCTGCGCGACTTCGCCCTGCACGCCCGCCTCGGCCTGCCCATCGTGCTCTGCGCCAAGGGCATTGAGCAGGGCTCGCTGAAGCTGATGACCCAGGTGCTGGCCGAGACGGTGACCGCCGCCGCGCCGGCGGTGCTCTGCGGCCCGAGCTTCGCCGCGGAAGTCGCGCGCGGCTTGCCCGCCGCCGTCACCCTGGCGACGCCCGATCCCGATCTCGCCAAGGCGCTCGGCGAGGCCCTCGCCACCCCCGCCTTCCGCCCCTACCTCGCTGACGACATGATCGGCGCCGAGGCGGGCGGGGCAGTGAAGAACGTGCTCGCCATCGCCTGCGGCATCGTCGAGGGCCGCGGCCTCGGTCGCAGCGCCCACGCGGGCCTGGTCACCCGCGGCTTCGCCGAGCTGACGCGCCTGGCCGTGGCGCTGGGCGGCCGCGCCGAGACCGTCGCCGGCCTCTGCGGCCTCGGCGATCTGGTGCTGACCTGCTCCAGCGCCCAGTCGCGCAACATGAGCCTGGGCCTGGCGCTGGGCCAGGGCCAGAGCGCCGAGCAGGCGCTGGCCGGTAAGCTCTCGGTGGCCGAGGGCGCGATGTCCGCGCCGGCGGTGCGGCAGTTGGCCCGCAAGCTCGGCGTCGAGACCCCCATCTGTGACGCAGTCGCCGCCATCCTGGCCGGCGAGGTCGGCGTCGATGCCGCCATCGCCGGCCTGCTCTCGCGCCCCATCAGGTCCGAACTCTAGCCGGAGCCGCCATGGCCCTCTTCGCCCTCACCTGCACCGACAAGCCGGGGTCGCTCGACCTGCGCGTCGCCACCCGCCCGGTCCACGTCGCCTACCTGCAGAGCCGGCCGGGCGTGGTCCGGCTCGCCGGCCCCTTGCTGGACGCGGATGGCGAGATGTGCGGCTCGCTGCTCGTGGTCGAGCTGGAGAACCTCGCCGCCGCCCAGGCGTTCAGCGACGCCGA
>DATAVF010000155.1:0-5510 GCA_036267835.1 Caulobacteraceae bacterium | reverse complement strand
CGGCCCGATGATCGGGCCGATCAGCGCCGGGATGATCAGCCACGACATGGCCTGCACCATGTCCTCCTTGGCGACGCTGCGCAGCAAAACGAGCCGTCCGACGGGGATCATCATCGCCCCGCCGATGCCCTGCACGAAGCGCGCGGCGATCACGAACGACAGGCTGGGGGCCTGGGCGCAGGCCAGCGAGCCGGCTAGGAAGACCAGGATGGCGATGCGGAACACGGTCTTGGAGCCGAACCGGTCGGCCAGCCGCCCGCTCGCCGGGATGAAGATCGCCAGCGCCACCAGGTAGGAGGTCAGCGCCGAGCTCAGGCTGGTGGGCGCCACGTGGAAGTCGCGCGCCATGGTGGGGAGCGCGGTCGCCAGCACGGTGGCGTCCATCTGCTCCATGAAGAGCGCGCAGGCGATAATCAGCGCCACGGTGCGATAGTTGCGCGTGCTTGGCCCGGCGTCCGGGTCCGGCCCGGGCGCCGCGGTGACGCCATCGGCCGCCGGCACGATCCCGTCCCGGATCTCCGAATTGATCGACGCCAGGCGCCGGCGCCGTGGGTTCAGCATGGCGCCTAATCGCCAGCAAATGCGTGGTTTGCAAGGCACCTTCTCCCCTTGCGGGAGAAGGTGGCGCATCAGCGCCGGATGAGGGGTGTCAGAGCGATCTTCGGGATTGGCGTGGTGAGGCTTGCCGAGAGGTCGGGCGCGCACACCCCTCATCCGTCGCCTTCGGCGACACCTTCTCCCGCAAGGGGAGAAGGGAGCTTAGGCCGCTCTCACCCCTGCTAGCCACCCGTCGATGCCCGACAGCACGGTCTCGCCGGCCCGGTAGCCGCGGGTGACCAGGGCGTAGGCGCCATCTGCGTTCGGCCCTACGATCAGCGTCGGGAAGCCGGTGGCGCCGGCGCGCTGGGAGATGGCGTAGTCGCGCCAGGTTTCGGACTTCAGGCCCTCGTCGGCCAGCTGCGAGAGGAAGGCGGCGCGGTCGAAGCCCTGGGTGGCGGCGATGTCGGCGAGCACGCCGGGGTCGGTGATGTCGCGGCCTTCGGCGTAGAAGGCGCGGTGGGCGGCGGCGAGGTAGTCGAGGGCGGCGTCGTCGCTGGTGCGGCGGGCCAGCACCACGGCGCGGGCCGCCGGGTCGGTGTCGTAGACGAAGCCCTCGCGGTCCGCGAGCGAGGCGTCGAACGGCACGCCGGCCATGGCGCCGATCTCCTCCCAGTGGTGCACGAGGCCGCGGCGGGCCTTCTCCGGCATCAGCTCGGTGGTTCCTGGGCGCAGGCCGCCCATCACCGGGCGGATCGGCAGGATGTCGCCGTACCGCTCGCGCATCGCGCTCACCACCGGCGAAAAGCCGTAGCACCACGAGCACATCGGGTCGGCGAAGTAGATGAAGTGCAGGCTCTGCATAGGGGACTCCTTGACCACGTGGGCAGGATAAACCCGTCGGCCGCGCAGCCCCAAACCTGCTCTTTCCTGTAGCTGCGCTGAGTGTCCTTCTCCCCTCGCGGGAGAAGGTGGCGGTCGGAGACCGCCGGATGAGGGGCCGCGCGGACCTCTCCGATTAGCCTCTGCGATTATTCGGCATTCATTGCGCGGCCCCTCATCCGTCGCCTGCGGCGACACCTTCTCCCGCGAGGGGAGAAGGGACGAGAGATCTAGCTCTTCACCAGGCTGAGCTGCACCACGTTGGTGCGTTCGGTGCGGAAGCCCGCCTCGCAATAGCCGAGGTAGAAGCGCCAGAGGCGGCGGAAGCGCTCGTCGAAGCCGAGGCCGCGGATATCGTCCCACGCGCCCTCGAAGCGGCGCGCCCACTCGGCCAGGGTGTCGGCGTAGTTCTGGCCGAAGCGCACGATGTCGCGCCATTCGAGGCCAGCGCGGTCGGTCTCTTCCTTCAGCCGGGTCTCCGACGGCAGCATGCCGCCCGGGAAGATGTACTTCTGGATGAAGTCGGCGCGGCGGCGGTAGCGGGCGAAAAGTTCGTCGCGGATGGTGATGATCTGCAGGCCGGCCCGGCCGCCGGGCGACAGCACGTCGTGGATCTTGCCGAAATAGGCCGGCCAGTATTCCTCGCCCACCGCCTCGAACATCTCGATCGAGGCGACGCGGTCGAAGCGACCCTCGACGTCCCGATAGTCGATCAGCTGGATGTCGGCGCGCTCGGCCAGACCCTGGTCGAAGAGCCGCTTCCTGGCGAACTCGAACTGGGCCGGCGAGATGGTGATGCCGGTGACCTTGGCCCCGATCTCGCCGGCCGCGAACTCGGCGAAGCCGCCCCAGCCGCAGCCGATCTCCAGCACGTGGTTGTCCGGCCCGAGGCCGATCTGGCGCGCCAGGCTGGCGTACTTGTTGCGCTGGGCCTCGCGGAGCGGCTGGCCCGGCCGGTCGTAGCGGGCCGAAGAGTAGGTCATCGAGGGGTCGAGCCAGCGGGCGTAGAAGGCGTTGCCGAGGTCGTAGTGGGCCAGGATGTTGCGCTTGGAGCCGGCGCGGCTGTTGCGATGCAGCAGCACGTGCACGACCGCGTTCATCGCCCGCACCGCGACGTTGCCGACCAGGAGGCGGTTCAGCTTGTCGACGTTGGCGGTGAAGGCCTCGAGCAGGGCCGAAAGGTCGGGCGTGTCCCATTCGCCCAGCATGAAGCCTTCGCCGAGGCCGATGTCGCCGGCGGTCAGCACGCGCGACAGGAAGCGGAAATCGTGGATCAGCAGGCGTGCGTCCGGCCCCGGCTTGGCGCCCGCCACCCGCACCTCGCGGCCAGAGGGCAGCACCAGGATCAGCCGGCCATATTCCCAGTTTTCCTGGGCCATGCGCAGCACAGTGCGGAAGGCGGCGGGCGCCTTGCGCAGCTCTGCATCGTCCGGACCTACGACATCGCCGTTCAACGTCGCCTCCAACCCTTGCGTCTCAAACATAACACTGGTCAGCGACAAGGCGAATCTCCTGGCGATCGGGCTGCTTGCGCCGTGCTCGGCGCCACGCCATGTCTACGCGCCGCCCGCGTTTTCGGATTGGAGCCGCCCCCGATGTCCTGCCAGCCCAACGCCGTCGTCGAAGTGGGGGTTGCCGGCGGCAAGACCGTGCGCATCGGCAACCACCTGCCGCTCGCCATCATCGCCGGGCCCTGCGCCATGGAGAGCCGCCACCACGCGCTGGAGACGGCGCAGGCGCTGAAGGAAATCTCCGAGCGGCTGGGGATCGGGCTGATCTACAAGACCTCGTTCGACAAGGCGAACCGCACCTCGGGGGCCAAGCCGCGCGGCATCGGGCTTGGCCAGGCGCTGCCGATCTTCGCCGAGATCCGCGAGACCACCGGCCTGCCGGTGCTGACCGACGTGCATGAGATCGACCACTGCGCGCCCGCCGCCGAGGTGATCGACGTGCTGCAGATCCCGGCCTTCCTATCGCGCCAGACCGACCTGATCCTGGCCGCCGCCCGCACCGGCCGGGTGGTCAACATCAAGAAGGGCCAGTTCCTGGCCCCCGGCGACATGAAGAACGTGGTCGATAAGGCGCTCTCGACCGGCAACCCCAACGTGATGGCCACCGAGCGCGGCGTCTCCTTCGGCTACCACACCCTGATCTCGGACATGCGCTCGCTGCCGATCATGGCCGAGATCGGCTGCCCGGTGGTGTTCGACGCCACCCACTCGGTGCAGCAGCCAGGCGGGGCCGGGGACGCGTCCGGCGGCGAGCGCCGCTTCGTGCCGGTGCTGGCTAGAGCCGCCGTGGCGGTGGGCGTCGCCGCGGTCTTCATGGAGACCCACGAGGACCCGGACAACGCCCCCTCCGACGGCCCCAACATGGTCCGCCTGGAGGACTTCGAGCCGCTGGTGCGCGAGTTGATGGCGTTCGACGCGCTGGCCAAGCGGCGCCTCGCCGCTTAAGCGGAGCGTCCATGGACCTTTCCGACCTCCAGCAGCTGCTGGGCCGCATCGCCGGGGCCCGGGTGGTGGCCGTGGGCGACCTGATGGTCGACCGGTTCATCCATGGCGGCGTTACCCGCATCTCGGCCGAGGCGCCGATCCCGGTGATGGCGCGCGCCAGCGAGAGTGTGATGCTGGGCGCGGCAGGCAATGTGGCGCGCAATGTCGCGGCGCTGGGCGGCGAGGTGGCGCTGGTGGGCGTGATCGGCAAGGACGCCGCGGGGCGTGAGGCCAAGGACTTGGTCGGCGCGGAGCCGCGCATCGAAGGCTATCTGATCACCGACCCGGAGCGGCCGACCACGATCAAGACCCGCTTCGTCTCGGCCGGCCAGCAGCTGCTGCGCGTCGACGAGGAGACCACCCGGCCGCTTGCCGGTGAGGTCGAGCAGCGGCTGGTGCGCACCCTGCTGGACGCGGCGCGGGGCGCCAAGGCGATCCTGCTTTCCGACTACGGGAAGGGCGTCGTGACGCCGGCGGTGATCGCCGCCGCCCGCCAGGCGGCGGAGCGCGAGGGCGCGACGCTGATCGTCGACTCCAAGGCCCGCTCCTTCGCCCGCTACGGCGAGGTGGATGTAATCAAGCCGAACGCCGCCGAGCTGGCCTTCGCCACCGACCTGCCCACCGACACCGACGCCGACGTCGAGGCGGCGCTGGCGCGGGCGCTGGAACGCAGCACCTGCCGCGCGATCATCGTCACGCGCGCCGCCAAGGGCATGAGCTACGCGGCCCGCGGTGCGCCAGTGCGCCACTTCCATCGCCCGCCGCCGGAGGTGTTCGACACGATGGGCGCGGGCGATACGGCGCTGGCCGGCCTCGGGCTCGGCTATGCGGCCGGCGCGGCGGTGGCCGACACCATCGACCTCGCCCTCTTGGCCGCCGGCGTCGCCATCCAGAAGGCCGGCACCGCGACCGCGTCGGCCGACGAGGTGCTGGAGGCCGAGATCATCGAGCGCTTCGCTCCCGCCGAGGCCAAGATCGCCACGCCGGACCGCATGTCCCGCGAAGCCGCCCGCTGGCGCGAGCGCGGGCTCAAGGTCGGCTTCACCAACGGCTGCTTCGACATTCTCCACCGCGGCCACATCGCCTACCTGGCCCAGGCCCGCGAGTGGTGCGACCGGCTGATCGTGGGCGTGAACACCGACCGCTCGGTCAAGGCGCTGAAAGGCGAGGGGCGGCCGGTGAATGATCTGGAATCCCGCGCCTTGGTGCTGGCCGGCCTGCGCTCGGTCGACCTGGTGGTGGCCTTCGATGATGAGACGCCCGTGCGCCTGATCGAGGCGGCGCGTCCCGACGTACTGGTCAAGGGCTCGGACTATGCGCTGGACGGCGTCGTCGGCCGCGACCTCGTGGAAGGCTGGGGCGGGCAGGTGCGCCTCGCTGACCTGATCGAGGGCCATTCGACGACGGCCACCATCGCCAAAATGGCCCGCCAGGCGTGAGCCGGAAGGTCGCCTTCGTCACCGGGGGCGCGGGCTTTATCGGTTCCAACATCGTGGCCCGGCTGGCCCGCGACTGGGACCTGGACGTCGTGGTCTGCGACTGGCTGGGCGCCGCGGCCGCGGGCAAGTGGCGCAACCTTGCCAAGCATCCGCTCGG
>DATAVF010000154.1:0-17731 GCA_036267835.1 Caulobacteraceae bacterium | reverse complement strand
CGCATCGGCCTGCTCGGCCAGCACCGGCTTGGCGCGGTAGGCGACGCCCAGGCCCGCGGCCAGCACCATGTCGAGGTCGTTGGCGCCGTCGCCCACCGCCAGCGCCTCGGCCAGGCTGACGCCGAAGCCGGCCGCCTCGGCCCGTAGGGTGGCGAGCTTGGCGTCGCGGCCCAGGATCGGCTCGGCGACGCGGCCGGTCAGCGCCTCGCCGTCATCGATCAGCTTGTTGCCCCAGTTGGCCTGGAAGCCGGCCGCCTGCGCGACCCGGCTGGTGAAGAAGTCGAACCCGCCCGACACCAGCACGCACCGCGCGCCATCGGCCGCCATGGTGGCGATCACCGTGCGGATGCCCGGGTTCAGGTGCACGCGTTCGTCATAGCAGCGCTGCATGGCCTCGAGCGGCAGGCCAGCGATCATCGCCACCCGTTCGCGCAGCGCATCAGGGAAGTCGAGCTCGCCGCGCATCGCCCGCTCGGTGATCAGCGCCACCTCGCGGCGCATGCCGGCAAAGTCCGCCAGCTCATCCAGGCACTCGCAACCGACGACGGTGGAGTCCATATCGGCGACCAGGAGGCGCTTCTTGCGATGTTCGACCAGCTGCACGCAGTAATCGACGGCCGAGCGCTCGAAGGCGCTGGCGGCCTTGGCTTTGGCGATGATCGGATCGTCGTGATCGAAGAACAGGTCCGCCGCGCCGTCGCCGAGGATGTCGGTGTCCTGGATGGTGGCGCCGGCGCCGGCCACGGCCTCGAGCGCCAGCGGCAGGGTTTCCTGCAGCGAATCGTAGTCCCTGGCGACCAGCGTTAGAACGACCCGCATGTCCGCCTCCGGTTCCGAGCCCCGCATCTGGCTGATCGCCGGGCCAACGGCAAGCGGCAAGTCCGCCCTGGCGCTGCGCCTCGCCCGGCAGATCGGCGGCGAGATCGTCAACGCCGATTCGATGCAGCTCTACGCCGACCTGAGCATCCTCACCGCCCGCCCGGCGCGCGACGACACCTTGCTGGCGACGCACCACCTCTTCGGCGTCGCCGATGCGGCCGACGGCTGGTCGGTGGGCCGCTGGCTGGAGGCGGCGCGCCAGGTGCTGGACGACATCGCGCTCTGGCGCCGCCCGGCCATCGTGGTCGGCGGCACCGGCCTCTACTTCCGCGCCCTGACCCGGGGCCTGGCCGCCATGCCGCCGGTCCCCCGCGCCGTCACCGAGCGGCTGGAGCGGGAGGCGGGCGCGGCGGGCGAACTGGCGCTGCGCCCCCGCCTCGCCCGCCTCGACCCGGCGGCGGAAGCCCGCATCGCCCGCGGCGACCGGCAGCGTCTGTTGCGCGCCCTCGCCGTCGCCGAACACACCGGCCGCCCGCTCACAGCCTGGCAGGCCGATACCGAAAGCGTGCTCCCCCCCGGCGCCTGGCGCGCCGTGGTGATCGAGCCGCCGCGCCCGGCGCTCTACGCCGCCTGCGACGCGCGCCTCGCCGCCATGTTCGGGGCCGGCGCGATCGAGGAAGTCCGCACGCTCCAAGCCCGCGGCCTCGACCCGGCCCTGCCGGCGATGAAGGCGGTCGGCGTGCGCGAGATCATGGGCCACCTGGCCGGCCACAGCACGCGCGCCGAAGCCTTGGCCCGCGCCCAGCAGGAAACCCGCCGCTACGCCAAGCGCCAGCTCACCTGGCTGCGCAACCAGACCCCGGACTGGCCGCGGATCGTGACAGACGACCCGGCCGAACAGTGGGCGCAGCTCAGCGGGATGCTGGGCTGACGAGCGACCGCTTGAGCCGTCGCCAAGATCGCAGTCTGATGCCAGCGTCCGTTCCGCGGCCCTGAAGAGAAGCGCATGCAACCCAATACCGTGCTCATCGCCGGCGCCAGCGGGGTAATCGGGGCAGCGGCGGCCGAGCACTTCGCCTCGCTGCCGGGCTGGCGCGTGATCGGCGTCTCGCGTCGGGCGCCTGATCCTGCGCCGGCCGGATACGAGCACCTCACGCTCGACCTCACGGACGCGACCGCCTGCCGCGCCGCCGCGGATCAGTTCGAGGCCGTGACCCACGTGGTCTACGCGGCCCTGTTCGAGAAGCCCGGCCTGATGCCCGGCTGGTACGAAGCCGACCAGATGCAGACCAATCTCGCGATGATGCGCGGCCTGATGGACCCGCTGCTGGAGCGTGCGAAGGGGCTGCGCCACGTCAGCGTCTTTCAGGGCACCAAGGCCTACGGCGTCCACGTGCACCGCATCAAGATCCCGGCCCGCGAGGACGCGCCGCGCGATCCGCACGACAACTTCTACTGGCTGCAGGAGGACTACATCCGAGCCGCCGGCGCCGGCGCGCCTTGGAGCTTCACCTTCTGGCGTCCGCAGGTGGTGTTTGGCGGCGCGCTGGGCGTGGCGATGAACCTGATCCCGATCATCGGCGTCTACGGCGCCATCTGCCGCGAACTCGGCCTGCCCTTCGTCTGCCCGACCGAGCGGGGCCACGTCATCGAGGCGGTGGATGCCGACCTGATCGCCAGCGCCCTGGGCTGGGGCGCCGAGAGCCCGGCGGCGCGCGGGGCGACCTTCAACATCACCAACGGCGACGTCTTCGTCTGGGAGAACGTCTGGCCGGCGGTCGCGGACGCGCTCGGCCTCGAGCCTGCCACCGGCGCCCCGGTGCAGCTGTCGCGTTTCCTGCCCGAGCATGCCGGCGTGTGGGACCGCATCGTGGCGCGCCATGGCCTCGCGTCGCCGCCGATGGCCGAACTGGTCGGCCAGTCGCACCACTATGCCGACATGCTGTTCGCCTGGGGCGCGACGGGCCCGGCCCCACCGACGCTGGTCAGCACCATCAAGCTGCGCCAGGCCGGCTTCGCGGGCTGCATCGACACCGAGGCGATGTTCCGCAAGTGGCTCGGCCGCCTGATCGAGCGGCGGGTTCTGCCGCGGCCCTAGTCCAGGCGCCCGCAGCAAAGCCTGCTCGCGTCCCATCCAACAGTGGCCCTCGACGTGATTTCCCGCCAAGATGGGCGTCGCGTGCTTTTCGGGGAGCGAGGCGCTGGCGACCCAGCCTGCAGTGTTTGCGAGCGGCGGGGCGCCGTCGGCGGATGACGTGCGCGCGGCGCAGGCTCAGCTGCTGCACGACACCTCGCTGCAGTTCGCCTTCAGCAAGGCGCCGCCCCCGCCCCCGCAGCCAGCCCCGACCCAGCTGCCCGACTGGCTGGCCGCCATCTTCCGCGGCATCGGCGGCTTCCTCAACTTCCTGGCCCCTGTGCTCGGCTGGATCTTCATCGCCGGGCTGGCGGCGGCGGTGCTGGTGGTGCTCTACTTCGTCTTCCGCGAAGGCATCCGCACGCGCTGGCCGAACCTCTTCAAGCGCAAGCCCGCGCCGGCCCGCCCCAAGCCGGCCGACTGGCGGCCCGAGGCAGCGGCCGCCCGCGCCCTGCTGGAAGAGGCCGACAAGCTCGCCGCGTCCGGCAGCTATGCCGAGGCGGTGCGCCTGATCCTGCATCGCAGCATCGAGGACATCGAGGGCCGCCGGCCGCGCCTGGTGCGCCCGGCCTACACCTCGCGTGAGATCGGCCGCCTGGACGACCTGCCGGCCACCGCCCGCACCACCTTCATGCACATCGCCGAAGTGGTGGAGCGCAGCTTCTTCGGCGGCCGCGATGTCGACGCCACCGGCTTCGCCGAGTGCCGCCGCACCTATGAGGCCTTCGCCTTCCCGGGGGCCTGGGCGTGAGTCTCGGCGGGATGGGCGGGACCAGTGGCGGAGGATCGGGCGGTGGCGGCGGGGCCAGGCCGATCTTCTCGGCTCGCACCGCGATCATCCTGGTGCTGGTCAGCATCTTCGCCTTCTCGGCCTTCATCACCCTCTCGGCCCACGCGCCGGACTCCGGCCACGACACCGACTGCAAGGAGAGCGTCTACGCCAAGTGCGCGATCGGCTTCGCCGGGCTGCAGGAGGCGATCGGCGCCGGCGGCCAGCCGGCCGTGATCAGCCGCACCGCCCTGCCGAAGGGCCGAACCGAGGGCCTGCTGATCGCGACCCCGCTCCCCACCGGCGGCGCGGACGTGGCCAGCCTGGGCTACGGCGGGCCGATCCTGGTGGTGCTGCCCAAGTGGGCGACGTCGCCGGCCGCGACCAACCCGTCCTGGGCGGTGAAGGACGGCTTGGTCCCGGTCGGCGACCTGCCGCTGAAGGACGCGCTGGATGCGGTCAAGGTCGATCGCCGCCAGGACAACGTCCGGCCGACGCTGGTGGGGGTCGCCGGAACACCGTTCGAGGGCGTGGCGATGTCGCCCGGCGCGATCGATTCGCTGCAGACCATGCGCGCCGACGGCTGGATCCCGGTGCTGACCGACCAGACTGGCGCGGTGGTGATCGCCGAGGCGCCGTCGAGCCGCATCTTCGTGCTGTCCGACCCGGACCTGCTGAACACCCAGGGCCTCGCCGACGTGAACACCTTCGCGGTCGGCTCGACCATCATCCGCGATCTGCGCAACGGCGATGGTCCGGTGATCTTCGACGTCACGCTGGATGGCTACAAGACCGATCGCAATCCGCTGACGCTGATCGTTGACCCGCCGTTTCTGGCCGTGACCCTTTGCCTGACCGCCGCGCTGGCGTTGGGCGGCATTCAGGCCCTCTTCCGGTTCGGCCCGGTGCGCCGGCCGCAGCGCGCCTTCGCGCTCGGCAAGGAGGCGCTGACCGACAACTCGGCCCAATTGATCCGACTGGCGCGGCGCGAAGCCAAGATGGCCCCGGGCTATGCCGCCCTGACCCTGAAGGCCGCCGCCCGGGCCGTCGCCGCGCCGCCGGAGCTGACCGGCGAGCAGCTGACTGCCTTCCTTGACCGCATGGGGGCCCAGCGCGGCCAGACCGACCGCATTTCGACCATGACCGCCGAGGCCGCCCACGTGAGCGGCCGGGCCGCCCTCACCGCGCTGGCGACGCGACTCTATCGATGGAGACTGGAGATGACGCGTGAACGTCAATGACGTGAAAGCCCTCGCCGACCGCATGCGCGCCGAGATCGGCAAGGCGGTGGTCGGACAATCCGACACCGTCGAGCTGATGCTGACCGCCCTGATGGCCGGCGGCCACGTGCTGCTGGAAGGCCCGCCCGGCACCGCAAAGACCTTCCTGGCCCAGTGCTTCGCCCGCACGCTCGGGCTGCAGTACGGGCGCATCCAGTTCACCCCCGACCTGATGCCGGGCGACATCCTGGGCACCAACCTCTTCAACTTCCAGACGTCGGCCTTCACCCTGACGCGCGGCCCGATCTTCTGCCAACTGCTGCTGGCCGATGAAATCAACCGCACGCCGCCGAAGACCCAGGCCGCCCTGCTGGAAGCCATGCAGGAGCGCCGGGTGACCATCGACGGCCAAGCCTATCCGCTCGGCGATCACTTCATGGTGGTGGCGACGCAGAACCCGATCGAGCAGCAGGGCACCTACCCGCTGCCGGAAGCCCAGCTCGACCGCTTCCTCTTCAAGCAGACGCTGAAGTACCCCAGCGCCGAGGAAGAGTTCCGTATCGTCGCCTCGCACGGCGCGCGCACCGGCAGCCCCGACCCCGCGGCGATGGGCGTCGGCGTCGTCACCAGCTCGGCCGAGCTCTCCGAAGCGGTGCAGGCGATCAGCGGCATCCGCCTGATCGACGACCTGGTGCGCTACATCGTGGCGCTGGTGCGGGCCACCCGCGAAAGCTCGGACATCGAGACCGGCGCCAGCCCCCGCGCCGCCTCGATGCTGGCGACGGCGGCCCGCTCTCGCGCCGCGTTGCAGGGGCACGACTACGTGATCCCCGACGACGTGAAGGCGCTGGCCCTGCCGGCGCTACGCCATCGCGTGATCCTGTCGCCCGCCGCCGAGATCGAGGGCCGCAAGGTCGACGAAATCGTGCAGGGGCTGATCGACCGGGTGGAAGCGCCGCGATGAACGCCCGCCCGTGATCTACCCCACCGCCCGCGCTGTGGTGCTGATGGCCGGCGGCGCGCCGCTGGCGCTGCTCATTGGCCTGATCCAGCCCAGCTTCTGGGTGGCGGGGGTGGCGTGGGTGGTGCTGGTCGGCGCGCTCTCGCTGATCGACGCGGTGCTGGGCGCGCCGCGCGATCGTACGACGATGGTGCTGGAGGCGCCGGGCGCCATGCCCACCGCCGGCGTCGCGCCGATGAGCCTTAAGCTCAGCTTCGAGCGCCGGCCGCCGCCCGAGGTCGAGGCCGCCGCCCAGGTCAATGTGCGGCTGACCCTGACGCCGGACCGCACCACCGCCTTTGTCACCGAGGGCGAGGCCGAGGCGGTGTTCGAGCTCGCGCCAGTGCGGCGCGGCGAGGGCGAGGTCGAGCGCATCTGGGCCCGCTGGAAGGGGCCGTTCGGTCTGGTCTGGAAGCAAATCACCGAGACGCCGAAGCACATCATCCCGATCACGCCCAACGTCGGCGCGGTGAAGGACGAGGCGATCCGGCTCTTCGCCCGCGACGCCATGTTCGGCCTCAAGGCGCAGCTGGAGACCGGCGAGGGCTCGGAGTTCCACGCCCTGCGAGAGCTCGCCGCCGGCATGGACCGGCGCACCATCGACTGGAAGCAGTCGGCGCGCCACGGCAAGCTTCTAGCCAAGGAGTTCCGCACCGAGCGCAACCACCCGGTGATCTTCGCCATCGATACCGGCCGGCTGATGTGCGAGCCGCTGCTGGGCACGCCGCGCATCGACAGGGCGATCAACGCTTCGCTGCTGATGGCCTTCGTGTCGCTGAAGATGGGCGACCGGGTCGGCTTCTACGGCTTCGACGTGCAGCCGAAGGTGTTTTCCGGCGCGATCTCCGGCGCCCACGCCTTCCCGCTGCTGCAGCGCATCGCCGCCCGCCTCGACTATTCGACCGAGGAGACCAACTACACCCTGGCGCTGACCCAGCTGGGCGCGGCGCTGGAGCGGCGCTCGCTGATCGTGGTCTTCACCGACTTCGCCGACACGACTAGTGCGGAATTGATGCTGGAGAACATCTCGCGCCTGGTGCGCCGCCACCTGATCCTCTTCGTAATCTTCCGCGACGAGGAGCTGGAGGCCATCGCCCGCCGCGAGCCGGTGGACGCCGAGGCCGTCGCCCGTGCGGTCACCGCCGAGGCCCTGCTGCGCGAACGCGACCTGGTGATCGCCCGCCTGGTGCGCATGGGCGCGCACATCGTCGACGCCCCGGTCGCCTCGGTCGGCCCGGCGCTGCTCTCGGCCTACATCGACATGAAACGGCGGGACCTGCTGTGATGGCGCGCCCATGAAAGAGCTGCAACTCAAGAGCCAGCGGTTCCGGGCCGAGCGGGAGGCGGACTGGCGGCGGCTGGAAGGCCTGCTGCGGCGGGTCGAGAGCCGTTCCGCATCCAGCCTCACCGACGAGGAGCTGCTGGCCATCCCGGTGCTCTACCGCTCGACCCTGTCGTCGCTGTCGGTGGCGCGGGCGACGTCGCTCGACCACAGCCTGATCGAGTACCTGGAGAGCCTCTCTACCCGGGCCTATTTCTTCGTCTATGGCGCCCGCGCCAGCTTCGGGCAGCGCATCGGGCGGTTCTTCGTCGAGACCTGGCCGATGGCGGTGCAGGACCTCTGGCGCGAGACCCTGGCCTCCTTCGCCATCACCGTCGCCGCGGCCCTGGTGGGCTACCTGCTCGTGGCCAACGATCCCAGCTGGTACGGCGGCCTGATGTCCGACAGCCAGGGGCGCGACTTCACCGCCAGCACCAGCGATCTGCGTAACGTCCTTTACGACAGCGGTGGCAAGGACAGCTTGGCGGTGTTCGCGGCCTACCTCTTCCAGCACAACGCCCAGATCGCCATCTTCGCCTTCGCCCTGGGCTTTGCCTTCTGCATCCCGACGGTGCTGCTGCTGGCCCAGAATGGGTTGTCGCTGGGCGCGCTCTTCGCCCTCTACGCCTCGCGGGGCCTGGGCTTCGAGCTCGGCGGCTGGATATTCATCCATGGCGTGACCGAGCTTTTCGCCATCATCCTGGGCGGCGCGGCAGGCTTCCGCATCGGCTGGCGTGTGGTATTTCCCGGCGACAAGTCACGCATGGACGCCGCCGCCGCGGCCGGCAGATCGGCCGCGCCGGTGGTGGCTGGCGTCGTATTGATGCTGGTGGTCGCGGGCATGCTCGAGGGTTTCGCTCGGCAGCTGATCCAGATCGATCTTGCCCGCTACGCCATCGCCCTCGCCACCCTGGTCATCTGGCTGGGCTACTTCTACACGCCCGGCCGCAGGAAGGTCGCATGAGCCCGCCGCCATGAGCACTCTGGGAACCTCCGCCGCCTCCAAGGATATCCGCGATTTCGTCACGCCCGAGGGCATCGACCTGCGGCTGCGCATCGGCTCGGTCGGTGAGCGGGCCTCGGCCTTCATCCTCGACGCCGTCTTCCTGTTTGTGGGCGCGCTCGTCTTCATAATTGCGGTGCTGTTCGCCCTTGGGGCCCTCTCCAGCCTTGGCGCCGAAGACCTGAAGAACGGCATGGGCGATGCGATGATGATCATCCTGCTGATCGGGGTGTTCGCGGCGCGCAACGGCTACTTCATCCTCTTCGAGCTCAGCCCCAGGGCCGCGACGCCGGGCAAGCGCATCCTGGGCCTGCGGGTCGCGGCGCGCGACGGCGGGCGCCTCACCGCCGAGGCCGTGTTCGCCCGCAACGCCATGCGCGAGATCGAGATCTTCCTGCCGCTGACCTTCCTGATCGCCTCGATCGGCGGCGTGGTCGACCCGATCAGCGGCTGGCTGATGCTGCTGGGCCTCGGCTGGACGCTGCTCTTCGCCCTCTTTCCGCTGTTCAACCGCGACCACCTGCGCATCGGCGACTTCGTCGCCGGCACCTGGGTGGTGAAGTCCGGCCGCGAGCGGCTGAGCATCGACCTGCTCGACGCCGTCGAGGCCAGCCGGAGCCAGTTCGCCTTCACCCCCGACCAGGCCGCGGCCTACGGCATCAAGGAGCTGCACGTGCTCGAAGACGTGCTGCGCCGCAAGGACGCCAAGACCATGGCCGCCGTCGCCGACCGCATCCGCGCCAAGATCGCCTGGCGCAAGGGCCCGGACGAGGTCGACGCCTCCTTCCTCTCCGCCTACTACGCCGCCCTGCGCGCCCGCCTGGAGACCCGCCTGCTGTTCGGCCACCGGCGGAAAGACAAGTTCGACAAGGCGTAGCGCTCCCTCCCCTTTGAGGGGAGGGGTCGGGGGTGGGGGTCTCTCTCAGGAGAACGCTCGATCGCGACGCGGCGGCCGGCGCACTCTCGGCGGCCAGCAGACCCCCACCCCTAACCCCTCCCCTCAAGGGCGAGGGGAACGCGATCCGCCACCTTCGCGCCCAGCACGAAGTCCGCCGGGTTTGGCGCCAAGGTCCGGGTCCAGTAGTCGACGAGGGGGAAGGGCCAGTTCTGGGAGACGCGGCCGAGGTCGTTCTTGTACCAGCTGGAGACCTGCGGGGCGCCCCAGGCCATCTGGGCGTTGGCGGCGTCGACCTTGGCGTTGAAGGCGTCGTGGACGTCGCGGCGCACCTCCAGCGTCTCGGCCCCGGTCTCGGCCATCAGCTTCAGGCAGTTCACGATGTAGCGGACCGAGCACTCCGAGAAGAAGATGATCGAGCCGTTGACCACGATGTTGGTGTTGGGCCCGTAGATCATGAAGAAGTTGGGGAAGCCGGGCGTGGTCATGCCCAGGTAGGCCCGCGCGTCGCCGGCCCAGACGTCGTGCAGCTCGCGCCCGTCCCTGCCGGTGATCCTGAAGGTGCGCAGGAACTGGCTGGCGGTGAAGCCGGTGCCGTAGATGACGACATCGAACTCGCGCGCCTTGCCGTCCGCCGTCTCGATCCCGATCTCGGTGATCTTCGCGATCGGCTCCGTCACCAGTTCGACGTTGTCGCGCTTCAGCGCCGCGACCCAGAGGCCGTCGTCGCGCAGGATGCGTTTGCCGCCCAGCGGATAGGCGGGGATCAGGTGGGCCAGCAGCTCCGGCGCGTCGCCGGCCTGGGCCGCGATGGCGGCCGAGATCATCTCGCGCATCATGGCGTTGGCCGGGCTGACCGCGCCCGGGCCGCCGCTCCAGGTCGGATCGGCCTTCACCGCTTCGTAGATGCCGTCGGTGAGCATCCAGAAGAGCCAGAACCGGTACCACTTCTCGTAATAGGGCACGTGCTCAAGCAGCCAGCGCTCGGCCGGGGTGGTCGGGTGGTGATAGTCGGGCGTGGGCGCCAGCCACGGCGGCGTGCGCTGGAAGACGGTCAGCTGGGCGGCGACCTTGGCCACCTCGGGCACGAACTGGAAGGCGCTGGCGCCGGTGCCGATCACGGCCACCCGCTTGCCCTTCAGATCGACGTCATGGCGCCAGCGAGCCGAGTGAAACGCCGGCCCCTTGAAGTCGGCGACGCCCGGGATGTCGGGGAAGCGCGGCTGGTTGAGCTGGCCCACGGCCGAGATCACCGCCTTGGCGGTCAGGGTCTCGATCTTGCCGCCCTTGCCGGCGATGCGCACCCGCCAGACCGCCGCAGCCTCGTCGAACGTGCAATCCTGCACCTGGGTCTCGAAGCGGATGTGGGGGCGCAGGCCGTGCTTGTCGGCGGTGCGTTGGAAATAGGCCAGCAGCACGGGCTGGGGCGAGAAGTGGTTCGGCCAGTCGTGGTTGGGCTCGAAGGAGTACGAATAGAGGTGACTGGGGTTGTCGACGCGGCAGTCCGGATAGCGGTTCTCGAACCAGGTGCCGCCGACGTCGGCGTTCTTCTCGATGATGGTGAAGGGCACGCCGGCTTCCTTCAGCCGGATGCCCGCCAGCAGGCCCGACATGCCGGCGCCGACGATCACCACCGGCATGTTCGGCGCGGCGGCGCGCAAGGCGGGCGAGGTCCAGTGCGGGGTCTTGGTGTCGTGGCCGGGAAGCTGCAGCTCCTCCATCAGGAAGGGCGCGTAGTGGTCGGGGATCTCGGTCCCGGCGACGAAGTCCATCATCTGGCGCACCGTCGCTTCGCTGGGCGGCGGCGGCATCGGCACGCCCGACGCGTGCGCCTCCAGCGCCGCCTTGGCGCGCTGGCGGATGTCGGCCTGCACGGCCTCGGGGAAGCCGCCGGTGCGCGCCTCGCCGAAGGGGTCGTAGGCCGGCCAGTTGGCGCGCGAGACCAGGCTGGCGTCGCTGGTCATGTGCACCAGGGCCGCGACCAGCACCGGCAGGTGCGCCTCGGCGAGGGCCTCGTCCAGGGTTACGGTGTCGGTCATGGCGTCACTCCATCAGCCCGCCGCGAAGTCTGAAGCCTTGACGCGGCGGACGTCCAGCCGGAAGCCCGGCGGATGAACTATCGGCACGCCTTCCACGCCGGCAACCACGCCGATGTCTTCAAGCACGCCGCCCTGGTGGCCGTGCTCGAGCATCTGCTGACCAAGCCGCAGCCGTTCACGGTGCTGGATACCCACGCCGGGATCGGGGTCTACGACCTCGCGTCGGAGGGGGCGCAGAAGACGCTGGAGTACGAGGCCGGCGTCGGCCGGGTGTTCGGGGGGGAGCTGCCAGCGGCGGGCGGCTATCTCGACCTGCTGAGTGCGATGAACGCCGGCGGCGAGCTCGCGGCCTATCCGGGCTCGCCGGAAATCGCCCGGCGGATGCTGCGCAAGGACGACCGGCTGATCCTCTGCGAACTGCATCCCGCCGACGCCGAGGCGCTGAAGGCCCGCTACCGGTTCGACCCCCGCGTCTCGGTCCACCATCGCGACGGCTACGAGGCGGTCGGCGCCCTGCTGCCGCCGACGCCGCGCCGCGGGCTGGTGCTGATCGACCCGCCGTTCGAGGCGACGGACGAGGCGCAGCGCCTCGCCCAGGCGCTGGCGGTCGGCCTGCGCCGCTGGCCCACGGGGATCTTCATGGCTTGGTACCCGATCAAGGACGGCGCCGCGGGCGACATCCTCGCCGGCGCCGCGGCGCTCGGTCCGTTCCCCAAGACCCTGCGCGCCGAACTCGCCCCCTATCCGCGCGACGGCCGCGCGATGGCCGGCGGCGGGCTCCTGATCTGCAACGCGCCCTGGAAGCTGGACGAGAAGCTCGCGGCGCTAGCCGAGGCGCTGGTCCCCGTACTGGGTGACGGGCGCGGGACGTGGCGCATGGACTGGCTGACGCCGGCGTGAGCGGATCGCCGTTCAGCCCTTGTTGACGCTCGCGCCCCAGAGTGGCATGTCTTGAGGGTGATTTTCGGAGCAGCACCCGTGCGCGGATCGCGGATCGTACTTACCAGGCGGCCGGTATCGGTAGGAGGCTAGAGCCCTCCCACTGACCTCGGTCGCACGTCCACCAGGCCCCTCGCGGGCCTTTTTTCTTGCTCCCAGCGAGCTACGATCCCGAAAGTCCTGAGATTCCCGCCATGACCGTCCAGCCCGCCTTAGAAGCCCAAGCCGAAACCGCCGCCGAGATCATGACCGGCGCCGAGATCGTGGTCCGCGCCCTCGTGGACCAGGGCGTCACCGACCTCTTCGGTTATCCCGGCGGCGCGGTGCTGCCCATCTACGATGCGCTCTTCCACGAGCCGCGGCTCAACCACATCCTGGTCCGCCACGAGCAGGGCGCGACCCATGCCGCCGAGGGCTACGCCCGCTCGACCGGCAAATGTGGCGTCGTGCTGGTCACGTCGGGGCCGGGCGCCACCAACGCCGTCACCGGCATCATGGACGCGCTGGCGGACTCGATCCCGATGGTCGTGCTCTGCGGCCAGGTCCCGACCCACCTGATCGGCACCGACGCCTTCCAGGAGTGCGACACGGTCGGCATCACCCGGCCCTGCACCAAGCACAACTACCTGGTGAAGAACGTCGCCGACCTGCCGCACGTCATGCACGAGGCGTTCAAGATCGCCACCAGCGGCCGGCCGGGGCCGGTGGTCATCGACATTCCGAAGGACGTGCAGTTCGCCACCGGTCTCTACGTTGGCCCGGCCGCCGCACGCAGCAGCCACAACTACCATCCGCGGATGGACGGCGATCCCGGCAAGATCGCCGAGGCGGCGGCGCTGATCGCGTCGGCGCGCCGCCCGATCCTCTACACCGGCGGCGGCGTCATCAACACGGGGCCGGACGCCAGCCGCCTGCTGCGCGAGTTCGCGGCGCTGACCCGCGCGCCGGTCACCTCGACCCTGATGGGCCTGGGCGCCTTCCCGGCCAGCGATCCGGCCTGGCTCGGCATGGTTGGCATGCACGGCGCCTACGAGGCCAACCACGCCATGCACGACTGCGACGTCATGGTCTCGATCGGCGCCCGCTTCGACGACCGCGTCACCGGCCGGCTCGACGCCTTCTCGCCCGGCTCCAAACGCATCCACATCGACATCGACCCGTCGTCGATCGGCAAGGTGGTGCGCACCGACATCGGCATCGTCGGCGACGCCGGCCGGGTGCTGGCCGAGCTGATCGCCTCGTGGAAGCGCCAGCGCCTGGCCCCCGACGCGGCGGCGCTGAAGACCTGGTGGGACCAGATCGACCGCTGGCGCGCCCGCCGCGGCTTCGCCTACCGGCGCTCGAGCGAACTGATCAAGCCGCAGTACGCGATCCAGCGGCTTTACGAGCTGACCCGCGGCCGCGACGTCTACATCACCACCGAGGTCGGCCAGCACCAGATGTGGGCGGCCCAGTTCTTCCACTTCGACGAGCCGAACCGCTGGATGACCTCGGGGGGCCTCGGCACCATGGGCTATGGCCTGCCCGCCGCCGTCGGCGTGCAGGTGGCGCACCCGCAGAGCCTGGTCATCGACATCGGCGGCGACGCCTCGGTGCAGATGACCATGCAGGAGGTCTCGACCGCCATCCAGTTCGACCTGCCGATCAAGGTCTTCATCCTCAACAACCAGTGGATGGGGATGGTGCGCCAGTGGCAGGAGCTGCTGCACGGCCAGCGCTACAGCCACTCGTACTCGGACAGCCTGCCGGACTTCGTGAAGCTGGCCGAGGCCTACGGCGCGCTCGGCCTGCGCGCCGACCACCCGGACGAGCTGGACGCCAAGATCATTGAGATGATCGACACCCCTCGCCCGGTGCTGTTCGATTGCCGCGTCGAGACGGCCGAGAACTGCTTCCCGATGATCCCTTCCGGAAAAGCCCACAACGAGATGATCCTGGGCGAGGACGGCGCCGACATGGGCAGCGTGATCGACGCGGAGGGCAAGAAGCTGGTGTAGCCGATGGCGCGGCGCCCACTCACTCCTGAGCAAGCGGATCGACTTGCGAAGCTTGCGGCCATGCCCGACGAGGATATCGACCTTTCGGACATTCCCGAGATCACCGACGAGATGTGGGCCAGGGCGATCCGCCCGATGATGTGGATCGACCCCCGGGTTGTTCTCTGGTTCAGGGACCACGCCCCGGAGGGCGACTATCAGCGCGAGATCAACCGCGTGCTCCGCCAGTATGTGGCGGATGCGAGCGGGCGCGGTTAGAACGCTGCGCATGAGCACCCTGGAACCCCCCGCGTCCGCTTATGACATGGGTCATGCCGTGCAGGTCGAGAGCCCCGCCACCTTCGCCATCCTGGTCGACAACGAGCCGGGGGTGCTGCATCGCGTCGTGGGCCTCTTCGCCTCGCGTGGCTACAACATCGAGAGCCTGACCGTCGCCGAGACCGACGAGACGGCGCACACCTCGCGCATCACCATCGTCACCCGCGGCACGCCGCAGGTGCTGGGGCAGATTCAGGCGCAGCTGGAGAAGATGGTCTCCACGCGCCACGTGATGAACGTCACCCTCGACCCCAATGGGGTGCAGCGCGAACTCGCCCTGGTGAAGGTGCGCGGCGTCGGCGCCGACCGGGTCGAGGCGCTGCGCATCGCCGACATCTTCCGCGCCCGGGTGATCGACACCACGACCCAGAGCTTCATCTTCGAGATCACCGGCGCGCCCTCGAAGATCGACAAGTTCACGGACCTGATGCGGCCCTTGGGCCTCGTCGAGGTGTCGCGGACGGGCGTGCTATCGATCGATCGGGGCGAGGGGACTCTGTAGTTAGGCCGTCAGGCCGCCGCCGCGACGCCGGTCTCGGCCAGCCATTCCAGGATCTTCTGCTTGGGCATGGCGCCGACCTTCATCGAGGCCATGTGGCCGTCCTTGAACAGCATCATGGTCGGGATGCCGCGCACGCCGTAGCGCGAGGGGGTGGTGGGCGAATCCTCAATGTTGAGCTTGACGATGGTGACGTGGCCCGCGAGGTCGGTCGCGATCTGCTCCAGCGCCGGGGCGATCTGCTTGCAGGGACCGCACCACTCGGCCCAGAAATCCACCAGGATCGGCCCGTCGGCCTTCAGCACATCGGTTTCGAAGCTCTCGTCGGTGACCGCAACAGTGCCCATCGATCAACTCCCATGGACGGCGGACTCATGCCGCGCGTCTCTTAGACCGCCTAAGTAAGCCCGCGGGGCCGAACATCAAGCCGATGCGGCCATCTCGGCAAGGGCGCGGCGCATGAGATTTTCTGGCACGGGCATGAGTTTGGGGCCGTCGGTCCAGATCAGCGCCGCCTCGATGGCGCGGCCGGGGAAGATCTCGGCGAGCACCGCCCAGTAGACGGCCATCTGGCGCACATAGGCCGGGTCGGCCGCCTCGATCGTGGCGGGGGCCGGGCGGTTGGTCTTGAAGTCGGCGACGAGGACGCGGGCGTCCTCCACCAGCAGCCGGTCGACGCGGCCGGAGATGGCCATGCCGGGCGGCAGACGCGGCGATGAGCCGGCCAGCGCGATCTCGGCTCGGGAGTGGGGGCCGAACACGTCGGCGAAGCGCGGGTCGCCAAGGACAGTGAGCGCCGCGCCGGCCATCTCGGCGCGCTGGTCGGGCGTTAGGTCGAGTTCGCGCGCCAGCAAGCGGGTGGCGGCCGCCACCCGCTCCGCCGGCGCGACGTCGGGCAGCAATTGCAGCAGGCGGTGGATGATCTCGCCGCGGCGATAGCGGCCGAGGCCGAGGGTGCGGGCCAGCGGCGAGGGCGCGGGGGCGCGGGCCTCCTCGCCGAGCTGCGAGGGCGCGGCGTAGCGCGCGGCGGCGGGCTCGGCGGGCGCCAGGCGCAGCGCCCAGCCGGGCAGGCTGGAGCCCAGCGCCAGCTCGTGCTGGGCGGCCTGCGGCGCGCTTGGCGGGTCTTCGCCGTAGCGCAGCACCGAGAACCCATCATCCACCGCCACGAAGCGCGCCGTCGCCTTGATCGTGTCGGTCTCGAAGCCGGCCTCCACCGCCTCGCGCCAGCTGCCGCGGGACATGTGGGCCTGAGTCTCGACGCCACAGACGATCAGCCGGTCCCGGGCGCGGGTCAGGGCCACGTAGAGCAGGCGCAGCGACTCGTGCTCGGTCGCGAGGTCTCGCGCGGCACGGGCGGCGGCCGAGGCGGCGCAGTCCTCGGCCTTGCGCGGGGCCCAGAGGAAGCCGCCGTTCTCGGCCGCGAGGAGGGGTGTGCCCTGGGCGGTGGCGCGGGTGGTGGTGTCGGGCAGGATCACCACGGGCGCCTCGAGGCCCTTGGCGCCGTGAGCCGTCATCACCCGCACCTCGCCTTCGCCAGGGCGGTCGGACTCTTCCTGCTCGCGCTTCACCTCGATCTCGCTGGCGGCCATCTCGGCGACGAAGCGCTCCAGCTCAAGCACCCCGCGCCGCTCGGCCGCCAGCGCCTCGGCCTGGAAGGCGTCGATCGCGTCCTCCGCCTCGCGGCCGAGCCGGGTGAGGAAGCGCCGCTTCATCGAGACGCCGCGCTCGTCGAGCCGCGCCAGCACCCGGGCATAGAAGTCGAACGGCGCCCGCGCCTCGGCGACACCCCGCGCCCACCCGAGAAACCGCAACGCCTCGCCCCACGCCGGCCGCTCGTCCGCCCGCGCCTTCAGCGCCGACCACAGCGGCCCGTAGCGTGGTTGGGCCAGGTCGTAGAGCCCGTCCTCGTCGATGTCGCAGAAGGGGCTGCGCAACAGGGCCGCGAGCGTCAGGTCGTCGTCCGGGAAGCGGGCGAAGCGGCCCAGCGCCAGCAGGTCCTGGAAGGCGATGTGCTCGGAGAGCAGCAGCCGGTCGGCGCCGCCGACCGCGACGTTCGCGGTCTTCAGCGAGCGGATGATCTCGTGGAAGAGGGCATTGCGCCGCCGCACCAGGATCAGGATGTCGCCGTGCCCCATCGGCCGGCGCTTATCCATGCGCCGATCAAACACGGTCTCGCCGCGCCGGACCATGGCGACGACCTGGGCCGCGATGCGCCGCGCCAGCTTCTTGTTGGCGCTCTCGGGCGGGGTTGCATCGACGGGCGCCCACGGGTCGGGATCGTCGGCGGCCTCGGTCACCTCCAGTGGCCAGAGGTCAACCGTGCCCCCGCCGGGCCGCGTCGCCAAATGGCGGATCGGGAAAGCGAGCGAGCCGGCCGGCTTCAGCCCGGCCGCTGCTGCGGGCGCGGCGAAGGCGGCGTCGACGAAGTTCAGGATCTCCGGCGCTGAGCGCCAGCTTTCCAGCAGCTGAACCTGCCGGAAGTCGCGCCCCGCGCCCGTCACGGCCGCGCCCAGTTCGCGCGCTTCGGCGGCTAGCCGCTCGGGCGCCGCGCCCTGGAAGGAGAAGATCGACTGCTTCTCGTCGCCGACGATGAAGGCGGTGCGGGTCTTCGCACCCGCGCCCTGGTCGGTGAAGAACTCGGCGGTGATGGCGCGCAATATGTCCCACTGGTCGGGCGCGGTGTCCTGCGCTTCGTCGAGCAGCAGGTGGTCGAGGCCGCCGTCGAGCTTGTAGAGCACCCAGGCGGCGTCGGCCCGCCGGGTGAGCAGCTCGTGGCTG
>DATAVF010000153.1:0-26675 GCA_036267835.1 Caulobacteraceae bacterium | reverse complement strand
CAAGGTGATCATCTCGACGGTCGGCCCCTACCAGCTCTACGGCTCGCCGCTGGTCGCCGCCTGCGCCGCGGCGGGAACCGACTACGTGGACCTGACCGGCGAATCCAACTGGATCGCCGACATGATCGCGGCCAACGAGGCGGCGGCCAAGGCGTCCGGCGCGCGGCTGGTGTTCTCCTGCGGCTTCGATTCCATCCCCTTCGACCTCGGCGTTTTCTTCGCCGAGGAAGAGGCCAAGAAGCGCCTGGGCGCCTACACGCCGCGAGTGCGGGGCCGGGTGCGCGGGCTGAAGGGCGGGCTTTCCGGCGGCACCCTCGCCAGCGGCATGGCCACCCAGGCGGCGGCGGCCAAGGACCCCGGCATCGGCGCGGTGCTGGCCAATCCGTTCGCGCTGACGCCGGGCTTCAGCGGTCCCGAGCAGCCCGATGGCGACACGCCCCACGACGACCAGGTGACCGGCGCCTGGGTCGGGCCGTTCATGATGGCCGGCATCAACACCAAGGCCGTGCACCGCTCAAACCTGTTGCTGGGTCACCCGTGGGGCGAGGCCTTCCGCTACTGCGAGATGCAGATCCTCGACGGGCCGCCGTCGGCGCAGGGCGGCGCGGGCATGGGCGGGTTCAACTTCGGCGCCGGCGGCTTTCCCAAGCCCGGCGAAGGGCCGACGGCCGAGGAACGTCGCACCGGCTTCTACGACATCCTGGTGATCGCCGAGGCCGCCGACGGGCGCACGGTGCGCACCGCGGTCAAGGGCGACATGGACCCCGGCTACGGCTCGACCGCCAAGATGCTGGGCGAAGCCGCCGTCTGCCTGGCGCACGACCTGCCCGGCGGCGCGGGCGGCTGCCTGACCCCCGCCTCGGCCATGGGCGCGGCGCTGATCGCCCGGCTGCAAGCGCACGCCGGCCTGACCTTCGCCGTCGAGGCCTGAGCCCCGGCCATGTCCGCGTCCGCGCTCGCATCCTTGCTGGCGCAGGGCCTGGCGCTGCACCAGGCCGGGCGGCTGACCGAGGCGATGGACTTCTACGCCGCGGTGCTGAGGCGCGAGCCGGAGAACTTCGAAGCCCTGCATGGCCTGGGCCTGGTCGGCGTGCAGGGAGGACGTCCGCAGCAGGGCGTGGACCTGATCCGCAAGGCCATCGCGATCAACCCGGACGACGCGGCGGCCCACGTCAATCTCGCGCTCGGGCTGACCGCGCTTAGCCAGTTCGAGGCCGCCGTTGCCGCCTGTGACCGCGCCGCGGCGTTGGCGCCGGGCATGTGCGAGCCGCACTTCAACCGCGCCAACGCCCTCGTCGCACTCGGAGACGCAGCCGCCGCGCTCGCCAGCTATGAGGCGGCGTTGGCGGTCACGCCGGACTACCTGCCGGCGCACGCCAACCGCGCCGCGCTGCTCGCCGCGCTCGAGCGCTACGACGAGGCGGTCTGCGCCTGCGACGCCGCCATCGCCATCGCGCCGCAGAGCCCCGAGGCGCACAGCAACAAGTCCAAGATCCTCAGCGACCTGAAACGCTCGGAGGACGCGCTGGCCAGCGCCGACCGCGCGCTGGCGCTGCGCGGCGACTATGCCGAGGCGCACAACAACCGCGCCGTCGCCCTGGTCGACCTCGGCCGCCCTCTCGAGGCGATCGCCGCCTGCGGCCACGCCATCGCCCTCACGCCGGATCTCGCCGACGCCTACAGCAACCGCGGCACGGCGCTCTATGACCTCGGCCGCCCGGGCGAGGCGCGGGCGAGCTACGACGAGGCGCTGGCGCTGCAGCCCGGCCATGCCGCGGCCCACTTCAACCGCGCCACCAGCCTGCTAGCGCTCGGTGATTTGGCGGCGGGTTTCGACGAATATCGCTGGCGCTGGCGGCTGCCCAGCTTCGCCAACCGCGCCTCGCCCCTGCCCTGGCCGTTCTGGGCGGGCGAGCCGCTGCCGGGCAAGACCATCCTGGTGCACTGCGAACAGGGCTTCGGCGACGCCTTGCAGTTCGTCCGCTTCGCAACCCGCCTCGAGGCGGCGCAGGTGACCGTGCTGGCACGGCCCGAACTCGTCACCCTGTTCCGCACCCTGCCGGGCATCGAGGTGACGGGCGCGCTCAGCCCCGCGAGCGCCTTCGACTTTCAGGTCCCGCTGATGGACCTGCCGCATCGGCTCGGAACCACGCTTCAGACCATTCCGGGCGAAACGCCCTACCTGTTCGCCGACCGGAGCAAGGCCGGGCGCTGGGCAGAACGGCTGCGAGCCGAGGGCGATTTGACCCACGTCGGCCTGGTCTGGGCCGGCCATGCGCGCTGGCACGATCCGGCCGCCCTCGCGTCCGACCGCCGGCGCAGCATGGCCCTGGCGCAGCTGGAGCCCCTCGGCCGCGTGCCGGGGGTTCATTTCTACAGCCTGCAGAAGGGCGAGCCGGCCTCGCAGGCGGTCGCCGCGCCCTTCCCGCTGACCGACTGGACCGCCGACCTCGCCGACTTCGCCGACACCGCCGCCCTGGTTCAGGCCCTCGACCTCGTCATCACCGTCGACACCGCCGTCGCCCACCTGGCCGGCGCGCTCGGCAAGCCGGTCTGGGTGCTCTCGCGCTTCGCCGGCTGCTGGCGCTGGCTGAACGGGCGCGAGGACAGCCCCTGGTACCCGACCGCGCGCATCTTCCACCAGCGGGCGCCCGGCGCCTGGGACGAAGTGGCAGCCCGCGTCGCCGCCGAGCTGGCGGTGTTCAAGCCGTCCCGGGTCGGCTAGACCGGCGCCGGGGGACGCAACAACAGAGGCCGCGACCATGCATCGCCGTCACATGCTGCTCGCCCTCGGCGCTGCGGCCGTTCCAGGCGCCGCGCTGGCCGACATCCAGCGCGTCCCGCTCAGCAAGGCTTTCGGCCTGCTCGACACCTACCTTGCTCTGCCGGTCGGCGAGCGCAACCGCTTCTACCTCGCCTACCGCGCCATGAAGGACAAGCATCCCTACCCCGGCGCCGCGGCGACCGTGGTGTCGGTGACCGGTGCGCGCTTCCCGGTGCAGTTCGACGCCAGCGGCCTGGTGCTGCGCCTGCCGTCGCTGTCCGATCTGAAGAGCGGGGCCATGTTCGAGAGCGCCGACCCGGGCTTGCGCCTCGGCCTGGAGGCGCGCGCCGCCATCGCGCCGGCCACCCGCATCGACGTGGGCGCACTGGTGCTGGCCCTGGCCCAGGCCAATGCGGCGGTGGCCAAGATCGCCGGCCCCCTGGCGCTGATGGCCCCGAAGCTGACCGCGGCCTACTTCCCCGACGCCGGCGCCGGCAGCGCGCAGCTGGCCGACGGCCGCACCGTGCCGTTGCCGATCACCAACGCCCCCTTCGTCGGCGCGGTCACCTACATCGAACCGGCCTTGCTCGCCGGCGCCCGAACCGTGGTGCTGACCCGCGCTCCCTCACGCATCCTGATCGGCGGCCATCCGAAGGGTTGAACGGATTGAGATGGAGCTGACTCGCCGGTGGCGGGGAGGATGCTCCTCACCCATGAAATGGGGGAGGTGGCGCGCGGAGCGCGACGGAAGGGGTGCGCCAACTCGCAGGACACGCAGGAAGCTCGACCATCGCCACGCGTCGGATCGACGTAAGCGGTGCGCAGGCGCCCTTCCGGCCAACCAGGGGAACCCCCTCCGTCGCGCCTCCGCGCGACACCTCCCCCGCTCCGCGTTTAAGGCGTGCACACATCTCACTGAGCAGGCGTCTTTGGTCCCTTCTCCCCTCGCGGGAGAAGGTGTCGCCGTAGGCGACGGATGAGGGGCCGCGCGATGAATGCCGAATAATCGCAGAGACTTAGCGGAGAGTCCGCGCGGCCCCTCATCCGGCGGTCTCCGACCGCCACCTTCTCCCGCGAGGGGAGAAGGACATTGCGTGCAGATGCCATAACCATTTTATTTTACGAAACTTCTCTGGATGTGTGCACCCCTTAGCCGCTCCGCGTGGGAGGAGCGGTCAAGACGGCCACACCTGAACTCAACCCACTAAGACTTACCCGGCCTGGACAAACCGCCTCCGGGCGCGTGGACTGGCGGAAAACACTGGGGAGCGCGCCATGAAGTCCATTCTGCGAGTCTGCGCGGGGCTGTTCGTCCTCGCCGCAATGACCTGCGCGGCAAGCGCCGCCGTGCGCAGCATCGACACGGTGTCCTCGCGGCCGGATAGGGTCAGCGGCGGCGACGTGCTGGTGCGGATCGACCAGGACAACGACGCGGCGACGTCAGTCACGCTGAACGGCCGGGATGTGAGCCGCGTCTTCGCGCCCGGAGCCGGCCACACCCGCATGGGCCTGGTCACGGGCCTGCGGCTCGGCGCCAACACCCTGGCGGCCGGCGGCGTCACCCTGAAGCTCACCGACTATCCAATCGCGGGACCGATCACCTCCGGACCGCACCAGAGCCCGTTCATCTGCACCACCGCGACGTTCCAGATCTATGCGACGATGGCCAAGACGCCACCGCCGAGCGCCGAGGTGTTCGGCCCGCCGACCGACGCGAACTGCTCGGCGCCGACGAAGATCACCTACCTCTACCTGCCCAAGGGCGCCGCGGCCCTGGTCCCGCTGCCGAGCCCGACCGCCCTGCCCGCCGACGTCGCCACCACCGCGACCAGCACCGGCCGGACGGTGAACTTCATCGTGCGGGTCGAGACCGCCACCATCGACCGCGGCATCTACCAGAGCGCCGTGCTGTTCGACCCGACCAAGGATAGCCCGCCGAGCTGGCGCACGCCGCCGCCCGGCTGGAACCGCCGGCTGATCGCCATCCAGGGCGCCGGCTGTCCGGGCGGCTGGTACTTCCAGGGCGTGGTCGGCGGCAGCATGAGCCGGCCGGGCATGATGGACGCGAACCTGCTCAGCGTGCAGCGCCTCGGCGAGGGCTACGCCACCTATGGCAACACGCTGCAGAACGCCTCGCAGGACTGCAACAGCGTGCTGGAGGGCGAGGCGGCGATGATGGGCAAGGAGCACTTCATCAAGAGCTTTGGCGCGCCCGACTTCACCGTCAGCGTCGGCTGCTCGGGCGGCTCCTACGGCTCGGCCCAGCCGGCCGACGCCCTGCCAGGGCTCTACGACGGCATCCTGATCGCCTGCACCTTTCCCGACCCGCTCGCCATCGCCAACTCCGGCGCCGACGCGCACCTCCTGACCCACTTCTTCGACGTCACCGCCAAGGGCGCGTTCACCGAAGCGCAAGCCCTGGCGATCTCGGGCTACAAAACGCCGAAAGCCTTCCTCGACGCCGCCAACCAGGTCGAGCGCACCGACCCGGTCCCGCACCGCGACGACGCGCCGGGGTACAAGTCGGCGGTGTGGAACCCCGTGGTGCCCGCCGCCCTGCGCTACGATCCGACCACCAACCCGCACGGCGCCCGGCCGACGATCTACGATGCGGGGCGCAATGTGTATGGCGTCGACGCCCGCACCGGCTTCGGCCTGCGCACCTTCGACAATGTCGGCGTGCAATATGGCCTGGCCGCCGTGCGCGCCGGCGCGATCACGCCCGACCAGTTCCTCGACCTCAACGCCCGCATCGGCGGGCTGGACCAGGACGCCAACTACGTCGCTCCGCGCTCGATTGGCGATGCCGGGGCGCTCAGCCGCGCCTATCAGAGCGGGCTGGAGCTCAGCGGCGGCGGCGGCTTGGCGTCGATCCCGGTGTTCGACATTTCGGGCATCTACAACGACGACGGCGGCTACCATTATCAGTGGTTCCACTTTGCCCTGCGTGAGCGGATGGCCCACGCCAATGGCGACGCCGGCAACCACGTGATGTGGCGCGGCAACCCGGCGGCCTGGGACAAGGCCTGGGCGACCTTCATCGCCTGGGTCGAGGCGGTGCACGCCGATGCGTCGGCGGCAACGCCGCGCCAGAAGGCGATCCAGGACCGCCCGGCCGCCGCGGTCGACGGCTGCTGGCGCTCGGCCACCGACTTCGTCGCCGAGCCGCAAAGCTTCTCGCGCGAGCCGACGACGACCTGCAACGCCCTCTTCCCGTCCTTCGCCAACCCGCGCTTCGAGGCCGGCGGCCCGCTGGCGGCAGACGTGCTGAAGTGCCAGCTGCGGCCGATCGAGGCGCGCGCCTATCCGGGCTTCAGCGCCGACCAGCTGGCCCGCCTCAGCCAGATCTTCCCGGGCGGCGTCTGCGATTGGGCGAAGCCGGGCGTCGGCCAGACCGCGGTCGTGCCATGGGCCTCGTTCGGGCCAGCGCCGGAGAACCTGGTGTTCAGCGTCACCAGCGTGAACCCAGCGCCACCGCACTGACGCACGTCCCTCGTTCCCCAAAAGGTGTCATTCCGGAAAGCCGGCACGGCTTATCCGGACCTCGTCCGAGCTTGGCCGCTGTTCCAAAAAAACATTTCAACACGAAGAGACGGCCGAACGGCCAACAGCTGGCCCGGCAGTCATCGAGGGAAATCCCGCACAACCCGCTTTCGCGGCTTTCTGGGATGACAAGGATTTTTGGCCACCCCTGCCGCCCAATAATCACTAAAGCGATTGCCTAACTGTTCGCGGTTTGATAGTTAGGCGTATGCTTAACCAATCGACCGATCTGGACCGCCTGTTTCACGCCCTCGCCGATCCGGCGCGGCGGGCGATGGTCGAGCGGCTGAGCCGCGGGCCGGCGCCGGTCAGCGAGCTGGCGCGGCCGCTGCCGATGTCGCTGCCCTCGGCGATGCAGCACCTGGGCGTCCTGGAGGCGGCGGGGCTGGTGCGCTCGCAGAAGGTCGGCCGGGTGCGTACCTGCGCCATCGAGGCCGGCGCGCTCAGCCAGGCCGAGCAGTGGATCAACGCCCGGCGGACCGAGTGGGAACACCGCCTCGACCGCCTGGGCGACTACCTGAAAACCCTGGAAATCGAAGGAGACGACAATGGCTCAGACAGCTGAAATGACCCCCGGCGCGAACGTGGCCCAACCGCCGCCGCTGAAGATCTCGCGCACCCTCCACGCCCGCCCCGAGACGGTGTTCAGGGCCTGGTGCACCGGCGAGAGCGTCGCCCGCTGGTTCGCGCCGGAAACCCTCACCGTGCCGCACGTCAACGTCGACGCCCGCGCCGGCGGCGCCTTCGAGCTTTGCATGCGCATGCCGGACGGCCAGGAGCACTGGGTGCGCGGCGTCTTCGTCGAGGTGACGCCGCACCGCCGGCTGGTGATCGACATGTCGGCTACCGACGGCGCCGGCAAGGCGTTCTTCCGCGCCCTGACCGAGCTCGACTTCTCCGAGACCCTCGGCGGCACGAAGCTCGACGTGACCCAGACCTACACCCTCATCGATCCGGTCATGGCCGCGCCAATGGTGGCCGGCGCCTCGGCGGGCTGGGGCTCGACCCTCGACAAGCTCTCGGCCGAAGTGGTGAGGCTGCAGAGCGGCGGCGAGAGCGGCGTGCACTCGGTGGTCCACGCGACCTTCCACCTGGAACGCACCTACGACGCCCCGGCGGCGCGGGTCTGGAAGGCGCTGACCGACGACGCGGCCAAGCGCAAGTGGTTCGGCGCCGCGCCCGGCCTGGAGCTGGTCGAGCGGCACATGGACGTGCGCGTCGGCGGCACGGAGCGGCACGTCGGGCGCTGGGAGGGCGGCGTCACCTCCGCCTTCGACGCCACCTTCCACGACGTGATCCCGAACGAGCGGCTGGTCTACACCTACGAGATGCACATGAACGGCAACAAGATCTCGGTCTCGCTGGCCACCATGCAGCTGAAGGCCGCGGGCGGCAAAACCACCCTGATGGTCACCGAACAAGGCGCCTTCCTCGACGGCTACGACGACGCCGGCGCGCGGGAACACGGCACCGGGCTGCTGCTCGATGGGCTGGGGGCGTCGCTGGCGGACTGACAGCAGCGGGCACGGGGCGGCGACTGCGCTGCCCCGATTGTCCCCCGTCCCAGGTAGGCTTATGGTCAGCGCTGACAAAAGAAAACGCCCCGGAGGATCCCACCATGACCGTCGCCACCGAAGCCGCCGAGATCGTCGGCGAGTTCCGCAGTCCGCACAATTCGGCCCAGCAGTCGCGCGGGTCGATCCATGATGACGCCACCGCGTCGAAGCTGGGGTTCAAGGGCGGCACGGTGGCCGGCTCGATCCACATGGATCAGTTCGCGCCCCTCGCAACCAAGCTCTACGGCGACGACTGGTGGAAGCATGGCAACATGTCGTTCTACTTCCGCCAGGCGACGGTGGACCGCGAGGCGGTGCGCGCCATGGCCCGTGCCGGCGACCCGCACGCCCGGCTCTGGATGGAGAATGAGGCCGGCGCGCTGATCGCCGAAGGCACCGCCAGCTGCAAGGGCAGCGACGAAAATACCGCTGTGCAGAACCTGATGAACAGCCAGAAGCACGACAACGGCTCGGGTCTGCGCATCCTGAAGAACGTCAAGCCGGGCGACGAGGTCTCCGGCCTCGAGGTCAGCATCAGCCAGGAGGCGCTGGACCGGCGCCTCGACCACATCACCGAGACGCTGGACGTCTACACCGGCGAGCGCGCCATCGTGCCGCCGTCGATGGTAGTGCACCTCTTCCGCGGCAGCGCCCAGGAGAAGCTCTACAAGACCGACGGCCCGGCGGTGGGCCTCTTCGGGGCCATCGAGATCCAGGCGATCCGCGGGCCGGTGCGCGCCGCAACCCCCTACAAGGTCCGCGCCGAAGTGCTGGCGCTCAGCGAAAGCCCGAAGACCGAGAACGTCTGGTACCGCGCCTGGGCGGCGGACCCGGAAACTGGCGAGGACGTCTCGTCGATGCTGATGTACCTGCGCTATATGAAGGGCTCCTCGAAACTCTGGACCGACTGAGCGGGGCCGCCTGAGCGACGTCTGGTACAACGCCGCGGCCTGGGCGCAGGCGCTGGGCACGATCGCCGCGGTGGTCGGCACGGGCTGGATTGCCGCGCGTGAGGGCCGCGCCGCCGGCCGCCGCGAGGAGGCTCAGCGCATCGCCGCCAAGACCGCGGCGCTGAACCTGGCGGTGCTGGCCCACACCCACGTCAAGCGCATGGGCGAGCTGCTGCGCGACGAGAGTACGCGCGGCCGGCTGAACCACATCTCGCCCAGCCGCTCGCTGCTCAGCAACCAGCAGATGCTCGCCAGCTTCCCGCTCGAGTCGCTCGAGAACGTCGATGCGATGGTCGCTTTCACCTACTTCCCCGGCGCCCTGGCGATGGCGGCGGAGATCTACGCCCATCTGGAAGAAGCGGTGCGGGCGGCGGAGGACGACGACCCGGTGGCGGTGTTCGAGCACTACGCCGCCCAGATCGCGGGCATTGAGCAACACCTCGACGGGCGCCTGGCCGAACTCAAGGCGGCGCTGAACCTCGCGGACGGGGTTGGCGCGGGCCATGGCGCCCGCCTCTTCGAGGCGCGGCGCCATACGCCCCACAAGCGAGCGAAGGCGCGGTAACCCTCGCCGCTAGCGGAACTCCAGCCCGTCGAACGCGCCGGAGGTGCGCCAGCCGTCGATGTACTGGAAATAGGCCGAGGCGCCCGCCGGGTAGCCGACGTTGTAGCGGGCCGCTTCGCCCATCGGCCGGCCTTCGTTGTTGTAGTAGCCGGGGGTGCAGTCGGCCGAGCCCATCATCATGCGGCCCATGCCGGTGAGCAGCAGCGCCACCCACTCGTCCTGCGCGGCCTGCGTGACCTCGATCTCCTTCACCCCCGTATCCAGCCCGTGGCGGATGATGGCGGCGATGGTCTGGCCGGCCTCGGTCAGGTTGTGCGGCACGTTGGAGATCAGGTTGGCGCCCTGGGTGGGCTGCACGAAGAAGGCGTTGGGGAAGCCGTGCACGTGGATGCCGTGCTTGGAGCGCATGCCCTCGCCCCACGCCTGCGACAGCTTCACCCCGTCCTTGCCGGTGACGTCGAAGCCGGCGCGGCGCTTGTACTCGGTGCCGACCTCGAAGCCCGAGGCGTAGATGATGCAGTCGACCTCGTACGCCTTGCCGCCGGCCACCAGGCCGGTCTCGGTGATACGCTCGACGCCCTGGCCGTCGGTGTGGATCAGGTGCGCGCCGGGTTCATTAAAGGCCTGCAGGTAGGCGTCGTGGAAGCACGGCCGCTTGCAGAGCTGGCGGTACCAGGCCTTGAGGCCCTGGGCGGTCTCGTGGTCCGCCACGATGGCGTCCACCCGGGCGCGGATCTCCTCCATCTTCTCGAAGTCGGAGTCCTCGAAGGCGGCCATCATGCCCTGCGGCGTGCGCTCGGCTTCCGGCAGCGTCATGATCTTGCTGCGGATGCGGCGCGAGAGGTCGGTCCAGCCGTCCATCACCAGGTCTTCGTCGGCCCAGCCGCCGCTCTGGTTGGCGGTGAAGTTCTCCAGCCAGCGCTTCTGCCAGCCGGGCGTGGCGATCGACGAGAACCACGCCGGATCGATCGGCGCATTGGCGCGCACGTCGACCGACGAGGGCGTGCGCTGGAAGACGTAGAGTTCCTTGCAGGCCGGGGCGAGGTGCGGCACCGCCTGCACCGAGGTGGCGCCAGTGCCGATGATGGCGACGCGCTTGTCCTTCAGCTTGTCCAGCGGCGCGCCGGAAGGGTCGCCGCCGGTGTAGGCGTAGTCCCAGCGGCTGGTGTGGAACGAGTGGCCCTTGAAGCGCTCGATGCCGGGGATGCCGGGCAGCTTCGGCACGTGCAGCGGGCCGGTGCCGAGGCCGATGAAGCTGGCGGTGAATGCATCGCCGCGGTTGGTGCGGATCACCCAGCGCGAGCCCGCCGCATCCCACTGCAGGTCCTCCACCTCGGTGTGGAAGAGCGCATTGTCGTAGAGGCCGTACTGGCGGCCGATGCGCTGGCACTGGGTCAGGATTTCCGGCGCGTGGGCGTACTTCTCGGTCGGCTGGTGGCCGGTCTCTTCGAGCAGCGGCATGTAGATCATCGAGGCGGTGTCGCACTGGGCGCCCGGATAGCGATTCCAGTACCAGGTGCCGCCGAAGTCGCCGCCCTTCTCGACGATCCGCACATCGGTGATGCCCGCTTCCACCAGCCGCGCGCCGGTGACGAGACCGGCAAAGCCGCCGCCGACGAAGGCGAAGGTCACGTGGTCGGTCAAGGGCGCCCGCTCCAAGAACGGGGTGTAGGGGTCGTCGAGATAGTGGGCGAGCGTGCCCTTGACCTGCAGGTACTGGGCATTGCCGTCGGCGCGGACGCGCTTGTCGCGCTCGGCGCGGTACTTGGCCTTCAAGGCTTCCTTGTCGAACCCACTCTTGGCGGGCTCCGGCTTGGCGGGCGGGGCGTCGGTCGTCAGCGTCATCAAAACTCTCGAAAGCAATATGGGTCAGGGGAAAAAGCGGCGCGGCGGCCCTACCCCTCATGGCAGGTAGCCGTTCGAATATCGAGTACGCAAGCGTCAGACTGACGCGCCGATCAGCTTGAACCAGGCTTCCAGTCTGCGGGTGACGAAATCGCCCAGCCGGCCCTCGTGGGCGATGCCCCATTGCAGCAGTGCGCCCTGCCACTGCGCCTCGACGAGCTGCGCGGCCTCGGCCGCCGGGATCGGCAGCGGCGGCAGGCGCTCGGAGATCACGGCTTGCAGCAGCGCGAAGCGTTCGCGGGCCAGGCGGTTGAGGTCGGGGTCGGACATATCCTGGCGCAGCCACAGCAGCTGGTCGGCGAAGTTGCCGGTGAATTCAGCCACGTTGGGGAAGAAGGTGCGGAAGATGTCGATCACCGCCGCGGCTCCCCGGCCCGGCGGCAGGGCGGCCAGCTCCTCGGAAAAGGTCTGGTTATCGCGGGTCATCGCCGCCACCACGAGGCCGTGCTTGTCGCCGAAGCGCTGCACCAGGGTGGCGGGCGCGATGCCAGTGGCGCGGGCCACGTCGGCCAGGGTGAAGCCGGTCGGGCCCTTGGCGAACATCACCCTGGCCGCGGCGTCCAGCACCGCCTCGTCGCTGATGGTCTTGCGGCGCGCCATCTTGAATATAAATGCTCGTTCATTTATCCATGGTCGAAGCCGATGTTTCGCATGGGGAAGCTCGCATGTCATCGCCACTCGAAGGACAGGTCGCGCTGGTGGCCGGCGCGACGCGAGCTGCGGGGCGCGGCATCGCCCGCGAACTCGCGGCGGCCGGGGCCAAGGTCTACTGCACCGGGCGCAGTACCCGCGGCCACCCGGCGACGCCCGGCCGGCCGGAGACCATCGAGGAGACGGCCGAACTGGTCGCGGCGGCAGGCGGCGCGGCGGTGGCTGTGCAGGTCGACCACACGGTGGAAGCCGAGGTCGCGGCGCTGGCGGCGCGGATCGCCGCCGACGAGGGCCGCCTCGACGTCCTGGTCAACGACATCTGGGGCGGCGACGAGATGATCGACTGGGAGGCGCCCGGTTTCTGGACCCAGGACATGGGCGATGCGCGCACCCTCGTCGATCGGGCCGTGATGAGCCACTGGATCACCTCGCGCCACATGGCGCCGATGATGGTGGCGGCGGGCCGCGGCCTCATCGTCGAGGTCACCGACGGCAGCCATCCGGGCTACCGTGGCGGCCTGCTCTACGACTTCATCAAGGCCGGCGCGATCCGCCTCGCCTACGGCATGGCCTGGGACCTGGCCCGCACCCGCGTCACGGCGCTGGCGCTGACACCCGGCTTCCTGCGCTCCGAGGCGATGCTGGAGCGCTTCGGGGTCACCGAGGCCAACTGGCGGGACGGCGCGGTCGGGCGGCCGGACTTCGGCTTCTCCGAGACCCCGCACTACATCGGCCGCGCCGTCGCCGCCCTGGCTGGCGACCCGCAGGTGCGTCGCAAGGCCGGCGCGGCCTTCTCCGTGGGTGAACTCTCGGAAGAATACGGCTTCACCGACCTCGACGGCAGCCAGCCCAATTTCTGGCGCAGCGTCAGCGACAGGCTGGCCGGCGAACTCGCAGCCGAGGACCAGCTCTCGCCCTGGGCCATGCGCCACGCCGCCGGCCGCTATCAGAAGATCCACCCCTCCCCCACCGACGCCGACGAAGCCCGCGCCCTCCAGGCCCGCCTCGGCTGGCAACGCCTGCCGGCGGGGCTGCAGGTATCTCGGTGACGGTCCGATTGAGGACACCCGGCCATCGGAACGCCGGGCGTCGAGCCCGCCCGGCAAGTCAGGTCGAGTGAAGCGCTGACGTAAACCGCTGCGAAAGCTCTGGCGCCTAACGTTTCCTGAATTGGAGCGATTCGATGCCCGGGAACGTTGTCAGCAGCGGTATGCGACGCGTAGGTCGAATTGGATTCGCATTGGCGCTGGTGCTGGCGTCGGCCGCGCCCGCCTTCGCCGCTTCGACGAGCTTCCGGATCGAGGCCCGGGTTCCGGTGCTCTGCAGCGTGCGCGCCGAAACCCCGCTGGAAATCAGCGACGGGGGCCAGGTCACCGGCCAGGCGTTCGAGGCCTGCAACTCCGGCGGCTATCAGGTCATCGCCCAGTACCGCCCGCTGGCGGCCGACGAAGGCGCGGTGTTGCAGTACGCCGGCCAGACCATCCAGCTGCCGGCCAGCGGCCAGGCGGTGGTGCACGTCTCCAACATGGCGACCATCCAGCAGGTGGCCTACCAGTTGCAGTCGACCCACCTGGATTCGCCCCTGGCGATCAGCCTCAGCCTCGAGCCGAGCTGAGGCAGCGCCCTACTGGGGCGTCACCGAGATGGTGATCACGTCCGCGTAGGCCCCTGCCCGCCGCTGGGCGGTGTCGCCGATGACGAAGCCGATCGGCAGCAGATCCTGCCGCGCCGTCGTCAGGCGAGGCTCGCTGAAGTGGGCGTTCGACGCGAGGTTCAGCGAATTGTCGCCGATGTTCATCGTGTAGCCGACGGCCCACTGCGGCGCCCCGACCAGCCGCAGCTGGCCGTTGTTGGCGCTCTCGGCGTCGATCCGGTAGCCGCCGGTGCTCTGCACGTAGAGCTGCAACAGAGTCGTGGCCCGGCCAGGCGCCAGCTCGCCGAGGTCGACCAGGGCGCCGCCGTGGCCGCTGCTGACGTAGGCCCCGCGCAGACCGATCACGGCCGAGGGCGCAACATTCAGCGTCAGGTCGATCTGCTTCTCGGCCAGCACGTCGACGCCGGAGACGCCGTCGACCACCAGGTGCTGGGTGAAGTCGCCATCGGTGGGCAGCTGCGAAAGGTCGACGACGAAGGCGTACTGGATGATCTGCTGCGCCCCGGGCTTCAGCACCAGTTGCGGCTGGGCGTTGTTCGACGTCATGCCGCCGAAGGGGGTGGCGTTGGCGTTATCGGTGTCGTCCAGCAGCGTGTAGGGCAGGCTCTGGCCGCCGGAGCCGGCGAGGCCATAGACTTGGCCGTCGGTGCGGAAACGCACCCGCACATCGCAGCTGGCCGTGCCGGCGTTGCCGAAGGTCACCGTGTAGGTGGCGCTGAGCGGTGAGCTGGAAAATGGATTATAGCCGCTGATCGACCAGGTGGAGCTGCTCGGGGCCACGGTCAGCTGGCAGGCCCCCGCCGGCGCCGGGGCCGCGCCAGCCGAGCCGGCGCAGGCGAGCGCGAGGCCGAGCGCCCCCGCGAGGGTCGGCCCTAGGCGCCGAGTGCTGGTCATTGATCTCTCCTGGTCGTCATTGGCCTGTCGGATGTCCCTTGACGGTCCTCAGGTTGACCAACGCAACGCCCTTCTTCGGCGTTTCGAAGACGAAGCTCATCGGCTCTACCCCGTCCACCTCTACCCGGTAGCGCCGGCCCGGCTTCAGCCCCTGCAAGGCGAACCGGCCGCTGGAGTTGGTGAAGAAGAACTGCGGCGCGGCCTTGGGCTCGTCGACCGAAATGACGTGGCCGGCGACCAGCACCACCGGCTTGTTGTCGAACCCGATCAAGGTGCCCGTGGCGCTGACATAGGCCTCGCTGCCGACCTGCAGGGCGTAGCCGCTGCGGTAGGTCGGACGCATGTTGAAGACCCCGGCGCCGATGTCGTAGCCGAGCGGCGCCTTGGCGACGTCGTAGCGGACCGAATTGTCCGAATAGGCCGACAGGAACGGATAGAGCGCCGCGCCCAGCGGGCCGCTCGCCGCATCGACGTGGCCCTGCTGCAGGTCGTCGCCGACGATGACCGATTTGCCGTCGAGACTTGCGTGCGGATAGACCAGGACGAAGCTGTTGCTGATCGGCCGGCCGATGCCGAAGTGGCCGTCGACATAGCCGATGCTGGTCCCCACCCGCACCGAGGCGTTAGGCGAGGCGCCGATGTTGCTGAAGCTGGTCCCCGACGTGCCGCCCGCCGCATCGAGGGTGAAGCGGTTGCCGACGTAGTCGACTTCGCCCGAAATGTTCGACGAGCCGTCGGTATTGTTGACCAGCCCCGAGTAGCCGTAGCTGCCCACGTAGGTGTCGGGCGACTTGGTGAAACTGGCTGACTCGGTCTCGCGCGCGCCGTCATAGCGCAGTTCGCCCCGCTCCGAGGTGGAGGGCCGCCAGACCAGGGAGAAGAAGGCGCCGAGGCCGCGCTGGTGCGAATTGACGGCCTCGTTGGCCTGGTAATCGATGCCGAAACTCACCGCCCAATGGCGGCTGATCTCGTACTGCAGCTGGGCGTCCGCAGACGCCGAGTACTTTCCGGGCGCGCGCTCCATCGCATAGTAGACGTCGGCGATCGCGGAGAGCTTTTCCGAGAAGCTGTGGCTGTAGGTGCCGGAGGCCGTCACTTCCTGGGTGTTGTTGGCCTGGCCGGTGCCCAGCACCTGGAAGAGCGCGCTGTTGTACTGGACGCTGGCCTCGAAGTCGTCGGTCAGGCCGCCCCGGTTCACCGCCAGCTGGTAGCCGGCCGACACCGAGCCGCCGCTGCCGTTGGCGGCGTGGCTGGCCGCAGCCCCCAGCTCCACCCGCGCGCCGCCCGGCAGCACGAACCGGTACTCGCCGTCGAACATCTGCAGGTTCTTGTCGGCCTGCAGGCCGACGCCGAAGGCGTTGGCGTTCATGAAAGCCTTGCGGAAGAAGCCGGTGAAGGCCGGATCGTTGCCATAGACCGGTTGCTGGAAGGTGGTGGTCGAAAGCACGCCGGCATAGGCGCCGTATTCGTAGTCGCCCGGCGCGATGTCGATCGGGTCGAGATAGGTGCTGAAGTTGAGCGAGCGCACCCCGCTGGCATCGTGGATCTGAATCTGCAGGTTGTTGCTGCCGGTGGTCAGCGGCAGGTTGTTCAGATTGTAGGAGCCGGCCGCCAGGTTCAGCTGCTGCAGCAGCACGCCGTTGCGCAGCACATCGATGGTGGCGCTGTTGTTGAGGATGAACTGCTGGTTGTTGGTCAGGGTCGAGACCCGGGACGGGTTGTAGAGCTGGCTTTCGCGCAGGATGCCGACGCCGCCGATCAGCACCGCGCCCTGCTCGCCGCGGAACTCCGGCGCGAGGTCGCCGGCGAAGAACCGCAGATCCTGATCGGGCATGTCGTAGACCAGCCGCACATAGTCGCGCTGGAAGGTGAACTTGTCGGTCGTGGCGCCGAAGACGCCGGTCTGCGTGCCCAGCGTGTCGCCCACGAACTCGGACTCGACCACGAAGTGGTTGTAGTGGATCACGCCCTGCAGATCGATCTGCGGCTGCACCCCTTCGCCCTGGCTCCAGATCGCCGCCGCATTGGCGTTGATGTAGGCCGAAAAGCTCGCCGGCTCGGCGCCGGTCGGGCGGGTGACGCGGCCCTCGTCGAACAGCGACTGCAGCGGCTGGATGCTCGGGTCGATCTTCAGGATCACCACCGACAGGCCGGACGGATCGAACAGCAGGGTGATGCCGATCGGGCGCAGCGTCGACGGGTCGAACGCCGGCTTGCCGTCGAGGGCCTGCGTGATGCGGGCCAGGCCCTGCTTGCTCAGCAGGCGGCTGACCAGGTCGATGAACTCCGGCGAGTGCACCATCACGTGGTTGTCGCGGGTCAGCAGCACCGGCAGGTCGCCGAGATCGCGATTGTTGTAGGTCAGGGACATCGTCACATCGATGTCGCGCCGGAACGGGTTGACGATGGTGGCTTGCGGCTGGGCCACGGAGTTGGCCGGATCGTCGGTCAGGTGCGCGGCCGGAGCAGGCGTCGCTGGCCCCAGCGGACCGCGGACCGGCGCGGGCGCCGTGCTCACCGTCTGCAGCGGACCTTCGGCGGGCTGGGCTTGCGAAGCGGCGGAGGTCTCGCGGGCTGGCCGTTCCGGATAGAGGGCGATCGGTCCATCGCCGAACACGCCAGGGTCTGGCGCCGGCGCGGCCGCGATCGCCGCCTCCGGCGGCCCCATGGTTGGCGGTGCTATCGCCAAGGTCGCGCCCCTCCCGGCGTCCTCACTCCGTGAAACGGACCGTCAGATCGCCTTTCGAAGGCGTGTCGAACGGGATCGAGAAGACGCGCTGCGCGCCGTCGGGCGGCAGGTAGCCGGCGCCGATGGCGGCGCTGATCGTGGCCCGCGGCACGGTGACGCGGAAGGTATGGCCGTCGGGCCCCGTCCCCTCGACGATCCAGGTCAGCCCGCCCATCAGGGCGTGGCGCGTCCCCTCGTTCTGCAGCGTGACCTGAATGCCCGGCGCCTTGGGCGGCGGCGCCGCCGCGTCGGTCGGCACAGCCGTCTGCCGGCGCGGCTCGATCATGGTCGCGACGGCCTGGCGCACGAACACCTTCGGCGTCGCGCCGTGCGGCGCCACGGTCAGCAGGGCCTTGATGCGATAGGTGATCTGCAGCTGCGCGCCGGCCCCGGTGGTCCCCGGCGTCGTGCCCAGCGGCACCGGAATCTGCCGCACTTCGAGGTAATAGGAGCGCGAGCTCCTCAGGGTCGGGTCGCCCAGCCATTGCACGCGGATTACCTGGCTCGACTTGGGCGGCAGCGCGCCCTGCGGCGGAAACACCAGGAAATCGTCATCGGCCGGCGTCTCGGTCGGCACGCCGTATTCGTCGAAATCGACGCGGGTGATGTGGGTCTCGTAGGGCAGCGGCTGATCGGACTCGTTGCCGATCTGGATGCGGGCGCTGGAGCCGGCCCCGTCGACGGTGATCTCCGCGACCATGGGCGAAAGGCTCATCGCCGAAGCGGCCGTCGAGACCGCCAGCGCGGTCCCCGCGGCGATCGCCGCCAGCGTCCGCCCGCCGATGCTTAGCCAGCTCTGTATTGGCGAAAACATCTGAAAAACTTCCCCTAACCTAGTCCTGGAGGTAACCAGCTGTGGTTAAGAAACAAAAAAAGGGGGGAACACGTCCCCCCTCCTCTTGGACACACTTGGCGCCGTTACTCAGCCGGTCGCGGTGAGCGTGACGGTGACAGTGTCGGTGTAGGTGCCCGACACCAGACCCAGCGTCGCTTGCGGGATCACGACGGAGATGTTCGCCGAGCCCGAGAACGCCGGTTGGTTGGTGATCGTGGCGCCGGCCGCGCTGACGGTGACGGGGTCGCCGTTGGCGCCGTGGTCGAAGCCGAACTGCACCGAGTAGGGCAGGTTGTTTTGCAGGACGCTCTTGTCGAACGCCGAGGTGTTGTTGGTTTCGAGGCCGTTCGCGCCGTTGGTCTTCACCACCGACACGGTGCTGGCGGTGTTGCAGCCGGCGAAGCCGGCTTCAAGGCCGTAGTCGTTGGCGTCGGTCATGTGGAAGTAGGTCGAGGTGTCGGCCGCGTTGGTGTCGATCGGGATGACACCGTTGTTGCCGACGGGAACCGACGTCGAAGCGAATGACATCAGGCAGGAAGACGCCACCGAGCCCGAGAGGGCGAACGGCACGTTGGTGGTGGGCGCAGGAGCGGCGAAGGCCGACGACGCCACACCAGCCGCAAACGCGAGGGCCGTAGCGCCCGCGAGCAGTTGGGAGAGCTTCATGGATGAGTACCCTGAATGAGCGGGATCGTGTCGAGACTGAGCCCCCACGGCGCACTCCCCCCGAACCCTGGAATCACTAACAACTCGTTAAAGCGCGACTGTCAATAAGAAATTCTGGTTAATGCCTTAAATATGTATCGATTCCATAAAGTTACAGGCAAGCTTCAGGGAGATTTTGACGAGAAAAGAGACAGCAATCAGATTCGGCTTTGCCTTCCGATGTCTCTGAAGATCGGTTCTTATATTTCGCGTATCAGGAGAATGTCTTAGGCGAGTGGCAGGATCGAAAACTCGATCGTCTCCACGTAGTTTCCGGCTGCGAGGCCCGGCGCCGTCAACTGATCAAGGTCCATGTGAATGTGGGCCCCGTCGAACGCGACGCCGCCCTGGCTCGAGATGCTCTTTCCGCCGACCAGGTCCGCGGCCGAATAGTCTGCGGTGACCGTCTGCGAGCCTGGCAGCCGAACCGGCATGGCGACACTCAGGTGGTAGGCCCGCACCCCGCTGTAGCCGCCAACCCCGTGCGGGTGGGCGACGTTGCGCAGGCCCCCGTTCACCGACCTGACCAGCAGGCTGAACGGCACATTGCATTGCAGGGCCACGTCGGCGTCGGCGGAGATGGTCGGCTGGGTGAGGTCGCCGAGCGACTGGCTCGGAATGGCGGCGAGGCCGCAATGCTGATCGATCTCGCCAACCACCGTCAGGCTGAGCTCGGGCCGGCCGGTCTTGTCGATCTCGCCCGCGTGGGCCGCCGACGCTACGGCAAGCAGCGCCAGCAGCGCCGTCGCGGTCCTCGCACGTCTCGTGGCCAGATTGCCCATCAAGCCCCCACTCGCACAAACCCGGCCAACGGCCCCGCTTGAGCTACGCCGGACTGAAAGCACAAAGTCCCAAGTGGCGCAAGGGATGCAACAAATTGAAAACTGATTAGAACGGCGTTTTCGCGTCCCCTTCCAAGCATGTCCAACAATCTAGATTGGGTCATTAACCATAACCCGGCGAAATTTAACCGAGTATTAATCTTGTTTATCCACAGAGCATTGTGGCTCCATGCACAGTCTTGCGCGCCACAACCGCGCGCTCTCGGCCAAGAACTAGCCGTCCGACGGTGCGTTATCCAATTTGGCCAAAGCGTGTCATCTTGACGAAGACCAGCGCTGTCCCGAATCGGCGCAAAGGACCGCCGCAGAGACGGCTGCGCCTGCGACGAAGAGTCGCCCGCCGTGCGTGTGGCTTTTCTGCGTCACGCCGCAGGTAACCCGAGGTGATCTCGCGCGTTCCGCCACTGCGACGCCGCTCTCAACCTGAAGCACGGCTCGCCCACGCGCCGAGCATAGTTGAAAATCAAAAATCTACCGGTCGGTCCGGCCAATACCCGCCGAATACTTGCAGCGGGTCAGGCCGCCCCATGCCGCGATAGCATGGCCCGCGCGCCGCCGATGTTCATCTGGAAGATGATGGAGAAGTGGCGTTCCAGGCCATCGGAGAGTTCGCGCGAGAAGCTTACCCGGTCGCCCGACGCCTCGGCGTGGCCGGATTCGGACAGCACCTTGTTGATATGGGCGCGCGACACGCCGTAGCGCTGCGACAGCGCGTAGCGGGAGATGCGGGCTTCTTCGAGGAAGCGCGACCGGTCCGGCGCCTGCGCGCCCAGCAGTTCGAACAGGATCAGCATGCCCGCCTCGCGCTCGAGGAAATAGTCGATCGGCGAGCCCTTCGAGTGGGCGAATATCCCGGGCAGCAGGCCGGTGACGCGGGCCAGGTGCAGGAAGTAGGTGCGGAAGGCGGCGTCGTCGTGTCTCAGCTCGAACGCCCCGGCAACCTCCGGCGCCAGGCTGAGCGCGGGACCGAAGTCCACGATCCAGCGGCCGCGCATCATCTCCCGGATCGCCGGCCCGACGTGCGCCGGCCGGCGCGTCCAGAGGCCGGGGCCGTCATCGATGACGAAAGCGCCCATCTCCTGGCAGCGCCGCACCACCTGCGAGACGCGGCCGGGGCTGGAGATCAGGCTCTCGACGCTGGCGGCGGTCAGGGTCTGCACCGTCAGCCGGCCCAGCATGTCGAGGATCAGGGCGGTCAGGCAGATGCCGGAGCGGCCGATGTCCTTGGTGATCCATTGCAGCGGCGGCTCCAGCCCCTGGAAGTAGCCGATCGCCGCCGACGCCGCGGCGTTGCACGCCGGCCGGAAGCCGGGCCGGGCGCGCAGCTCCGCAAAGGCCGCCTCGGTCATGTGCGCCATGATAGGGTCGGACGTCGCCGGACCGAGCGGGCGAGAGTCAGCCAAAGCGCCAGCCATCCAGCAGGCACTGCGAGACCAGGTGGGTCAGGCTGAAGATCAGGGACATGTGCCGCTCCAGGCTGTCGGACAGCTCGGGCGTGAACACCACCCGATCGCCATCGGCGCGAGTATGCCCCGAGTCGGCCAGCAGCTTGTTCACATGGGCGCGGGAGACGTCGTAGCGGTGTGAGAGGGCGTTGCGCGAGATGCGCGCCTCTTCCAGCAGCCGCACCCGGTCCGGCGCCTGGGCCGTCATCAGTTCAAGCAGGATGTGGATGCCGGCTTCGCGGTTCAGGAAGATGTTCAGCGGCGGCCGCGCGGACAAGCCGAAGATGTCGCGCCGGCGGCTGATGATGAAGCCGATCACCAGCACGAAGTTCAGGTAGCCGACGTCGTCCGCGATCACCTCGCGCACCGGCGCCAGCTCCGGCCACAGCATCAGCATGCTCTCGATGTCGACGATCAGGCGGCTGCGCGCCGATTGCAGGAACACGGGCCCCATCCGCAGCGGCCGGCGCGTCCAGATCCCCGGGCCGTCGTCAACAGTCACTTCGCCGGCGTCCTGCGCGCGGCGCACGAGCTGCGTCACCCGTCCGGGACTGGAGACCCCCTGCCCCACACAGGCCGTGGTCAGCGCCTGCATGGTCAGATCGCCCCGCAGCTGCAGGATCAGCGCCGTCAGGGTGATGCTGCCGCGTCCGAGGTCCTTGGTCACCCACTGGTGCAGAGGCGCCAGGTGGGCGAAATGCTCGAGCGCGCCGCGGCCGAACCGCTCGCACGCGCCGCGGAACTGCGGCCGGCCCCGCACCTCGGCGAGTCGCGCTTCCGTCAGCGCGCTGGAGGCCGCAGAGGGCGTCATTGCATGCTGGCCCAACCCCTGAACGTCAAAATGTTACACCTTGGCCGTAAGCGCGCGTCAAGCGCGCCGGCGCTTGCTTCGCGCGGCGGGCGCATGTCAGTTGCCCGCCTAAAAGAGGGAGACGCCGATGAAGCTCTATGGCGCGCCGAAGCCGGCGCCGAACCCGCGCCGCGTGCGGATGTTCCTGGCCGAGAAGGGGATCGCGCTCGAAGAAACGCCGATCAACCTGATGACCCGCGAGCACAAGTCGGACGACTACCGCGCCAAGAACTCACTCGGCCAGGTGCCGACACTGGAACTCGACGACGGGACGGCGATCTCCGAGACGGTCGCCATCTGCCGCTACTTCGAGGAGTTGCAACCGGAGCCCTCGCTGTTTGGCCGCACGCCGGTCGAGAAGGCCATGGTCGACATGTGGGTGCGCCGCGTCGAGTTCCAGCTGATGAGCCCGGTCGGCAACTTCTGGCGCCACGCCCATCCGCGCACCGCCGGCCTGCTCAACCAGTACAAGGACTTCGGCGAGTCGAACCGGGCGGCCTATGCGAACGCCCAGCGCTGGCTCGACCGCGAACTGGCCGACGGCCGTCCTTTCATCGCCGGAGACGCGATCAGCATGGCCGACATCTGCGCCCTCTCGACGGTCGACTTCGCCCACTGGATCGGCCTCGATCTGGAGCCCGACGTCCCCCACCTCACCGCCTGGCACGAACGCGTCAAGGCGCGCGCCTCCGCCGCGGCCTAGCGGGAACGTCGTCATGCCCGAGCTTTTCAGCCCCTACACCCTCAAGGGCGTCACGCTGCGCAATCGCATCGCGATGTCGCCGATGACCATGTACCGCTCGGCCGCGGACGGGCGGATGACCGACTTCCACATCATGCTGCTGGGGGCCCGGGCCGCGGGCGGCTTCGGCCTGGTGTTTCCCGAGCAGCTGGCCATCCTCCCCGAAGGCCGCACCTCCACCTGCTGCGGCGGCATCTGGGACGACGGCCAGATCGAGGGGCTGGCGCGGGTCACCGCGATCATCAAGGACATGGGCGCCGTCGCCGGCATCCAGCTCGGCCACACCGGGCGCAAGGGCAGCGAGGTGAAGCCCTGGGAGGGGGGCGCCCAGCTGCCGCCCGACCATCCCGACGGCTGGCAGGTCAGCGGCCCCTCGGCCATCCCCTTCGGCGGCAAGTACAAATACCCGGTGCACGAACTCACCCAGGCCGAGATCAAGGCCGTCCACCGCGCCTATGCCGACGCGGCGCGGCGGGCGCTGGCCGCCGGCTTCGAGTGGCTGGAGCTGCACTTCGCCCACGGCTATCTGGGCGCCAGCTTCTTCTCGCCGCTGGCCAACCAGCGCACCGACGAATACGGCGGCAGCCTCGACAACCGCCTGCGCTTCCACACCGAAGCGCTGGACGCGGTGCGCCAGGTGTGGCCCGAGCGCCTGCCGCTGACCGTGCGGCTGGGCTCGGACGACCTCAACGACGACGGGGTGGTGTTCGATCACGCCGTCCACGCGGTGCGGCGGATGAAGGAGCACGGGCTGGATTTCGCCGACCTCAGCCTCGGCCTCAACACCAACGCCCTGAAATCCCTGCCCTTCGCCGACCTCGCCTTCATGGTCGAGCGCGGGGCGCGGGTGCGCCGCGAGGTCGGCATCCCGGTGGGGGTGAGCTGGAACCTCGGCCTGCCGTCGCTGGCCGACCGGGTGATCCGCGACGAGCTGATCGACCTGGTCTTGCTGGGCCGCCCGGCGCTCTCCAACCCGCACTGGCCGGTGTGGGCGGCGCGCGAACTGGCCCAGCCGGACCCGTTCTCGCTGGTGCCGACCGACTGGGCCTGGTGGCTGCGCAACGTTCGGGCCCACGACGACTGCCTCGGCTGGCCGGCCCCGGCCGCGACGCGCGCTGACGCCTGAAGCACGCCCGGAGCGACTGATGCGTCAAACCGCCCCACCCGGCTTAACCTCGCGTTGCGTCAGTTGGTGGCAGTGCTTGGCGGATGAGCGCCGCGATCGACAATCCGCCGCAGGAGCCGCCGTTCGGGCTTAGCCCGCAACTGCCGGCCTTCGACCGGGGCATCCGCATGGCCACGGCCCTGTTCGGCGACGTCGACGCCTCGGTGGTGCTGGTCGGCGACGGGCGGGTGTGGTGGAGCAATCAGCGCGACACCCCCGCGCCCACCCTGGTCGGCTCGCGCAAGGTGATCGAGACCGGCGAGCTGATGTGGATCGCCGACCGCGACGCCGATCCCAGCTATCAGAACCCCCAATACCTCACCCACGTGCGCCGGCCGCGCTTCTTCGCCGGCGCGCCGGTGCGGCTGCCGGACGGGACCACCGTGGGCGTCTTCAAGGTCACCTCGACGCGGCCCCACCCGTTCGATCCGGCCATGGCCGAGCGCCTGCAGGACCTCGCAGATGGCATCGGCGACGAATGCGAGCGGGCGCGTTCGGCCCAGGCGCTGCAGACCACCCGCCACGTGCTGTCGACCTTCGTGCAGTCGGTCCCGGTCTCGGCGGTGATGACCGACCGCGAGCAGCGGGTGTTGCGCGCGACGCCGCGCTGGCTGGAATTCTTCGGCCTGACCGAGGCGGAGGCGGTCGGCGCCTCGATCTACGACCTCGAGCCCGAGTTCTTCGGTCCACACCGCGAACTCCACGACCGCTGCCTCGGCGGCGAGATCATCCGCCACGACCGGGCCCGCACCAGCTTCCGCGGCCGCGACATCTGGCTGGAAGTCGAGATGAAGCCCTGGCTCAACGAGCGCGGCGAGATCGGCGGCCTGATCAACGCCGCCCACGACATCACCGAGATGGTCACCGCCATGCGCCGCGCCGAGCGGGTGCAGCAGCGCCTGGAGCTGGCGACGCAGATCGCCGACATCCGCGTCTACGAAGTGGACCTCGCGCGCCGCTCGATCGAGGTCTCGGGGGCCGAACTCTTCCCGAGCGATCCCGAGCGCAGCCGCAATATCCGCGATGCGGTCTTCGCCGAAGACGCTGGCATGAGCCTCGTCGATCCGCGCGACCATGATCACTGCAACGAGGCCTGGCGCGCCTTCACCGAGGACGGGACGCCCTATCGGGTCGAGTACCGCTCGCTGGCCGAGGGCGCTGTCGATAGCGACGTGTGGCTGTGCGAGGCGATGGACGCGATCCGTGGCAGCCGCGGCCAGGTGGTGCGCTACGTCGGCGCCCAGCAGGACATCACCGCCCGCAAGCGGGCCGAAGCGGCGCTGATCCAGGCCAAGGAGGACGCCGAGGCCGCCAACCGCGCCAAGAGCGCCTTCCTCGCCACCATGAGCCACGAGATCCGCACGCCGCTGAACGGCGTGCTTGGCATGGCCCAGGCGATGGCCGCCGAGCCGCTCGACCCGGCCCAGCGCGAACGGCTTGGGGTGATCCGCCAGTCCGGCGAGACCCTGCTGGCGGTGCTCAACGACGTGCTCGACCTCTCCAAGATCGAGGCCGGCAAGCTGGAGCTGGAGGAAGCCCCGTTCGACATCGCCGAGGCCGCCGGCGCGGCCCGCGCGGCGTTCTCTGCGCTGGCGGCGCAAAAGGGGGTCGGCTTCGAACTGAAGGTCAGCCGCGCCGCGGCCGGGACCTACGTCGGCGACGCCACCCGGGTGCGGCAGGTGCTGATGAACCTGGTCTCCAACGCGCTGAAGTTCACCGAGACCGGCCGGGTCTCGATCCGCGTCGGTCGCAGGGCCGGGGTGCTGAGCCTGACCGTCAGCGACACCGGCATCGGCATGTCGCCGGATCAGCTGGGGACCATCTTCCGCAAGTTCGAGCAGGCTGACGCCTCGACCACGCGCCGGTTCGGCGGCACCGGCCTGGGGCTGGCCATCTGCCGCGAGCTGGCCGAGCTGATGGGCGGCGCGATCGTGGCGCGCAGCGCCGAGGGTGTCGGCTCGGTCTTCGTCGCCACCCTGCCGCTGGCCCGCGGCGCAGCCCGCGCCGCCGCGCCGGCGCCGGCCGCGACGTCCGCGGCGGCCGGCATCGTCCTGGACGACGGGCGCCCGCCGCTGCGGGTGCTGGCGGCCGAGGACAATCCGGTCAACCAGCTGGTGCTGAAGACCCTGCTCGGCCAGATCGGCGTCGAGCCCACCATCGTCAGCGACGGGGTCGATGCGGTCGCCGCCTGGGAATCCCAGCCCTGGGACCTGATCCTGATGGACGTGCAGATGCCGCGCATGGACGGCCCGACCGCCGCCCGCTTCATCCGTGACCGCGAACGCGCCCAGGGCCGCCCCCGCACCCCGATCATCGCCCTCACCGCCAACGCCATGACCCACCAGGTCGGCGCCTACCTCGCCGCCGGCATGGACGCCTTCGTCGCCAAGCCGATCGAAGTGGCCCGCCTGTTCGCGGCGATGGAAGAAGCGCTGGCCACGAGCGAGACAGGGGCGGCGGCGAGCGCCTAGCCCGGCGGGTTGTTCTTCTCCACGAAGTCCATCGTGGCCTGCAGCATCTGCAGGCGGGTGTCGCCGTGGGAGAGCCAGTGGTCTTCGTGGCGCAGGATCACCAGGTCGGGTGTCTGGCCGGCCTTGCACAGCGCAGCGGCCATGAAGGCGTAGGCTGGCGCCTCCGTCGGCGAGTTCCGGCCACGGCGCTTGTCCTTTCGCCGCGAAAGACGTTCACTCCGGCGCGGAAAACCCCGGAGGAACGCATGAGCTTGGACACGCTGGAGCCGGCGGCCGCGACCCACGCCGCCGAGGAGGTGATCGCGCTCTGGCCCGAAGGGCCGCCGGGCGGCAAGGCGCCGTACGACACCATCGTCTATCGCTGGCCGGTGCCGAACGGCGAGACCGACATGCTGCGCAACGTCTCCGAG
>DATAVF010000152.1:0-12708 GCA_036267835.1 Caulobacteraceae bacterium | reverse complement strand
CAGCGCCTTTTCCAGGTCGGATACGTAGGCCTCCATGCCGTCGGCGGCGGAGGGGGGCAGCACGGCGTCGAGTTCGGCCATCACCATCAGCGAAGGCACGGTCACCTTCTCGGTCAGGCCCTCGGCCAGACGCCAGTTGCGAGTGAAGTTGCGGTACCAGTTGATGCCGCCGGTGAAGCCGGTGCGCTCGAAGGTCTCGACGAAGACCGCCATCTCTTCGGGGGTCAGCAAGGCGGGGCGCGGGTCGAACGCCGGGTCGTAGGCCTCGAGGATGCGCACCAGCGGGAATACCGAGGGGTCGCCTTCCTTGCGCTCGGTGGCCATGCCGGCGCCCACGTCGGCCGTGCCGGGCATCGGGCGGCGCATGAAGAAGCTCATGCTCTTTCCGACGTCCGCGGCCAGCACCGCGTCGGCCTCGCCGGGCTTCTGGAAATGCACGATGTACATTTCCTCGCCGAGCCGCCGGCGCATCACCTCGATCGGATCGACCGGCGCGCGGGGCATGAAGGGCGTATTGACGCCGATGACCCCGGCGATGCGATCCGGATGGCGCAGCGGCGCCTGCCAGACGATGATGCCGCCCCAGTCGTGGCCGCAGAGCACGGCCTTCTCGATGCCGAGGTGGTCCATCAGCCGCACGAGGTCGCCGGTCAGGTGGACGATGTCGTAGTCCTCGACCGGCGCCGGCCGCGACGAGAGCCCATAGCCGCGCTGATCCACCGCGATCGCCCACCGTCCCGCCGCCTCGCAGGCCTTGAGCTGGTGGCGCCAGGAGAAGGCGAGCTCAGGAAACCCGTGGCAGAAGATCACCGGCGCGCCCGTGCGCTGTCCAACCTCGTAGTAGGCCAGCCGCACGTCGCCGAGATCGGCGTACTGCACGGGCGGCATCATGGTCTTGAGCGCTGACATTGGATCGTTCCCCGGGTTCGGCGCGGACCTTGGCGCGATGGCGCGGAGCTCTGCAAGACTGACGTGGCGTCGTGAACCTCGGCCGCCGCCTAGCTCGCCGGCTGAGGCCGCCTCAGCGCGGAGAAGGCCAGCACCAGCCAGCCGGTCAGGAACAGCATGCCGCCGAACGGGGTGACGATGCCGATCCAGTGCGGCGCGCCTAGCGCCAGGGCGTAGAGCGAGCCGGAAAACAATAGCGAGCCGCCGAGGAAGGTGGTCTGCGCGACAGCGCGGGGGACGCGCGGCAGGCTGGTCAGCGCCGCGCAGGCCAGGGTCGCCAGGGCGTGGACCATCTCGTACGTCGAGCCAGTGCGCATCACCTCGGCCGCCTTCGGGTCGGCAAGGCCGTGCGCGGCGAAGGCGCCGAACGCCACGGCGAGGAATCCGCTCACCGCGGCCAGAAACACCCAGACCCGCTGCCCCTCGCGCATTGACTGCCCCACCGTTATCCCGCCATCACCCGAAACACTCTTACGGCGCTGGCCCGCCGGGGAGAAGCCGGCGCCAGACCGGTCGCCGGACCTGGGAGGATGTGGACGATGGTGCTGACCCGCGGCGACGATTTTCCGATCCACCAGACCAGCGAGCCGATCGCCTACGCCGGCACCGACCGCAACTACTACGACCGCTATTTCTTCAACGGCTATTCGATGGAGGACACCGAGCTCTTCTTCGCCGTGGCCTTCGGCGTCTACCCGCACCTCAACATCGCCGACGCCGCCTTCTGCCTGGTGGACGACGGAGTGCAAACCTCGCTGCATGCCTCGAAATGGCTGGGCATGGAGCGGATGAACCTCAATGTCGGCCCGATCTCGATCGAGGTGCTGGAGCCGTTGCAGAAGCTGAAGGTGACCGTCGATGCGCCCGACAAGGGGCTGAAGGCCGAGATCGTGTTCGAGGGCCGCGCCTTCCCGATCGAGGAGCCGCGCTTCGTGCGCCGCAATGGCCCGCGCACCTTCATGGACTACACCCGCCTGACCCAAAACGGCCGCTACACCGGCTGGGTCGAGCGCGACGGCAAGCGCCAGTCGGTGGACGGCTTCGTCGGCACCCGCGACCGCTCGTGGGGCATCCGCCCGGTCGGCGCGCGCGACGCCCAGGACCTGGCCCCACCGCAGCCCGGCCAGTTCTTCTGGATCTGGTCGCCGAGCAACTTCCCCGCCGGCTCGTTCTTCTTCCACACCAATGACGACGCCGCCGGCGAGCCCTGGAACCGCCGAGCCGTCTGGGCCCGCGACGGCGTCGATGCGGCGGGCCTGGCCGAGATCAAGGACTGCAACATCGCCATCGACTGGAAGAGCGGCACCCGCCACGCCAAGAGCGCCGTGGTGACGCTGACCGACGCCACCGGGGTGCGCGAGATCACCTTCGAGCCGAAGTACGAGTTCTTCATGTCCGGGCTCGGCTACGGCCACCCGAGCTGGGGCCACGGCGCCAACAAGGGCGAACTGGCGGTGGAGCGCGAAGACCTGAAGCTGGCCGACGTCGATCCGCGCTCGCCGGGCGTGCTCCACGTGCAGGCGCTGTGCAAGGTCACCTACAAGGGCGGCAACGCCTTCCATCAGGAGGGCCGGGGCGTGCTGGAGCAGCTGGCGCTGGGGCCGCACGCGCCGTCCGGCTTCAAGCAGATGCTGGATTTCGCGCCTTGAGCGGGGGATCCCTGGCAGAGCGGCTCGGCGTCTACCTCAGCCGCGCCTGGAACGAGCCGGTCACGATCGAGAAGCTGGCCCGCATCTCCGGCGGGGCCAGCCGCGAGACCTACAAGTTCGATGCCGTGACGCCGGGCGGCCTGCGCCCGCTGATCCTGCGCCGCGACCCCCCGGCCAGCCTGATCGAGACCGACCGGCGCTCGGAATTCCTGGCGCTGAAGTCGTTCCACGGCAAGGGCGTCGCGGCGCCCGAGCCGGTGATCCTGGAACTCGAAGGCGCCGAGCTGGAGCGCCCGTTCTTCGTCATGGCGCGCATCGACGGCGGCGCGGCCTCCAGCCCCTTCGCCCCTGACGCCTACGCGCCCCATGCCGCCAAGCTGGGCGAGGACTTCTTCGGCACGCTGGGCCGCATCGCCGCCGCGGACCCCGCCACCCTGCCGATCGCCGAGCTCGGCGATCCGCCGACGCTCGACCAGTGCTGGCGGCGCGAGCTCGACTACTGGTCCGGCGTCATCGACGCCGACGAGCTGCATCCGCAGCCGATCGTGCGCGCCGCCATCCGCTGGCTGCGCCGCAACCCGCCGCCGCCGGCCCAGAAGCTGTCGGTCGTGCACGGCGACTACCGCTCGGGCAACTTCCTGCACGATGGCCAGGGCAAGATGATCGCCGTGCTCGACTGGGAGATGACCCACATTGGCGACCCGCTCGAGGACCTGGGCTGGGCCATGGACCCGCTCTGGCGCCACTTCGACATGGGGCGCGTCGCCGGCATGGTGACCAAGGCCGAGGCGATCGCGATCTGGGAGCGGGCCAGCGGGCTCAAGGTCGATCTGAAGGCCTTTGTCTGGTGGGAACTCTTCGCCTCGGTGAAGGGCCAGGCGATCTGGATCTCGTCGGCCAAGGAATACCGCGACGGCGGCTACAAAGAGCCGATCCTCTGCTTCTCCGGCTGGTACACGGCGCGCCGGCAGGACGAGATCCTGGCCGAGCGCCTGGCGGAGCTGGCCGCATGACCCCGAGTGTCCGCGAAGTGCTGACCGGCTGCACCGTCGCCCTGATGACCCCGCCCTCGGCCGACGCCGGGCCGGATTATGCGGCGAGCCGCGCCGGCATGGTCTCGATGATGCTGGGGCTCGCGACCCAGGAGGCCGAGCACGCGGCCGGCGCCGCCATCGCCGAGAACGCCGACATCCGCGGCGTCTTCGCCCAGTGCGGCGGCTATGACGCGGCCTTGGGCGGTCGGCTGTCGGCGGCCGCGGGCGAGGCCGATCTGGCCCTCGACACGCCGACCCTCGATGCGGTCAACGCCCGCCTGCGCCGGCTGCTGATCGAGCTGCACGAAGCCGTCGAGGCGGCGGACGACGCCGAGACCAACCGGGCCATCGTCGCCCTCTATGGCCGCATGGCGCAGGGCCGGCGCATGGCCCTGGGCGGCGGCCGCTAGCACCATGGCGTTGCCGGGCACGCTACGACCGGCGCGCGCGGAGGACGCGGCGGCGCTGCGGGCGGTGCTGAACGACACCCTGCGCAGCACCTGGCTGCCGGTGCTCACCCCAGAAGCCGCGGAGATCGCCCTGTCGGGGGAGCGCCCTGCCGCCTACGTCGCGGAGAAGGGGCATGAGTTCATTGTCGCCGAGCGGGGCGGCGAGGTGGTGGGCCTGGTCCACTGGGAGGGCGATTTCGTCAACGCCCTGCACGTGCTGGGCGCCCACGCCAGGAGCGGCGTCGGCGCGGCGCTGATGGACCATGCGGAAGCGCAGATCGCGGCCGCCGGCTTCCCCTCGGCACGGCTGGAGACCGACACCTTCAACGCCCGCAGCCAGGCTTTCTACGCGGCGCGCGGCTACGTCGAGGCGGGACGTTACCCCGACGAGGAGTGGAACAGCAGCCTCACCACCCTGCTGCTGGTCAAGGCTCTGGCGGGCCCGCCAGCCACGCCCTGACCTCGTCGGGCCAGCGCAGCCGGACCACCCGCAGCGCCGGGAAGCTAGCCAGCAGGGCAGGGTAGGTCGCGCGCTTCTGCGCATGGCCGCGCGCCGCGTGGCGCACCCCGCCGACCAGCTTGGGCCAGGTCATCCGCAGGCCGCCCCACACCGGGGTGCGGGCGGCCCACCAGCGCAGGTTCCGCCACGCGACCCGCCAGACCGTGGTCGCCCAGGGCAGGTCGAGCCAGACCGCCAACTCCGCGCGGCCCCACAGCACGTCGCGCTGGGCGTCGAAGTTGCCGTCGAGCACCCACGCCGGCTTGGCCGCTTCGGCCTCGATCCAGGCCCGCACCTCGGACGACGGTGTCGGCGTCCAGTCGGGGCGCCAGTAGATGTCATCCGTGGCCACGTAGGGCAGGCCCCACCGCTGCGCCAGCGCCGCGGCCAGGGTGGACTTGCCGGAGCCCGAGCAGCCGAGGACGACGATCCGCGACGGCGGCACGGCTAGCCGTTCGCGTCTTGCGGCAGGACGACGCCGTAGCGCGCGGCCGCCGGGGCGAGGGCCTCGAGGACGCCCGAATGCAACACGATCCCGTGCGCCTCGGCCTCGCGCTGGCGGCTGAGGGCGGACTGGCCGGGCAGCCGCACGGGACTGGCGGGGTCGAGCGGCGCGGCGGCGCGGCAGAGGTCGGCGATATGGCCGGTCTGGCGGATGAAGGCCTCGGCGCCGCCGAAGAGGGCCGGGTCGAACACCTGCACGAACACCGAAGCGCCCCACTGGGTCTCGTGATCGGCGCGGCCGTGGCCGGAGAGCCCCTGCGTCAGCGCCTCGATCATCAGCGCCAGCGCATAGCCCTTCTGGCCGTGGTCGAGGCCGCCGGTGGGCAGCAGGGCGCCCGGTGGGTCCGCGATCAGGGCGTTCGGGTCGTCGGTCGGGCGGCCGGCGGCGTCGATCGCCCAGGCGCCGGGGAAGCGCTGGCCTTCGGCGCGCAGGCGGGCGGCCATGCCGTTGGTAGTGATCGAGGCGGAGGTGTCGATCAGGATCGGCTCGCCGGGCGTCGGGATGCCCACGGCGATCGGGTCCGGCGTGAACACCGCCTCGCGGGAACCGAAGGGGGCAACCGAGGCCACCGACGGGTCGGAGCAGCTAATGATCGCGAGCATGCCGCGCTCGGTGGCGTAGGGCAGGAAGGCGGCGAGGCAGGCGATGTGGTGGCTGCGCCGGATGCTGACCGCGCAAATGCCGACGCTGGCGGCGCGCTCCACGGCCAGGGCCAGCGCCCGCTCGGTCAGCCAGACGCCGGGCAGCCGCTCGCCGTCCCAGACCACCGCCGCGCCGCGATCGGCGACGATGGTCGGCCTACCGGTCCCGCGCATGCCGCCGCGCTCCAGTTCGGCCAGATAGCCGGGCAACTGCGCAAGGCCGTGCGTTGTGTGGCCCATGGCGTCGGCGGCGACGAGCAGGCGGGCGACGGTCCCGGCCTTCTCGTCATCGCAGCCGGCCGCGGCCAGCAGCGCCGCCGCGCAGGCCCGCAGCGCATCCAGGCTCAGCATGGCGGCTCGAAGGCCGCGCACTCGGCGCAGATCCAGTCCTTGGCGCCCTTCATGTAGTCGCTCGCATCGATCTCCGGACGCTGATGCAGCCAGCCCATCTGCGCCAGGCCGCGCACCAGCACGAAGGTCGCGATCATGGCGACGTGGCGCTCATCCAGCGGGCGCTGGGCACGGTAGCCGGCCAGGAAGGCGCGGCGGATCGCCGGGTAGTGCGGCGAGGTGCGCTGGAAGAAGAGCGCCACGGCGATGTCGTAGACGTGCCAGCCGAAGGCCGCGTCATCGAAGTCGATCACCGTCAGCCCGTGCTCGGCCACCAGCACATTGCCGGGGTGCAGGTCGGCGTGGATCACGCCATAGCTGTCCGGGTGTTGGCCGTAGCGATCCAGTACGTCCCGCAGCCGCTCGCGCGTCCCCAGCACCAGGCGCCGCTCGCGCGGCGAGAGGGCAGGGTGGTCCCAGAACGGGCCCCAGTGCGGCGCGTCGCCCAGCAGGCCGTCGCGGTCCACGGCGTGGCGGCTGAAGCCGGGCGGCGGGCGCCAGGCGGCCGACTGGTTGTGCATCCGCGCCACCAGCGCGCCCAGTTCGCCGAACCAGCGCTCCAGCAGGGCGACATCGTCCACGCCCTCGATCCGGTCCTCGAGCAGCTCGCCCTCGACCCAGCGGGTGACGCCGACCTCGCGATCCTCGCCCAGCGCCTCGACCGGCACGCGGACATAGTCGCGCCCGTCACGGGCCAGCACCGCGATCGGCACGGCGACGCCGGCCTCCGCCAGGGCGCGGGTCCAGACCCGCTCGGAGTGCAGCTCCTCTGCCGTGTGGTAGCCCGGCCGGTGCAGGCGCAGCACGTAGTCCGCGCCGTCGCGGGCGTCGGTGACGCGGAAGGTGGCGTTCTCCGACACGGTCACCAGCTCGACCCGGCCGGGCGCGATCGGGAAGGCCTCCAGCGCCGCCCGCGCCGCTGGGGTGAACACCTCCGCCGCGGCCGCCTTATCCATGCAGGTCGGCGACCGTCGCGTCGAACGCGCCGAGGAAGGCGTCGGCGTCGGCCATCGAGAACACCAGCGGCGGGCGGATCTTTACCACGTTGCGGTGGATGCCGGCCGGCGCGGTGAGGAAGCCGCGCTCTTTCAGCTGGTTGGAGACCTCGGCGGCCAGCTCCGCGTCGGGCGCCCGGTCATCGCCGACCATCTCGATGCCGATGAAGAGCCCGTGGCCACGCACGTCGCCGATGGCCTCCCAGCGCGGCGCCCGCTCCTGCAACGCGGCCTTCAGCGCCCCGCCGACCTTGGCCACGTTGGCGACCAGGCCGTCGCGCTCGATCACGTCCAGCACCGTCATGCCCACCGCCGCCTGCAGCGGGCTGGAGGCGAAGGTGTTGAAGTAGCGGGTGCGGGCGCGGAAGCCGTCGACCAGCGCCTTGCTGGCCGCCGTCGCCGCCAGCGGCAGGCCGTTGCCCATCGGCTTGCCGGTGACCACGATGTCGGGCGTGAAGCCGGTGGCGCCATAGCCCCACCACTGGCCGGTGCGGCCGTAGCCCGCCTGCACCTCGTCGGCGATGACGAGCCCGCCCGCCGCCCGCACCATCGCCGCCGCCTTGGCCATGAAGCCGCCGGGGATGTTCGGCAGCCCCTCGTTGGCCAGGATCGAGCAGAAGATCACGGCCGCCAGGCCGCTGCCGTTGGCCTCCAGGTGCTCGATCGCGCCCCGCAGCCGCGCCAGGTAGGCGTCTGCCAACTCGGCCTCGCTCAGCCCCGGCTCGACCGGCCGGTACATCTCCGGGAACGGCATGGCGCGCAGTTCCGGGTTCTCCGGCTGGGCGTCGCCGACGCGGGTCAGCTGGCTCACCAGGTCGCTGTTGCCATGGTAGGTGGCGTTGCTGAACACGATGCCGCGCTTGCCGGTGGCGAAGCGGGCCGTGCGAAGGGCCACCTCGACCGCCTCGGTGCCGGTGCAGGTGAAGATCACGCTCTCGATCTGCGGCCCGTGCATGCCGGCCAGCCGCTCGGCCAGCGCCATCACACCCTCGTGCAGGTAGCGATTGTGCACGTTCAGCGTCGCTTGCTGGCGGGTCATCGCCGCCACCACGTCGGGGTTGGCGTGCCCGACGCAGGGGACATTGTTGTACATGTCGACATAGCGCCGCCCGTCCGGGTCGAAGACATAAGCGCCCTCGCCGCGCACCAGATGCAGCGGCGTGCGGTAGAAGAGGGCCGCGCCGGTCCCCAACGCTTGGTCCCGCCGCGCCTTCAGTTCGTCGACGCCCATCGTCCATCCCCGTTGTTGACGGCCCGCACTAAGGGCCGGTTGCGCGGCTGGTCAAACGCGAACGGGAATCGGCCACCGATTCCCACTTTCACCCTAAATCACCGCAAATAACGGCGGCCCGATTGCGGCGGCTGGTCGACGCCCGGGTCGCTTGTCGGTGTCCACGATGTCAAAGAGCGAGCCGTACCGCCGGCCCGTCTACAAGCGCCTTGATTCGCTGGCCACAGGAAGGAGCGGTCAAGGTGATCGCGCCTGACCTCAAACCGCCTTAGACCACCCCCGATGGCCGAGATCAGCGCCGACCGACCGGCCACGCGCCTTGCCACCCGGCTGGCCTTCCTGCTGGCGGGCTTCGCGACCGCCTGCTGGGCGCCGCTGGTGCCCTTCGCCAAGCAGCGTCTGGGGCTGAACGACGGCGAGCTGGGCCTGCTGCTGCTGTGCGCGGCGGTCGGCGCCCTGGCCGGGGCGACCTCCGCCGGACCGCTGACCGCGCGCATCGGCAGCCGGCGGGTGATCCTGGCGGGCGGACTGGGCCTGTGCATCTTCCTGCCGGTGCTGGCCGTGGCTGGCGCGCCGCTGTTGCTGGGCGCCGCGCTTTTCTGCTTCGGCGCGTCGCTGGGCGCGACCGACGTGGCCATGAACGCGCACGCCGTCGAGGTGGAGAGCGCCGCCGCCCGCCCGCTGATGTCCGGTTTCCACGCCCTCTACAGCCTGGGCGGCTTCGCCGGCGCGGGCCTCGTGACCCTGCTGCTCTCGCAAGGCGCGGCGCCGCTGACGGCCACGCTGTGCGGCGCAGGCCTCGGCCTCGTGCTCCTCGCCATCGCCGTCCCACGCCTGCTGACCACCCGCTCCACCGAGGAGCGCGCCTTCGCCTGGCCGGTCGGGGTGGTGCTGCTGATCGCCGCCCTGGCCGCGCTGAGCTTCATGGCCGAAGGGGCGGTGCTGGACTGGGGCGCGCTGCTGGTGGTCGAGCGCAAGCTGGAAAGCGCCGCGGACGCCGGCTTCGGCTTCGGCCTGTTCTCGATCGCGATGACCGCCGGGCGCCTCTCCGGCGACATCGTGGTGGCCCGGCTCGGCCGTCGCCAGGTGCTGATCGGCAGCAGCCTTCTGGCCATTGCGGGCTTTGCCACCGTGCTGGTCTCGCCCTGGGCGCTGGCGGCCATGGCGGGGTTCCTGCTGGTGGGGCTGGGCCTCGCCAACATCGTGCCGATCCTGTTCAGCGCCGCCGGACGCCAGAGCGTGATGGCGCCCTCGCTCGCCATCGCCGCGATCACCACCACGGGCTACGTCGGCATCCTGGCCGGCCCGCCGCTGGTCGGCGTCGTCGCCCGCGCCGCCGGCCTGCCTGCCGCCTTCTGGCTGCTCACCGCCCTGCTCTGCCTCGTGCCTTTGCTCGCCAGGCCGGCGGCGCAGTAAAGGCGCTCAGCCAGCGCGCCAGCGTTCCGCGGCCGTAGTCCGCTTGCGGTGGAAGAGCCGGATGTGATCGCGGTAGCGCCCCGGCTCGCGGTCGGCGCCGGTCTCGCGCTCGAGGAACAGCGGATAGTCCTCCGCCGGCGGCTTGGCATGGGCGAAGGGCGCCGCGTAGCTGCGCATGATGATGCGCTGCTCACGATTGAGCGTCGCCAGCCACGCCGGGTCCGAGGTCGCGCGGTCGCTGGTCGGCAGCCACGACGGCGAATAGCCGAGGTAAAGGTTGAGCCGCGTCCGCTCGCTCTGGTTCGGCGTCGTGCGGTGCCAGAGCGCCGTGTTCATCAGCGTCAGCGAGCCCCGCCGCACCCGCAGCACCTCCTCGTCCGGTGGGCTTTCGTCGGTGTCGTAGGCGTCGAACCACGCCTGCCGATGGCTGCCGCGCACGAAGGCCAAATTGCCCATGCCGGGCTCCGGGACGTCGGTCAGCCACACCCCGAACTTCACCTGCATCGGCGCATCGCCGCTGAAGGCCGCATAGGGCGTGGTCCGCGGCCCATCGATGTGCCAGCGCTCGGGCCGGTCGGCGCCGCCGGGCGCCCGGACGAAGAGCTCGCTCAGCTGCAGTTTCAGCATCTCGCCGAAGAGGTCGTAGGCCATCCCCACATAAGCCGGATGGTCGATCAGGGCCGCGAACGACGCATCCTGCTCGACGAAGTTCTGCAGGGTGAAGAAACCCTCCGCCCTGGCCCGCCCCTGCCGCAGGCGCAGCACCGCGTCGGTCCAGCCGGTGATCTCGGCCTCGCTGAAGGCGTCCTCGACCAGGAGGAAGCCGTCGCGGTCGAACGCCGCCCACTGCGCGGCGGTGAAGCCGGCCGGCGCCCGGCGGTAGGGCGTGGCAGTGTGCATCGGCGCCCGTTGCTCCACAGAATCGACAGCCGGCAAGGCTCCCGCGCCATCGCCGCCCTGGCAATGGTCCGGCCCCGCCACATCACGAGGGCTTGTGCGCACGGCTCAGCTTCTGGCGTATCCTGGCGCCATGACACGCCTGCGAGCCTGGGTCCTGAGTTGCGTGGCGGCTGCGATCGTCGCCTCCCCCGGCGGACCCGCGATGGCTGATCCTCCGCCCGCCGCACCTGTCGCGGCCCCGACGCCGGCCGGCCTCGCCGGCCGCTACGACGGCGGCCAGATGGAAATCGCCGCCGAGCTCGACCTGGGCTCCGACGGCCGCTTCCACTACGCCCTCTCCTACGGCGCGCTTGACGAGGAGGCGCAGGGCGGCTGGCTGGTCGACGGCGCTCAGGTGCGGCTGACCAGCGATACCGTCACACCGCCGCGCTTCGCCCTCGTGGCCACGCAGCCGCTGCCGGCCCACCGCCTCCGGCTGACCCTCGACTTGCCGGCCGGCATGGACCAGCAATACTTCGACGTCCGGGTGAGGCTGGCCAGCGGCCGCACGATCGACCGCCAGCTCGGCGAACACGGCCTCGACCTGCCACTGGGCCCCACCGACCGGGTGGTCTCGGTGCAGCTGCAGCTCCCGGTCTACGATTTCCAGGGCGACGCCATCCCGCTGCCCGCGGCGCCGGGCGTGTCGGTGCGCCTGCGCTTCGACCCCAACGACCTCGGCCACGTCGCCTTCACCCACACCCCCCTGCTGATCGGCCCCGACGGCCTGGCGCTGGAGCGCTACGGTCGGACGCTGACGTTCAGGCGGTCGCCGGCCGAATGACGGCCCTGCATGTCGTCTTCAGCCGCTCGGCGGCCGTCGACCTGCGCCGGGCGCTGACGTCGTCCGGCAAGCCGGACCTCGTCGTCGCGCTGTCGGACAACCTTTCCTTCGGCCCGATCGATGCGCCGCGCCCCGGCGAGCGGGCGACCTGGATTTCCGAGGTGCTCGGGATCCCGGGCTGGGAGGACGCAGACCAGGAAGACGCGCGGTTCTGGTCTGGGGCGCTTTCCGATCTTCCCGCGTTGTCTGGGTCTCCCGGCGCAGCACGCAGGAGTTCTGCGGCTTCCTCGAATGGTTGGAACGCGACGGCGAACAGCCGTTCCAGTTGGTCGACCTGACCGACGCGAGCTTCCCGTCGAAGGGCGACTCGGGCACCTTGATCCAGGCGCCGGTGACCCCGCTCATCCACGACTACCAGTTCTCCGGCGCGCGCCTCTGGGACCGCGCCGCGCCGCTGCGAGCGGAGGACCGGGCCCGCTGGCTGGCGCTCTGGGATCAGTTGCGCCGCGAGAACGCCCCGTTCCGCATCGTCACTCCGCCGGACTTCAGTCCGCCGCGCTCGACGCCTTCGATGCGCAGATCCTGAGCTGCGTCGAGCCCGGCTGGGGCAAGGCGGCGCTGGTGGTCGGCCGGTTTCTCCACGCCTCCGCCTACGACAGCTTCTGCCCCGCCGGCGTCCACCAGACCGGCGATCTGATCGCCATCGCCCGCCTCGCCGCGCTGATAGCGGCCGGCAAGGTCGAGGCGAGGGGAGACCCGCACGACCTGCAGCGCTGCACGGTCCGGCTGGCCTCAAGATGGCGCATCTCGCAAGATCGGGAGTGGGGCGTCGACGAGGCCGAACGCCCTCGTGAAGACCTCGTAGCGATCGATACCACCGAGCCCTGGGGCATAGCGGCGAAGGATGGTCAGACGCGCTTTACCGTCAGCCGCCGGGAGCTGATCGAGAGAGGCTAACCGTCGCTCGTACGGCGGGGGAGCGTGGTATCGGGATGCCCGCGCGCGCCTCGCTATGACAGCTCGATGGTCGCCGCAATTCGCTCGAGCAGCGACGCGTCCAGTCCGGTAGCCGCGTGTCAGCCTCTCCGTCGGCCACGGACGTCCCGCCAGTACTCCTCTCGAACGTCCTCATCGATCTCGACCGGTTGCGTGCTCTGTGGGGAGAGCCGGTCCTGACCATCCTTTCGAGGCCCGGATATCCAGTACTGGTCGCCGGTGTCGACATCGA
>DATAVF010000151.1:0-1554 GCA_036267835.1 Caulobacteraceae bacterium | reverse complement strand
GGCGGCCATCGCGCCACTGGGTCTCGACGCCCACGGCGGTTTCGACGCCAAGCGCTTCAGCGCCGCCGAAGCGGCCGAGATCGAGGCCGGCGTCGCCGACGCCCGCACCCTGCTGCTGGGCGCCGGCCAGGCCGCCAACTTCGTTGGCGGCTGGACCTATCCGCGCCAAGGGCTCGGCATCTTCGGCCAGGACTACCGCTTCCGCGCCCAGGTCGCCCTGGTCGGCCTGGCGGCGCTGCCCAGCGTCGAAGCCATGTACATGCGCCCGGAGGGCGACGACGGCCGCCGCGCCTTTTTCGTCGGCGCCGACACCTGGCGCCTGAGCTTCGCCAAGGGCGCCTTCCCGCCGGTCGACGGCTTCTGGTCGCTGACCATGTACGAGGTGACGCCCGAGGGGCAGGCGTTCCTGACCGCGAACCCGATCAACCGCTATTCGATCGGCGACCGCACCCCCGGCCTGAAGACCAACCCCGACGGCTCCCTCGACATCTGGATCTCGCGGACCGATCCTGGCGGCGATCGCACCGCCAACTGGCTCCCCGCCGCCGCGCAAGGCCCCTACCGCATGACCCTGCGCACCTACCTGCCCCGCGCCGCCATCCGCGACGGCGTCTGGCGCATTCCCGAGTTGCAGAAAGTGTGAGCCCGCCCTTCCAGGTCCGCCGGCTCGCGGGCGCCCCGATCATCCGTCCAGGGATGGAGGCCCGCATGGGCGCCAACATCCAGGGCCCGTCGCTGATCGCCGCGCCGGACTGGCTGCCGCGCCGGCTGGGCCGCTACTACCTCTATTTCGCCGACCACAAGGGCGCCTACATCCGCCTCGCCTACGCCGACGCGCTGGAAGGGCCATGGACAGTGCATGCGCCGGGGGCGCTGCAACTGACGAACTCCGGCTTCCCGACCGAGGAGCTGGTGGGCTCGGACGAGGTCCGCGCCCAGATGGCCGCCGCGCCGCCCTCCGCGGTGCGCGCGCCGCCGGGCACGCCCGGCATCCCCTCGCCGCTCGACGATGCGCGGCTGCCCCACATCGCCTCGCCCGACGCCCATGTGGACCACGCGAGGCGGCGCATCGTGCTCTACTACCATGGCCTGGAACGCTTCGGCTTCCAGTGTTCCCGCGTCGCCACGTCCGTCGACGGCATCGACTTCGGCGCGCCAAGCGAGCCGCTCGGCCCGGCCTACATGCGCATCTTCCCGCACGCCGGCTGGACCTATGCGATGGCCATGCCGGGCGTCTTCCTGCGCTCCCGCGACGGATTCACCGCCTTCGAACGCGGCCCGATGCTGTTCGAGCGCGACCAGCGCCACAGCGCTTTGCTGAAGCGCGGCGAGACCCTGCACGTCTTCTGGACCCGCGTCGGCGACGCGCCGGAGCGGATCTATGTCTCCACCGTCGACCTGACGGGCGACTGGATGAGCTGGCGCGCCTCCGACCCGGTCGAACTGCTGCGCCCCGAACGCCCCTGGGAAGGCGCCGACGCGCCGCTGTCGCCCTCATACCGGAGCGCTGTCGCAGTCCCCGCCAACCAGCTCCGCGACCCCGCCATCTTCGAG
>DATAVF010000150.1:0-14657 GCA_036267835.1 Caulobacteraceae bacterium | reverse complement strand
GAGAGGCGGTCGAGGTCGGCCATCACGCAGGTGCAGTACTGGGCGGCCTGATCGACCGAGCTCTCGCGGGCAGCGGTGCGGAAGCAGCTGTTGATGAAGTTGCGGTCGTAGTTGCTGTTGCCGTTGGCGTTGGGATCGACGTCGTCGGCCGCCGGCTGCGAGCCGCCGCCGTCGGCATTGCCGTTGTCGCCGCCCGGGCTGCCGACCGTGCCGCCCAGCGACCCCGCGCCGCCCGGGTTGGCGGTCGAGCCGCCGCCCGGCAGCGGGATGTCGGCGGGCGTCGCGTTCGTCGCCGGGGCCAGGCTCGCGGTGTTGACCGGCGCGCCAGGCGCCATGGCCGAGTTGGTCACCGTGGTGGTGATGGTGGTGTTCGAGGCCGTGTTGGTGGCGTTGCCGCCGCCCAGCTTGATGCAGCCGCCCAGCGCCACCAGCGCCGCGAGCGTCGCCACGGCGACGCCGCAACGCGCCCAGCTGAGACGTGATGATTGGTCGGTCATGCTCGGCAAGTCCCCTAAGTTCCCGGCGCTGGCGTGAGCATGCACGGGCCGGGGCCTTGATTTCAAGCGCGCAATCGCGCGGAGGCGGCGCTCACCGTTTCGCTGCCCGGATCGCCGCCAGCGCCAGGCCCTGCGCGGCGCTGAGGGCGTCAGCGGCGGGGGTTCTGACGTCGGGCTGCACGCCGGCCCCTTCCCAGTTGGCGTGGGTGACCGGATTGATCGCCTCGCCGTACGGAACGAAGACGGTGAAGTAGTCGGCCACGACGTGCGCGTCGGCCGGGTGCGCGCCGCCGCCCGTGGGCTCGCCGCCGCCCGTGGGCTCGCCGACGATGGCGGCGCGCTTTTGCGCCTGCAGGTCGTAGCTGAACTCCTCGGCGCCCGAGAAGGTGGCGTGCGAGGTCAGGACGAACACCGGCTCACGGGCGAGACGGGGCCCCGGCAGGTAGGCGGCGGTCCATTCCTGGGTGAGGCCGGGGCCGGCGAAACGGCCGCCGGCCCGGCTCGCGAAATCGTTGAGGTGGGTCGGCGCGTCGAAGAAGTAGCTGGCCAGGAAGACGATCATCGGCGGATCGCCGCCGCGATTCTCGCGCAGGTCGATGATCAGGGCGCCGGTGTGGGCGATGAAGGCCATGGCCGCGGCGGCGGTCGGGCCGCAGATGTCGACCGGCCCGAAGTCGTTGAACTTCACGTAGCCGATGTTGCCGGGCAGGATCTCGGCCTTGTCGAAGGCGCAGTTGCCGGCCAGCAGCTGCGGCCCCATCCGCTCGTCGTTCTGCGGCAGCGGCTCCTCGTCAAGCGCGGTCTTGAACGGGGTGAAGGTCACCACGAGGTGCAGGTCGTGGCTGACCGCGCGCAGGTCGCTGGTCAGCTGCGCGGCCAACTGGTCGCCGTCGGCGATGGCGTCGTAGGCGCCGGCCGCCTGCCGCGCGCGGACCGCCGCCGTCATCCGCCGGGCGACCTCGGCGTTGTCGTAGGACTGCGTCGTCAGCGCGAGCACGCCATTGATGGCCCGCGTCCGGGTCGCGGCGTCCAGCATCGCCGGCGCGAGCACGGCCCCGGCGGGCACGCCGGTCAGCCGGAACCGCGCTACCGTGGGCGTCGCGCCAGGCTGCATCACCAGGTCGCCGAGGGCGAGCGTGGCGCTGTGCGCCTCCTTGACTTCGAAGCGCAGATGCAGCGGCCCCTCGCTCGCGACCGACTGCAGTTCGAAGCCGCCGGTCGCCTCGCGGAAGTCCATCAGGCCGCCCGGTCCCTCCACCGTCATGGCGACGGCGTGCACGGTCTCCTGCGATGGGTCGTCGGCAGCGAGGAAGGCGCGGATCCGGGCTGCGTCGCCGCTGTTGAAGGCGCCGAGCCAGGCCTGCAGCGCCTGGCCGGCCGGCGTATCGGGGGCGGTCGGCTGGGCATTGGCGGGGCCGAACCCCACAAGCAGGGCCAGGGCGGCCGCGAGCAGCGCTCGCGAGAACACTACACTCATAGTTTTGACAAAACTACGGATGTAGCTATCGTGTCAACATGGCGGTGGCGAACGCACCCAAACCCAAGATCAGCGGCGCGGAGAGCCGGATCATGGAGGCGCTGTGGCAGTGCGGCCCGCTGGTGATCGAGGAGATCATCGCCGAGGTGGCCGCGCAGGGCTGGAGCGACGCCACGGTCAAGGCGCTGACCGGCCGGCTGCTGAAAAAGGGAGCGCTGGAGTCGTTCCGCGAAGGCGGGCGCACCCGCTATCGGCCGCTGGTCGGCCGCGACGACTATGTGGCGGCCGAGAGCCAGGGCTTCCTCGACCGCATGTTCGGCGGCGAACTTGCCCCCTTCGTCAGCCATTTCACCGAGCGCGGGAAGCTGAAGCCGGCCGACGTGGCCCGGCTGAAGGCGCTGATCGAGACCCTCGATGACGACGGCTGACCTGCTGATCGCCCTGGCCCGCGCCAACCTGGCCGCCGGCGCCGCGGCGCTGGTGGTGCTGGCGCTGCGCGGACCGGTGCGCCGCGGCTTCGGCGCCCACCTGGGCTACGCGCTCTGGGCGCTGGTGCCGGCGGCGGCCGCCGGAAGCCTGGCTCCGGCGCAGGACTGGGCCGGGTGGTCAGGGGCCATCGCGGCCGGCGCGGAGGGCCGCGCCTGGCTGGGCGGCGGCCGCGCCGACAGCCTCGCGGCGCTGTGGCTGGCCGGGCTCGCGGCCAGCGTCGCGCTGGCGCTCTGGCGGCAGGCGCGCTTCGCGGCCGCAGCCCGCGCCGGGCGCGCCGGGCCGGCCGTCATTGGCGTCCTGCAGCCGCGGCTGGTCGCGCCGGCCGACTTCGCGCAGCGTTTCTCCGAGGCCGAGCGGCGGTTGATCCGCGCCCACGAGCTGGCCCACCTCGATCGCCGCGACCACCGCGTCGGCGCCCTGGCCGTCATCGGCGCCTGGATCTGCTGGTTCAACCCGCTCGCCCACGTCGCACTCGCGGCCTTCCGCAGCGACCAGGAGCTGGCGTGCGACGCCACGGTGATGCGGCGCCTGCCCCGCGCCCGCCGCGCCTACGCCGAGACCCTGCTGCGCACCCTGCCCGCCGCCCGCGAGGCGGTGTTCGGCAGCCACTGGCGCGCCGCCGCCCATCCGCTGGAGACCCGCCTGGCCATGCTGGCGCGCCGCCAGCCCAGCCAGGCGCACCGCGACCTTGGCCTCGCCGCCCTCGCCGTGCTGAGCGCGGGCGGGTTCGGCGTAGCCTGGGCCTCGCAGCCGCCGCCGCTATTGCCCGCCTTCGTGCCGGCGGCGGTGATGATGGTCGAACTGGCGCCGGCGGACGCCCGGGAGACGGCCTGGGTCTACCGCGCCCTGCCGCCCCGCCGATGAGCGAAGAGCCCCTCGTCCAGGGGCCCGCGCCAGGAGATCGCGTATAGCCGCTGCGCGGCTTCGGGACGAAACAACCTTTTGAAATTATTGGGCGGAAACGGGGGCCGCCAGCGCGCCTTCGATCAGCTTCAGCGTGTTGGCGAGCCCGAAGATCGCCGCGAAGGAGCCGAACCTGGGCCCCTGGCTCTGGCCCAGCAGGACTTCATAGAGGGCCTGGAACCAGCCGCGCAGGGGCTCGAACCCGGCGGCCTTGCCGGCTTCGTAGACCTCGTTCTGGATCGTCTCGGCGTCGGCGCCCCCCTCCGGCAGCGCCCGCAGCCGCGCCGCCAGGTCCGCGAGCCCGGCGCGGTCCCGGTCGGTGGGCGGGCGGAACTTCTTCGCCGGCAGCACGAAGTCCTCGTAGTAGTGGATCGCGTAGCCGGCCAGCCGGTCGAGCATCGGCTCGCTCTCAGGCGTCGCGCCCGGCAAATAGCGCGACAGAAAGCCCCAGAGGATCGCCTTGTCGGAGGCATTGGCGGCCGAAACCAGATTCAGCAGCAGCGAAAACGACACCGGCGAGCCTGTCGCCGGCGGCTCGCCCTCGTGCACGCTCCACACCGGGCTATCCAGCGGGTTCGCCGAGTTGGAGCCGTCGGCCCGGGCGCGGTTGAACGCGTCCAGGTGCTGCAGGTACTCGTCCGTCGCCTTCGGGATCACGTCGAAATAGAGCCGCTTGGCCGACTTCGGCGAGGTGAACATGTAGTAGGCGAGGCTCTCCGGCGCGCCGTAGCGCAGCCACTCCTCCATGGTCAGGCCATTGCCCTTCGACTTGGAGATCTTCTGGTTCTGCTCGTCCATGAAGAGCTCGAAGGTGAAGGTCTGTGGCGGCTCGCCGCCCAGCACCTTGCATACCCGCGACGAGATGCGGATCGAGTCGACGAGGTCCTTGCCGGACATTTCGTAGTCGACGCCCAGCGCCACCCAGCGCGCGGCCCAGTCCGGGCGCCATTGCAGCTTCACCGCGCCGCCGGTGACCGGGACCTCGGTCGGCGTCCCGTCCTCGTCGGGAAAGACGATCGTGCCGCGATCGACATGCCGCTCCAGGGTCGGCGCCTGCAGCACGCGGCCGGACTTGGGGCTGATCGGCAGGAAGGGCGAATAGGTGGCGCGGCGCTCGTCGCCGAGCGAGGGCAGCATGATCGCCTGCACCGCGTCGAAGCGCTCCAGCATCAGCCGCAGCACGCCGTCGTAGCGACCGGAGCGATAGTTCTCGGTCGCCGACATGAACTCGTAGTCGAAACCGAAGCCGTCGAGGAAGGCGCGCAGGCGGGCGTTGTTGTGCGCGCCGAAGCTCTCGTACTCGCCGAACGGGTCGCGCACCCTGGAGACCGGCTTGTTGCGGTCCTCTTCGAGCATGGCGTGATTGGGCACGTTGTCGGGGATCTTGCGCAGCCCGTCCATGTCGTCGGAGACGACGATCAGCCGGGTCGGGATGGCGTCGTCGGTGAGGGCGCGGAAGGCGGTGCGGACCATGGTGGGCCGGGCGACCTCGAGGAAGGTGCCCAGGTGCGGCAGGCCCGAGGCGCCATAGCCGCACTGGAACACCACCGGCCGGGCCAGGGCCGGCAGGGTGTCCACCGCCTCGCGCACCTGGCCGGCGGCGATCAGCGTCGAGGCCAGGTCGCGCTCGGCGTCGTCCAGGCGCGCCTTCAGGACGCGCGCCAGGATGTTGCGCGCCTCGGCAAAGGTCCAGGGACGCGCCTCGCGCGCCAAGTGGGTCAGGCCTTGCAGCATGGGGGGAGCGGGGTAATGGGTGGGCAGGCCAGGGTCAATGTCGCCTGGCGCTAGTGGAGGCGCGCACCTTGGCTGAGATACGTCCCTATGGGGCCTGGGCTTCGCCGATCACCGCCGCCAGCATGGCCGAGGGCATGATCGGGCTCGCCGACGTGCGGGTCGCCGACGGCAAGCTCTACTGGCTGGAAAACCGGCCCGCCGAGGGTGGCCGCATGGTGGTGATGACCAAGGAAGGCGGCGAGGCGCGCCAGCTGACCCCCGCAGGCTTCAACGTCCGCACCCGCGTCCACGAATACGGCGGCGCGCCCTATGTGATGACGCCGTGGGGCCTGTGGTTCAGCCACTTCCGCGACCAGAAGCTCTATCGCCAGCGGGCCGGCGGCGCGCCGGAGCCGATCACGCCGGAAGGCTACCGCTACGCCGACGCCGTGCCGGCCCCTGGCAGCGGCCTGATCGCGGTGCGCGAGGACCATACCGACCCGGCGAAGGTGAAGAACGCGCTGGTGCGGCTGACCGGTGAGCTCGGCGATGCGGGGCGGGTGCTCTTTGGCGACGCGGACTTCGTCGCCTATCCGCGGGTCAGCCCCGGCGGCACGCGCCTGGCCTGGATCGCCTGGGATTTTCCCGCCATGCCGTGGGACGCGACCCGGCTCTACGTGGCCGAGCTGACCGGCGCCGGCCTTTCCGACATCCGCCTGGTGGCGGGCGGCGACAACGTCTCGGTGGTCGAGCCGCAGTGGGCCGCTGACGGGACCCTGACCTGGATCTCCGACGAGAGCGGCTTCTGGAACCTCTACGACGACCGCGACGGCGCGGTGCGCCCGATCCTGCCGCGCCGGGCCGAGTTCGCCGGCCCGCTCTGGACCCTCGGCCAGGCCAACTACGCCCTGATGGAGGACGGCCGCATCGTCGCCGCCGCCCAGGAAGCCGGCGGCGAGACCCTGCTGGTGATCGACCCGGTGGCCGGCGCGGCGCGGCCGCTGGCGCTGCCGTTCCTGTCGTTCTCCTCGGTGCAGTCGCTGGGCGGCGGCAAGGTGGCGGCCGTCGGCCACGCGGCGACCGAGACCTCGGCGCTGATCATCGTCGACACCGCCAGCGGCGAGTTCGAGGTGGTGCGCCGGCCCTCGCCCGCCGCCGTGCCGGCCGAGTGCGTCTCGCGCGCCGAGCCGATCAGCTTCCCGAGCGCCGGCGGACGCACCGCCCACGCGCTCTACTACCCGCCCACCAACGCCGGCTTCGCCGCGCCAGCCGGGGAAAAGCCGCCGCTGATCGTGCAGGCGCACGGCGGGCCGACTGCCGGCGCGTCGGCCGCCTTCGGGCTCGGGGTGCAGTTCTGGACCAGCCGCGGCTTCGCGCTCGTGGACGTGGATTACGGCGGCTCGTCCGGCTACGGCCGCGCCTACCGCCAGCTGCTCGACGGCCAGTGGGGGGTGGTCGACGTGGAGGACGTGATCGCCGCGGTCCGCTACCTGGCCGACGCGGGCCGCATCGATCCGCGCCGCGTCGGGATCCACGGCGGCAGCGCCGGCGGCTTCACCACCCTGGCTGCCCTCAGCCAGAGCGACGTCTTCACTGCCGGCGGCGACTTCTATGGCGTCGCCGACCTCGGGGCCCTGGCGCGCGACACCCACAAGTTCGAGAGCCGCTATCTCGACGGCCTGATCGGCCCCTGGCCCGCCGCCAAGGCCGTCTACGACTCCCGCTCCCCGATCAACCACCTGGACGGCTTTTCCGCACCCCTGCTGATCCTGCAAGGCGCCGACGACCCGATCGTCCCCCCCAACCAGGCCTACATGATCCGCGACGCCCTGCGGGCGAAGGGGACCCCGGTGGCCATGATCGAGTTCCCCGGCGAGGGGCATGGGTTCCGCCGCGCCGAAAACATCATCCGCGCCAAGGAGGCCGAGCTCTACTTCTATGGCCGCGTCTTCGGCTTCGATCCCGCCGACCGGATGGATCCGCTCGAGATCGAGAACCTGGCATGAAGCTCGACGCGAGGAGACGCGCATGAACGCCGAGACCGAGGCCACGACGATCGATCCCGACTGGCGGATGCCGCCGCTGCGGGAGGTGAGCGTGCTCGGCCGCCGCATCGCCTACTACGAGCAGGGCGAAGGCCCGGCGCTGGTGTTGGCGCACGGCTTTTCCGGCTCGGCCCCCTTCGAGTGGGGCCGCGTCTTCGACCTGCTGGCCGAGCGCCACCGCGTGGTCGCCCCGCAGCTGATCGGCTTCCTGCCCTCCGAGCAGGCGGACATCATCTATTCGACCGACGCGCAGGTGACGCACCTTTCCGGCTTCCTGGAGGCGCTGGGGCTCGCGGATTGCACCCTGGCGGGCGAGTCCTACGGCGGCTGGCTGGTCGCGGCCTACGCCGCCCGCGCCGCCGAGGCCGGCTCGGCCCTGGTCCGCCCCGCCCGCTACGCGATCCTCTGCGGCGCCGTGGGCGTGGTCCGGCCGCAGCAGAGTCCGCCGCCGGCGCCGCGCCCGCCGCCGCAGACGCCGCTGTGGCGCGCGATCGTCCCGCGCCTGCCCGAGCTGAACCCGCACAATGAGGCCAACAACTGGGCCCGCGAGCGGATCATCGCCGCCAGCGACCTGCGGCGCGGATGGCCGGACACCGCGGCGCTGGGGGCGATCGCCACCCCGACCCTGCTGCTCTGGGGCGAGGACGACGAGCTGGTGCCGCTGCCCTACGGCCAGGCCGCCGCCGCGGCGATCCCGGGCTCGCAGCTGGTGGTGTTGCCGGGCGTCGGCCACATCCCCTCGATCGAGGCGCCGCACGACTTCGTGCGCATCCTCACCGACTTCATCGCCGGCGCCTTGCCGGCCTAGCGGCCGCCTTCAGCCTGGCGCGGCGGCCTGGCGGCGCCAGCCCTGCAGCGAGGGGCCGTGGACGAGCACGGCGATGACGGCGATGGCGCAGAAGACCGCCGCCTGGACCGCGTCTGCGCCCTGCGCCAGGACGTGGGCGTCGCCGATCAGGTTGGCGACGAGGTGCGGGATCACGCCGGCGACCAGGAAGTTGCCGTTCGCGTGCAGATAGATCCAGGTCATGAACACCGACATGGCGAGCGCGGACACCAGGAAGAGGCCGAAGCTCGCATGCGCCAGCCCGCCTTGCGCCAGGAAGGCCGGCAGGTGCCAGACGCCCCAGATGGCGCCGAGGGTCAGCGCCGCGGGCAGTGGGCCCATCACCTGCAGCAGGCGCGGCAAGGCGAAGCCGCGCCAGCCAGGCTCTTCGCCGAGGCCGCCGTTGGCAAAGATCGCAAGGCTCGTCAGGCTGGCGAGCAGGGCGGTCGGCGCGCCGACGGCGAGGGCGTGCAGGTCGATGAAGGGCGGGCCGCCCGGCGCGGCGACGCGCTCTGCCAGGCCGGCCAGGAGCAGCACGGCCGGAATCGTGAAAAAGGCCACCGCGATCCAGACGATCGACGCGGGCCGCAGCGCCCGCAGGGCCAGGGCGCGCAGGCCGGTGAGGCCCCCGAATATCAGCGAGACGGCGACCGCGCTGATCGTGGGCGCCCAGACGGCCACGACGATGGGCCAGCTCTTGATCAGCGGTCCGGGGCCGAGGATCGCCCTCGCCTGCTGGGGAAACGCCAGCAGGGCCGCGGAGATGCCCCAGGTGAGGAGGAAGGTGAGCGCCACGAAGGCGGCAAGCTCCCAGACCGCACGACGTCTGGTCGGTGGTGTCGCATCCATCGGATCGGCCCTCGTCAGCCAAGGCTAAGGTCGCCGAATGTGCGGGCTGGGCGCCGGGCCTTGAAGACCCGTCCGTCCCTCCTGGCAGGCGCCTCGTCACAAAGCGGCGCGTGGACGCAAGGCGGGACCGCCCACATAATGCCCGCGCCATGAGCCTCACCGCCGCCGCGCCGCCAACGCCCCGTCTCGGGCGCCTCTCCGCCCTGCGGTGGTCGGGCGCGGCGTTCCTCTACTGGCTGGTCTGCGTGCTGGCGCTGGAGCCCGGCAACGTCGCCCGCATGTCCGCCGGCTGGATGGCGCAGCATTGGGGGGCGGAGGTGGTGCGCATCGTGGGCGCCGGGTTGCTGGGGGCGTCGGCCACGCCGGCTCTGCTGGTGCTCGCGGCTCGCTTTCCGATCCGGGCGGTCGGGGCCTGGCGCGCCGTCGGCGTGAACCTGGGCGCCGTGCTGGTGCTGGCCCCCGCGCTGGTAGTCGCGTCCTGCGTCGCGGCGGCGTGGGCGTTTCGGGGCGAGGCGGCGCCCTCGGGCGCCTATGTCGTCAGCGAAGTGCTGGCCCGCACCTCGCTGGTGGCGGTCTATCTCGCGGGCTTCCTCGCTGTCGTGCACGCCGTGCGCCGTCGCGCCGCCGCCCTGCCCCAGCCCGAGCCGCCGGCGCCAGCGGCGCGCGAATGGCTGAGCGTCCTGCCGGTCAAGGAGCGCGGCCGGCTGACTCTGCTCGATCTTCGCAGCGTCGAATGGATCGAGACCCAGGGCAATTACCAGGCGCTGCATGCGGCCGGCGCGGTCCACCTGGTGCGCGAGACCTCGACGCGGCTCTTCGCCCGCCTCGACCCCGCCCGCTTCGTGCGCATCCACCGCCAGTCCATCGTCGCCCTCGACCGCGTGCGCAGCATCGAGGCGCTGTCGAACGGCGACGCGCTCGTGCGCCTCTCGACCGGCGCCGAGCTCCGCGTCACCCGCCGCCACCGCGAGGCGCTGCGTCAGCGGCTCGGGGGCTGCTAGTCCCGTCCTGGATGAGCAGGAAGTGGCCGCGCAGCGCCGCGATCGGGGACGCGCGGTCCTCCTGCCAGGCCTCGACCGCCAGGTTGGCGGCGCGGCGGCCCAGCTTCAGGATCCGCGCCTCGGCGTATGTGGTCACCGGGCGGGCGGAACGCAGGTAGTCGACGGTGATGTCGATGGTGCGGGCGCGGCGGCCCTCGGCGTCGAGCTTTGCCAGGGCCGCCAGCTCGAGGAAGGAGGCAACCGCGCCGCCATGCAGGGCCGGGAGGACCGGGTTGCCGATCAGCCGCGGGGCGAACGGCAGCACCGCCAGGCCTGCCTCCAGGCGTACGTCGAGGAAGCGGGCGTAGGGCCAGGCCGCGAGCAGCGACGCGGCGGCGGGGGCGGCGGCCTCGCTCATGCGCCCATCATCGGGACGTTGGTGAGCATGAACGCGGCCTGGGCGGCGGCGATCGGATCGTCCGGGCTCTCCTCGTAGGCCCAGCCGCGCACCACGGCGACATCGCCGGTCAGCCGCAGGCACTCTGCCTCGGCGATCACGGCGCAACCGGGGCGCGGCGGTCGGATATGGTCGAGGCGGAAGTCGAGCGTCGCCATGCCGCCGGGGCGCGGCTCGCGGCCCTCGGCTTCGGCCCGGGCGCGCAGCGCCTGGCTGATCGCCATGCCGCAGGTCTGGTCCAAGAGGGCGAAGATCACGCCGCCGGCGAGGCCGCCCCGGGCCGGATCGCCGCCCAGCTCAGCCCGGAACGGCGCGCGCATGGCGCAGGCCCGATCAGTGAGCGTCTCGAAGCCGAGGGCCAGCGACAGCGCCGTGCCGCGGGCGGCGAGGTCGCCGCGCACGGCGTCGCTCATCGGCTCCTCGGACGCTCGCGGCTCATCGGTCATGCGCCCTCTATAGGCAGCTGACGCGGCGTTGCGCAAAGCGCCCCTATATTGGCGAGGTGATCCGCCCCGAAAGCCTTCTTTGTCCTCGCCCCGCCGGCCTCTATTGCCCGCCGGGCGACTTCTACATCGACCCGACGCGGCCCGTGGCCCGCGCCGTGATCACCCACGGCCACAGCGACCACGCCCGCGCCGGCCACGACAATGTCGCCGCGACGCCCGAGACCCTGGCGATCATGGCCGTGCGCTATGGCGAGGGCTTCGCCGGCTCGGCGCGCGCCCTGGCTTACGGCGAGACCATCGAGCGCGATGGCGTCGCGGTGACCCTGGCGCCGGCCGGCCACGTGCTGGGTTCGGCCCAGGTGGTGGTGCGCTGGAAGGGCCTGACCATCGTGGTATCGGGCGACTACAAGCGCCGGCGCGACCCCACCTGCCCGGCGTTCGAACCGGTTCCGTGCGACGTGTTCGTCACCGAGGCCACCTTCGGCCTGCCGGTATTCCGCCACCCCGACGATGCGGGCGAAGTGCGCAAGCTGCTGCGCTCGGTCGAGCAGTTTCCCGAACGCACCCACCTCGTCGGCGCCTATGCGCTCGGCAAGGCGCAGCGCCTGATCCGGCTGATCCGCGAGGCCGGCTGGGAGCGCACCATCTACATGCACGGCGCCTTCGAGCGGCTGAACGCGCTCTACGCCGAGTTCGGCATCGACCTCGGCCCGCTGGCGCCGGCCACCACCGACGCGGCGAAGAACGCCTTCGCCGGCGAGCTGGTGCTGGCGCCGCCGGGCGCGCTGGCCGACCGCTGGTCGCGGCGCTTCGCCGACCCGGTCGACGCGTTCGCCTCGGGCTGGATGCGCGTCAGGGCGCGGGCTCGCCAGCGCGCCGTCGAGCTGCCACTGGTGATCTCCGACCATGCCGACTGGGACGAACTGACCGGCACCCTGGCCGAGCTCGCGCCCGGCGAAGTGTGGATCACTCACGGCCGCGAGGAAGCCCTGGCCCGCTGGGCCGAACTCAACGGCCTTTCGGCCCGCGCGCTGGCCCTGGTCGGCTACGAGGACGAGGAAGACTGACCCCTGAAGATCGGGAAAACCGCCCTTGCCGAGCCTGACCGTTCGTGCGCATCATCACGAAACCGTGAGATATCTGTGAGGTCGCGTGATGAGACGGGTCCTTCTGATGCTTGGCGCCGCAAGCTTGGCGCTGTCGGCCTGCAAGGCGGCCAACACCGCCAGCGACGAGCGCGTGATGCTGGCGCCCGCGGCGGCCCAGACCGTCTCCGCAAAGTATGCGCCGCCGGCCGCGGCCGACGCCGTCGCCGCATCGGGGGCGGCTGCCAATGCGGCGGTCCAGGCCGCCCCGCCGCCCAATCCTGCGGCCACGCCGCTGCTCGCCTACAGCTACAGCTACGGCATCGAGGCCCCGGCGGCGAACATCCGCCCCCTCGTCACCAAGCAAGAGGCCGCGTGCACGGCCGCCGGCGCGCAGGCCTGCGAGATCACCGGGGTCAGCGTCTCGGACCTCGGCCCCGACCAGGTGGATGCGCACCTGACCCTGAAGGCCACGCCCGCCTGGCTGACCGGCTACGAGGGCCGCCTCGCCAGCGACGCGCACGGCGCCGGCGGCAGGCTGAACCGGACCGAGGTCACCACCGAGGACCTGTCGCGGCAAATCGTCGACACCCAGGCCGCCGTCGCCGCCAAGACCGCGCTGCGCGACCGGCTGCAACAGATGCTGCAGACCCGCCAGGGCAGCCTCGCCGACCTGCTGGCGGTGCAGGAAAAGCTCGCCTAGGTGCAGGGCGACCTCGACGCCACCAACTCCGAGCTCGCGGCGATGAAGGAGCGGATCGCCACCTCGGACGTCACCATCGACTACGCCTCGACCGGGGTCCTGGCCCCGCGAAGCGCCTGGGCGCCGCTCGGCGGGGCGGTGAGCGGCGCATCGGGCGTCCTGGCCGCCTCGATCGCGGTGTTGATCTACGCCGTGGCCTTCCTGCTGCCCTGGGCGCTGATCATCGGCGGCCTGCTGTGGCTCTTGCGCAAGCGGCTCTTCCGCAAGCGCCAGCCGAAACCGGTTCCGGCCAACACCAATCCGCCGGCGCCGCCCACCAATTGAGGTCCTTCTCCCCTCGCGGGAGAAGGACCCGTCGTCAAGCCGCCCGCAGCTCGCCCGCTGTCTGGAGGGCGCCGTGGATGGCGCGTTCGCGGTGTTCGGGGCCGACCATGATGCCGTCGGCGGCGACGAACTCCAGGTCGGTGACGCCGATGAAGCCGAAGACGGTGCGCAGGTAGGTCTCGACGTGCTCGTTGGCCGCGCCCGGCGCGTAGAAGCCGCCGCGCGAGATGGCGACGATCACCCGCTTGCCGCCGGCCAGGCCCTCGGGACCAGCCGCGGTATAGCGGAAGGTCTTGCCCGCGATCAGCAGGCGGTCGATCCACGCCTTCAGCTGGCTGGGCAGGGTGAAGTTGTACATCGGCGCGCCGATCACCACGACGTCGGCGGCGAGGAACTCTTCCAGCGCCGCGGCGCCGGCAGCGACGTCACTCTGCAGCTCGGGCGCGGGCTGGCTGCCCTGGAGCGCGGCGAGGTGGCCGCCCGTCAGGTGGCCGAGCGGGGCGGCGGCGAGATCGCGGTAGGTGACCCTCAGGCTGGGGTCGGCGGCGGTGAGCCGCTCGACGACGGCCGCCGACACCTGGCGGCTGACGGAGTGGGCGCCAAGCACGCTGGCGTCGACATGGAGGAGGTTCATGGCAGTGGCCTTTTCAAGGTAACAAAAAGTGACCAGGCCTAGATGGGTAACCGTTGCGCCAGCCCGCAAGAAGGCACATCTGAGGTACTGGAGAACACCGAAGTGACCGCCCCAAGATGACCGTCGTCCTCGACCACAAATCTTCCGACTGCCGCGCCGTCAGCGGCGTGCTCGCCCGCGTCGGCGACAAGTGGAGCGTCTTGATCGTGGCCTTGCTCGGCGACGGCCCCAAGCGCTTCAACGAGATCAAGCGCATGGTCGGCGGCATCTCGCAGCGCATGCTGACCCTCACCCTGCGCGGCCTGGAGCGCGACGGCCTCGTCACCCGCACCGTCTTCCCGACGGTGCCGCCGCGCGTGGATTACGAGCTGACCGAGCTTGGTCGTTCGCTCTGGGCGCCGGTGGGCGCGCTGGGGGCCTGGGCGCGGGAGCACCAGCCGCAGATCGAGGCCGCGCGCCAACAGTTCGACGCCCGCGCCGAGGCCGCGGGCTAGGCGGGTGCGCGCCTTCGCCCGGCTGCTCGACCGGCTCTCGCTGACGCAGGGCCGCAACGCCAAGCTGACCCTGGTGCGCGACTTCCTCGCCGAGACGCCGGACCCCGACCGCGGCTGGGCGCTGGCCGCCCTGACCGGCGCGCTCAGCTTCGACGCGGCCAAGCCCGCCGCCATCCGCCGCGCGGTGGAGAGCCGGATGGACCCGGTCCTCTTCGGCTGGTCCTACGACTTCGTCGGCGACCTCGCCGAGACCGTCGCCCTGGTCTGGCCCGCCACGCCCGGCGCCAACCGCGAGCCCGAGCTCTCGGAAGTGATCGACACCCTGCGCAACACCTCGCGGGCAGAAGCGCAAGCCCACATCGAGGGCTGGCTCGACGCCCTCGATGCCGACGGCCGCTGGGCGCTGCTGAAGCTGCTGACCGGGGCCTTGCGCGTCGGCCTCTCGGCCCGCCTCGCCAAGCAGGCGGCGGCCGACATGAGCCGCCTGCATGGGGGCGGCGTCGAAGTCTCCGAGATCGAGGAGGTCTGGCATGTGCTGGCGCCGCCCTACGAGGATCTGTTCGCCTGGCTGGAGGGCCGCAGCGACAAGCCCTCGGCCGACGCGCCCGGCCGCTTCCGGCCGGTGATGCTGGCCCAGGCGCTCGACGAGGACGTCGACTTCGGTAAGCTCGATCCCGCCGACTATGCCGCCGAGTGGAAGTGGGACGGCATCCGCGTGCAGGCGGTCAGCGAGCG
>DATAVF010000149.1:0-5105 GCA_036267835.1 Caulobacteraceae bacterium | reverse complement strand
GCCAGCACCGCGGGGTGGGCGTTGGCGACTGCCACGCCCCGGCCGGCGAATTGGAGCATTTCGACGTCGTTGGGCATGTCGCCGAAGGCGATGACCTGGGCGGCGGGGATGGCGAGGCTGCGGCAGAGGAGGGCGAGGCCGCTGGCCTTGGAGACGCCGGCGGCGCCGATCTCCACGAAGGGGCCGCCGGAGTGGGTGACTTCGGCGCGGCCGCCCAGGTGGGCGCTGACGCGGGCGGCCAGGGCGTCCGGCGCCTCCGTGGGGTGGTGGACCAGGAGCTTGATCAGGTCGTCGTCGCACAGCAGGTGGGCGTGGTCGACGCGGGTGATGTCGAGGTTGCTGATCTCGTCGAAGATGGCGGGGAAGTGGGGCTCCTTGCCCAGCCGGTGTCCGTGCTCGGTGGCGAAGACGATCCGCGGGTCGGCGGCCTTGAGGCCGGCGATCAGGTCGCGCGCCAGGCCCGCGGCCAGGCGCTCGTGGTGCAGGAACTCGCCGGCGGCGACGTCGTAGAGCACCGCGCCGTTGGTGCAGACGGCGATGCCGTGCACGCCGGCGGCGTTGGCCAGGTCGTGCACCACGCGCGGCGGGCGGCCAGTGACGAAGACGAACTTGATCCCGGCATCCCGGGCGGCGTGGATGGCGGCCTGGGTGCGCGGCGAGAGGGTTCCGTCGGAGCGCAGCAGGGTGCCGTCGAGGTCGCTGGCGACGAGGGCGATCCCAGGCGTCGTCGAGGCGGCGGGAGCGGCCATCACGCCCTGGTAAAGCCGTCCGCGCTCCAGCCCTCGCTGCCGACGCTGTGGTGGACGAAGAACAGGCCGTCCGGGTCGTAGCGGGCCTTGATGCGGGCGAGGCGCGGATAGTGCTCGCCCCAGAAGGCGGTCTGCCAGTCGGGCTGGCCGAAGTCGGTCTCGGAGATGTAGCTGGCGGGGCGGGGGCGCAGCGCCATCAGCGGGGCCATGGCGGCGGCGAGGGTCGCGGCGTCGCGGCGGCCCTGCTCGACATGCGGCTCGTGGCCGGCGACGCCGGGATAGGCCGGCCCCTCGCCGCCGCCGGAGATGGCCAGGGCGAAGGCGTCCAGCATCGCGGGGTTGGTGGAGGTGTCGGCGGAGCGGGCGAGGGCGTCGGCCGGCGCGCCGGCCAGGCCCTTGTTGCAGTGCAGGGAGACGCCCCAGCGCCGGGCGCAATGGACGAGGGCGTCGACCAGCGCAGGCATCTTGTCAGGCTGCAGCAGGGACTGCGAGAGCCAGGTCGACTGGTAGCCGTGGATCACCTGGCCGACCTGGTTTGCGTCGCCGGCCCAGAAGAAATGGTCCTTGGGCGCGTTCGGCCGGTCGTCGGTCTTGACCACGCCGGGGACGCTCTCAAGCAGGGCTGCGTTCCAGAACAGCTTGGCGGGGAGGGCGAGGACTGAGGGCTTGGCGGGGACGTAGTCGTCCGGCCGGGCGGCGACCCAGTCGAAGAATGGGCGCCAGGTCTCGGCAGCCTCGGCCTGGGTGAGGCCCTGGAAGACCATGCTGATGGCGATCTGGCGCGGGAAGCGGAAGGTGATCTGCTCGCCCCAGTGGGGGTTGAAGAGGGCGGTGCGGTAGAAGCTCAGCAGCTGGGTGACGAGGGCGCTGTAGGCGGCGTCCGACTTGGCGGTGACGGCGCCCGAGATTGAGCCGAACATGGCGGGCAGGTCATGGGTCATCAGGGTCATGCGGGTGACAACGCCGAAGGTGCCGCCGCCGCCGCCCTTCAGCGCCCAGAATAGATCCGGGTTGGTGCAGGCGTTGGCGAGGCAGACCTGGCCATCGGCGGTGACCACTTCGGCTTCCAGCAGGCTGGCAGCGCCGGTGCCGAAGCCCTTGGAGAAGCTGCCGAAGCCGCCGCCGGTGACCAGACCGGGGACGCCAACCGTCGTACACCCCCCGCCCTGAACATAGCGGCCGTGGCCTCCGGTCACCGCCTGGTAGGCCTGCAGCCAGATCGCTCCGGCGCCGACGCTCACCGCGGGCTGGGCCGGACCGGGGCAACCGGCCGGGGTGAAGGCGTCGTGGACCGTGATGTCGTGCATCGGCCTGGTCCAGACCAGCAGCGAGTCGGCCGCATTGGAGCCGCCGAGGTAGCTGTGGCCGCCGCCCTTCACCACGAGGCGCAAGGAGTGCCAGCGGGCGAATTTCACTGCGGCCGCGACATCTGCGGCGCTGTTGGCGGCTACGGCGTAGGCGCTGGGTTGCAAGGTCCAGGCGTCGGTCCAGCCCAGGGTCTGAGTGAGGATGGGGCTGTCACCGATGAAGAACGGGTTGCGCAGGGACTTGAAAAGGGCGGCGGTCGCAGGGCTGTCAGGCGCCGCGGCGGCGGCCGCGAACGGCGGGTCGAGCTTGATCAGCCGACCGCCCGTGGCCGCGCTCAGCGCCGCCCAGGCCGCCGCGTCCGGCCACCCCGACTGACCTGGCCGCACCCGGCTGCGTCGGGGACCAGCGAGGGCCGTGAGCGGCGTGGCGAGGCCGGCGGCGAGCGGCGCGGCCGCGGCGCCCTTCAGGAGGTCGCGTCTCAGCATGATGCCTCAAGTATAGCGTCCATCTTCGCGCCCGTGTCTATGGTGCGCACTGAGACAATGGGAGCCCGCCATGCCGCAGAAGTTCGTCGTCGCCATGATGATGCACGAGACGAACACCTTCTCGCCGCTGCCGACCCCGATCGAGGCGTTCGCGCGGCGCGGCGCGCTTTCCGGGCCGTCGGCGATCGCCGACGCGGAGGGCACCAACACGCCGCTGGGCGGCTTCATCGACGTGGCGCGCGGCGCGGGGGCGGAGTTCGTGGTGCCGGTCGCCGGTAACGCCTACCCGGCCGGCCTGGTCACCGAGGCGGCGTTCGAGGAGATGGCGGGCGCGATCGTGGCCGCCGTCGCGGCCGGCTGCGACGCGGTGATGTTGGCGCTGCACGGCGCCATGGTCACCGAGCGCACCGACGACGGGGAGGGCGAGCTGCTGACCCGCATCCGCGCCGTGGCCCCGGACGTGCCGATCGCGGTGGCGCTGGATTTCCACTCGCAGATGACCGAGGCGATGGTGCGCGGCGCCACGGTGATGACCGGCTACCGCACCTACCCGCACATCGACATGGCCGAGACCTCGCGCCGCGCCGGCCGCACCCTGCTCAGGGCGCTCGCCGGGGAGGTGGCGCCCAAGATCGTCTGGGGCTCGCGGCCGATCATGAGCAGCACCCTGGTGCACACCCCGTCCCGCGAGCCGATGAAGAGTCTGATGGCGATGGCGTCCGCGGCGGAGGACAGCGGCGCGGTGCTGAACGCCTCGGTGTTCGGCGGCTTTCCGCAGGCCGACATTCCGCACCTGTCCCTCTCGTCGGTGGTGGTCTGTGACGGGCGCACGGCTGAGGGCGAGCTGCTGCTGGCGCGGATTCTCGATGAGGCCTGGGAGCGGCGCGAGGGGTTCCTCTTCCATGCCGAGCCGCTCAGCGCCCAGGTGGGACGCGCGAAGGCGCTGGAGGGCGGGCCGATCATCCTGGCCGATCATGGCGACAACACCGCGTCCGGCGGCACCCAGGACGTGATGAGCGTGATCGAGGAGGCGATCCGTCAGGAGCTCGACGACGCCTGCGCCGGGCCGATCTGCGATCCGGCGTGCGTGGTCCAGATGATCGCGGCGGGCGTCGGGGCGGAGGTGACGCTGGAACTGGGCGGCAAGGTCGACATGCCGGCGATGGGGCTGGCGGGCAAGCCGCTGAAGGTAACCGGCCGGGTGCGGGCGATCACCGACGGCGCGTTCACGGTGACCGGCCCGATGGCCACCGGCTCGGTAATCCGCATGGGGCGCACGGCGGTGCTCGATACGGGCCGCATGCAGATCGTGGTCAGCGAGCTGCGAAGCGAGCCCTACGACCTCGGCGTCTTCACGCACTGCGGCATCGATCCGACCCGCAAGCGCTACGTGCTGATCAAGTCGCGCCAGCATTTCCGCGCCGGCTTCGAGCCGATCGCCCGCCACATCGTGATGTGCGACGGCGACGGCTGCACCGCGTCAGACCTGGCGCTGTTCGACTACAAGAACATCCGCCGGCCGCTCTATCCCTTTGATATGGATATGGTTCTAGGCCGAAATGACGAGTAGCATCTCCTCCCCCGAACGGGGGAGGTGGCGCGCATGCGCCGGAGGGGGCCTCGGGCGCCGGGGCCCCCTTCGTCGGCTTCGCCGACACTTCCCCCGTTCGGGGGAAGAGACGAGTTAGGCCAGCCCGCGATCCACCAGCCAGTCGCCGAACGCGTCGATCCAGCCGTCCGAGGGCAGGCCCTGGCGGGCCATGCCGAAACCGTGGCCGCCGCGCGAGTAGGCGTGCATCTCGGCCGGGCGCTCGGCGTCGGTCCAGTCGTTGAAGAGGCCGCGGGTGACGGTGAAGAGCAGCCGGTCGTCCACCGCCACGGCGATGAACAGCGGCGGCGCGTCGGGCGGCACCGGCTTGCCGCTGGTCTCGCCGCCGTAGATCGGCGCGGCGAAGCTGAGCGGGGCGCCGCCGGGGTCCATGGCGACGTCGGCGGTGAGGAAGGCGCCGGCGGAGAAGCCGATCATGCCCACCTTGTCCGGCTGCACGCCCCAGCCGGCGGCGCGTTCACGGACGACGGCGAGGGCGCGGCGGCCGTCCTCGGCGGCCATCACCCGTGCGGCCTTGGTGGCGTCGTCGGAGATCAGCTCGCCGAGGGTGCGCGGCGGCTTCATCTTGGCGAAGCGGCCGGCGAGGCGGGCGTTGGTCTCGGCCGAAAGGCGCACATATTCGGCCGGGTCCGGATGCGTGCCCATGACCCGGTACTTGAGCAGGAAGGCCGTATAGCCGCGCGCCGCCAGCCAGCGCGCGACGTCGACCCCCTCGTGCTCCCAGGCCAGGATGCGCCAGCCGCCGCCCGGCGCCACGATGACGCCGTGGCCATTGGCCTTGGCCGCATCGGGCCGAAACACCGTGAGGTCGGGCTCGGAGACGTTGCGCAGCATGTCGGTCTCGCCGTTCGGCACCGGCCAGCGATAGACGATGGTGTCGTACGGCGCCTTGCCGCCCGGCGGCCCTTCGGGCCAGAGCGCGATCACCTCCTCGGCGGCGTGGGTCGCGGCCGC
>DATAVF010000148.1:0-39072 GCA_036267835.1 Caulobacteraceae bacterium | reverse complement strand
CGTGGGCATGCAGAGCGACGAATGCGTCGCCGCCTTCGAGGCCTATGTGCTCGGCGAGGCCGGTGGGACGCTCGAGGCCGGGCGGCTGAAGGCGCTCGGCGGGCAGGTGAGGGCGCGGGCCTTCCCGATCGGGCTCGACACGGAGGACTTCCTGGCGCTCAGCCGCACGCACCCGGCCGACCAGACCTACGACCGCATGGCGGCGCACGGCGTCTTCCGCTCACTGATCGTCGGCGTCGACCGGCTCGACTATTCGAAGGGCATCCCCGAGCGCCTGCTGGGTTTCGAGCACTACCTGCGCACCCACCCCGACATGGTGCGCAAGGTGCTCTACCTGCAGATCGCTCCCTCATCGCGGGCCGAGGTCGAGGCCTACCAGGCGCTCAGGGCCAACGTGCTGGCGCTGGCCGGGCGGATCAACGCCACGTGGGCCGAGATGGACCACGCGCCAGTACTCTGCGTGAACCGCAACTACTCGCGCGCCGAGCTCGCCGGCGTCTACCGCGCCGCCCGCGTGGGGTTGGTGACGCCGCTGCGCGACGGGATGAACTTGGTCGCCAAGGAGTATGTCGCAGCCCAGAACGCCGAGGATCCGGGCGTGCTGATCCTCTCGCGCTTCGCCGGCGCGGCGCGGCAGATGAAGGACGCGCTGATCGTCAATCCCTATGCCCGCGAGGAACTGGCGGAGGCGATCGCCGAGGCGCTGGCCATGCCGAAGGCCGAACGGGTGCGGCGCTGGGAAAGCCTGATGGCCGGCGTCGTCCGCGACGATGTGCACGCCTGGCGCGCGGACTTCATCGCGGCCCTGACCCAGGCGCACGCCGATCAAGCGCCGGATGCCGAGCGCCCGCGCAAGGTCGCCTTCACGCTGGGTCGCGGGCTCGTCTCGGCCCTGTCGCCGCGCCGCGAGACGCCGGAGCCGCGGAGCGGTCGCGATAGCGCCAGCTCAGCCCCAGAATGGCGGAACTCAGTCCCAGGCTGATCGCGTTCGAGGCCACCAGCGGCCAGCTGTGCAGGGACACGCCGTAGACGATCCAGAGCGTGAAGGCCGACACGGTCAGCACGTACATGCCCAGCGACACCGCTTCGGCGGCCTTCTCGCGGACAAGCTTCAGCAGCTGCGGCATGAAACTGGTCGTCGAGCAGATGGCCGCGCCGACGCCGGCGGCCTGCATGAGGAAGGGTCCGTAATCGCTCATCTGGGTTCCAGGCCCGAAAAAAGCCCCGGCCAGAAGGCCGGGGCTGGCTCCGTGGGCCCCGCCGAGGCGCGGGCCCAATGTGGCGGCGCGGCTAGTGCCGCTTCGCCATCTTGTCTTCGACCTTGCCGGCGGCGTTCTGCGCCTTGCCGGCAACTTTCTGCGCGGCGCCCTTGGCCTGGAGGCCGACGTTGCCGGTCAGCTTGCCGGCGGCTTCCTTGGTCTTGCCAGCCACTTCATTGGCGGCGCCGTCGATTCTGTCCTTGTTCATGTCTGACTCCGTTGGTTTTGCGATGCAGTAGTAACGCTCAAGCTCTCAGGCCGTTCCGGGCCGGTGGTGCGCTAGATGTGGTTTACCAGAACCAAGACGAGGACGATCACCACCACGAGCCCCAGGCCGCTACTTGGGTAGTAGCCCCACCCACGGCTGTAACCCCAGGTCGGCAGCGACCCGATCAACGCCAGGATGAGCACGATCACGAGAATTGTGCCAAGCATTGGCCATATTCCTTCTTCAGTCTCGCGACTTCGCCGCGGTCAGCTCTTGAACGTGCGCCAACTGTGGGAGTTCCTGATGGCGCATCCGCCAGAGCCGGGTCAGACGCCCGAGCGGGAGGGGGCAAGCGCTCACGACGTCACGCCGGCCGAGGAGGCCGCGCGCGTCGCCGGCGATGCCGTGTTGACGGACGCGGAGAAGGCCCGGCTCGCCGCCGAAGCCTCCCGCGATGAGGACGCCTGAGTCCGCCCCGGCCCTGATCAGCTGGCGCTGTTGGAGCCGGCGGTTTGCTTGAGCGACTGGCCGGCGTTCTCCAGCGCGTCGCCGGCCTTGTCGACCGTGCGGTGCACCGCGCCGCTGGCCGTCGAGGTGGCGCCCGCGAGGTTCTGGTCGACTACCTGGCCGCCGCGGCTGAACGAGCCCTGGCTGACGCCGAGATAGACCACGAAGGCCCCGGCCGCAGCGACCAGCACCAGAAATGTGGTCAACACCGCCGAGCCACGCCGGCGCGGATGGCGAGCGGCGCGCTCATCGCGGCGACCACGGTCGTAGGCGCGGCGCACCGCGGTGTCGCGGTCCTGCAGCAGGCCACGCTCGTTGACGTCCTTGCGGGCGTCGGCGCGTCCCTGCTGATACGCCGCGGTCTGGCGCGCCTCGGCGGTGTCCGCATTGACCGGCCCGGCGGGCGCGGTGGCTTGGAAGAACTTCATCGCTGCTTCCTTCCTCTGCTGCGCGTGTGCATCAACCTCGGCAAGCACACGCGAGACGATGATTCGGTCGCCCGTAACTTCCGTCCGCTCTGGCCGAACTCAGGTTGAGTTACGAGGCGCTGCGAGCGAATAAACGGGCCATGTACAAGGTCCGAAACACCAAGCGGAGGTATCGGTTCCTCCAATCAGCTAAGATTGTTATTTGATGCAAGACTGGCCGCGCCGTGAACAGATCGTTCGGAACGGATGGACGCGAGGCCCGTTTTGGTCGCAACCGCCACTATCGGAGAGCGACCATGACGAGTTCCTATACCGGCAGTGATCTGCCGCCGCCGCCCCTGCCTGAGAGCGACGCCCCCCTGATGGGGAACCCCATCCTGACCCGGCGCTCGCAGCCCAAGGGTTCGGCCAACATGGGCTGGTACGTCGGCGTGCCGGTCGCGGTCATCGCCGTCGGCGCGGCCGCCTTCTTCATCGCCGGCAGCATGCACCAGCAATCCAGCCTGATGACCACGACGGCCAGCACCACTACGGCGCAGACCCAGGCTCAGGCGACGCCCGCGCCGACCCCCGCGCCCGTCCCGGTTCCGGGTCCTGCCGCGCCGGCCCAGGTCGCGACGGCCTCGCCGACCGAAGTGCCGGTGGCGCCGCCCGCTGCGATCACGCCCCGCGTCGCGCGTGGAGATCACGTCGCCGTGCGTCACGTCGTGCATCATGCCGCCGCCGCCACGGACAGCGGCGCCGACGTCTCGGCCACCGCTCCGATCACTCCCCCGCCGCCGGCTCAGGTGGTGACCCCCGCGCCTGCCGAGAGCAGCGCCCCGCCGGTGCTGACGCCGCCGCCGCTCAGCCAGTAAAGCGGGCCGGCGGGGCCAGCCCCGCCCAATCAGTGAAACGCGAGATGCGTCCGCGCGCCGACATCCGGCTCGCGGCGCATGGCGTTCGCCTTGGCGATTTCCCAGACCGCCTTCATCGGCCCGGCGGTGGAGACCCAGACGAGGGCGTCCTCGCATTGCATCGAGAGCATCGTCAGCCCCGGATCGCTCCGGCCCTTCGGATGCCAGGACGCCACGACGGCGTTCCAGTAGCGGTCCATGCGACCGCGGTCGTGGCGCACGCAAAGGCGTCCGCTGATGCAGGCCTGCAGGTCCTTCTGCTGCCAGACGAACATGGCGCCCTGGTTGGCGCGGACGCTGCGCGCCAGATCGGTGCTCAGGTCGGCGAAGAACCACAGCTGGCGCGCGTCCTGCTCGACGAAGGCCGTCATCGGCTGGGCGTGCCGCGGCCGCCCGCCGACCAGCATCAGCATGCCGACCTGGTGGCGCTCGATCTCATCCCAGAGCAGGTGTTCGATATCGGCGGGGTCATTCAGGTCGAGGGACATGGGCGCACTTCCTTCGCGCACCCTCAACCCGCCACCGCCCGATCAACCGGCGCCGGCCGGGGAAGGTTCCCGGCCGGCGCGGCCCGTCATCGCGTCAGGCGGGCGGGCTTCAATGCGTCGGGGCGCCGGCGACCACCGACGGCGGGGCTGGCGGCGACTGGGTCGAGAGGTGGCCCAGCCAGGCCGCGCCAACCACCACCACGCCCAGCGCCAGGCTGACGCCCAGCATCCAGCGCACGTGGTGGGTCTCGATGCCTTGGCGCGCATCGTTGGTGGACTTGTCCGCACCGTCGCCGGCGGCGGCGTGCTCGAGGTCGGTCTTGTGGTGCGTCGACGTCATCGCTGGCCTCCATGGCTGTCTAGAGTCGATCCCTCAAGCAACGCCCCGGTGTCACCCTCCGTTCCGGCCTGGCCGCATTTCAGGCCTTGCCGCCCGCCAGTCCGCCATGGCGGGTCAAGAGGTCGAGCATGTCGCTGGCGTGCTCTTCCTCGACCGCGAGGATGCCCTCGATCATGGTCCGGGTGGCCGGGTCGTGGTTGGCGAAGTAGCGGACCAGCTCGGTGTAGTGCTCGACCGCGATGCGTTCGGCGACGAGGTTCTCGCGGATCATGTCCACCAGGTCGTCGCTGGTCTGGTACTCGGCCGCGGAGCGGGCGGTCAGGGTATCCGGATTGAAGTCCGGCGTGCCGCCGAGCTGGTTGATGCGTTCGGCCACCTGCATGGCGTGGCCGTGCTCTTCCTTGGCGTGGGTGGCGAATTCAGACTTCACCGCCTCGCTGGCCAGCCCGGTCGCCACGATGGCGTGCTGAGTGTAGCGCAGCACGCAGACCAGCTCGGTCGCGAGCACGGCCTGCAGGATCTCGATCGTCTTCTTCGGATCGCCGCCGTAGGCCTCGGTCACCGCGCCCTTCTCGATGTGCTTGCGGGCCTTCTCGCGCAACGTCTTGACGTCGCTGAGAAACGGCTGTGCGCCGCCGGGCTTGGCGGAAAGCTCGTTCATGGCAGGTCCCTCCTCATATCAGCGCGGCGCATCATGCGCCGGCGGCTTGCTTCGCATTGGTGGGCGCGGGGTAGCGCCAGGTGTCGCGGCGGTTCTGCGCGGCGCTGAGCTGCTCGCCCGCGAAGGCCCAGTTGGCCAGCTGGTCGAACCAGGCCTCGAGGTAGCCTTTCCGGTTGTTCTGGTGGTCGAGGTAGTAGGCGTGTTCCCAGAGGTCGCAGACGATCAGCGGGGTCAGCCCCGGCTGGGTGACCATGTCCTCGGCGTCGTGGGTGCTCTGCACTTCGAGCTTGTGCTCGCGGTTGGCGACCAGCCACACCCAGCCCGAGCCGAAGTGGCCCACGCCTTCCTCGACGAACTTCTGCTTGAGGCCGGCGAGATCGCCGAACGCGCCTGTAATGGCTTGCGCCAGATCGCCGGCGGGCTTGGCCGCGCCAGGGGCCATGGCCACCCAGAAGAAGGCGTGGTTCCAGGCCTGGGCAGTGTTGTTGAACAGCTTCTTGTTGCCGCTCGATCGCGCTTCGCGGATCGCGGCTTCCAGGCTGTCGGGCGTCGCGGCGTTCGCGAGCAGGGTGTTGGTGGTGTCGACGTAGGCCTTGTGATGCTTGTCGTGGTGGAACTGCATGGTCCGTTCTGAAATGACCGGCTGCAGCGCATCGTAGGCATAAGGAAGGGCTGGCAGAACAAACATGGCGAAGCTCCCGTTGTGCACGGGGCTTTGAACTCTCTGCGACTAGGTTGGTTCAACGCAAATCGACGCGTTTCGATCAATCTTTTTTCGCGAATGCCGCTCGCCTTGCATTTGCCGGGTGTTTCGCCTATCTGGCCCGCCATCACACACGCAGGCGTTCGGCGACGCGCGGGGAAAAATCCCGCGCGTTTCCGTTCCGGGCCCCCAGCGATGGGAGTTTTGCCTGCGGAGGCGCACCGGAAGAAGGAGATAGACTCTATGGCGCTTCCCGAATTCTCCATGCGACAGCTCCTGGAAGCTGGCGCGCACTTCGGCCACCAGACTCACCGCTGGAACCCGAAGATGGAACGTTTCATCTTCGGCTCGCGGTCGAACATCCACATCATCGATCTGTCGCAGACCATGCCGCTGCTGCACCAGGCGCTGGTGAAGGTGCGCGACGTGGCCGCGTCGGGCGGCCGGGTGCTGTTCGTCGGCACCAAGCGCCAGGCCTCCGAGCCGGTGGCGACCGCCGCCAAGCGCTGCGCTCAGTATTACGTCAACCACCGCTGGCTCGGCGGCACGCTGACCAACTGGCGCACCATCTCCCAGTCGATCGCTCGCTTGCGCGAACTGGAAGGCCTGGTGGACAGCCCCGAAGCCTCGGGCCGCACCAAGAAGGAACTGCTGCAGCTGACGCGCGAGCAGGAAAAGCTCGAGCTGTCGCTGGGCGGCATCAAGGACATGGGCGGCATCCCCGACCTGATGTTCGTGATCGACACCAACAAGGAAGCGATCGCGATCCAGGAAGCCCGCAAGCTGAACATCCCGGTGGTGGCGATCCTCGACACCAACTGCGATCCCCAGGGCATCAGCTTCCCGATCCCTGGCAACGACGACGCCGCCCGGGCGCTGCAGCTCTACTGCGATCTGGTCGCCGACGCGGTGCTCGACGGCCTGACCGAAGGTCAGGTCTCGAGTGGCGTCGACATCGGTTCGTCCGACGCGCCGGTCGAACCGGCCCTGCGCCGCAGCAACGCCAGGCCCGCCGCCGCGCCGGTCCCCCAGCCTGAGCCGGAGGCCGAGCCGCTGGTCAGCGAAGCCGAGATGGCCGGCGAAGCCGGTGCGCCGGAAGCCGAACCGGCGGCCCCAGAGCCGGAAGCCGAACCGGCGACGGCCGAAGCCGCCGAACAGCCGGAAGGCTGAAGTTAGCTTGCGTTAGGCGGGGCCATCCGAGCCCCGCCGGTTGACACTTTTGATTGGAGATAAGGCCATGGCCGACATCACGGCTCCCATGGTGAAAGAACTGCGCGAGACGACGGGCGCGGGGATGATGGACTGCAAGAAGGCGCTCGAAGAGACGGGCGGCGACATTCCGGCGGCCGTCGACCTGCTGCGCGTCAAGGGTCTCGCCAAGGCGGCGAAGAAGGCCGACCGCGTCGCCTCGGAAGGCGTCGTCGCGGTGGCGACGAAGACTTCGGGCGCCGGCGCGACGGTGGCGGCGATCGAGCTCAACTCCGAGACCGACTTCGTCGCCCGCAACGACAAGTTCCAGGCCGCGGCGCGCAGCGTCGCCCAGGCGGCGCTCGATGTCGACGGCGACGTCGCGGCGCTTCGCTCCGCGAAGCTGGCAAGCGGCCAGACGGCCGACGAGATGATCAGCGGCCTGATCGCCACCATCGGCGAGAACATGACGCTGCGCCGCTTCGCGCGGCTGCATGTCGCTGAGGGCGCGGTCGGCGCCTACGTGCACAACAAGGCGCCCGGCGCGGCCGATCTCGGCCGCATGGGCGTGATCGTGGCCGTCGAGGGCGCCGGCTCGCAGTCGGTGCTCGAAGAGCTGGCGCGCAACATCGCCCTGCACGTAGCCGGCACGCCGACCCCGCCGCTGTCGCTGAACGCCGACGAGCTCGACCCCGCCGCGGTGGAGAAGGAGCGCGCCATCCTCACCGAACAGGCTGCCGAGTCCGGCAAGCCCGCTAACGTGGTCGAGAAGATGGTCGAGGGCCGCATCCGCAAGTGGATGGAGGAGGTCGTTCTCCTGAAGCAGCCGTATGTGAAGAACCCCGATCAGACGATCGAGCAGCTGGTGGCCGACACGGCCAAACAGGTCGGCTCGCCGATCAAGGTCGCCGGCTTCGTGCGGCTGGCTCTGGGCGAAGGCGTCGAGAAGGGCGAGGCGGGGGATTTCGCCGCTGAAGTCGCCGCCATGACCGCCGGGTCCTGACTTTCGGAAGCTTCCCTCCCCATCCGGCGGAGGGAAGGTTATGGTCGCTGCAGTCCCGAATCGAACGAGGGAAGAACTCCCCATGGCTGATCCCACGCCGCGCTATCGCCGGGTCCTGCTGAAGGTTTCCGGCGAAGTGCTGATGGGGGACAAGCCGTTCGGCATCGACCTCGAAACCATCGACGCGGTCGCCGCGGACATCTCCGAAGTGCTGCGCGACGGCATCGAGCTGTGCCTGGTCATCGGCGGCGGCAACATCTTCCGCGGCCTCTCCATGGCCGGAAAGGGGATGGAGCGGGCCAGCGCCGACTACATGGGCATGCTGGCCACGGTGATGAATGCGTTGGCCATGCAAAGCGCGCTGGAGAAGATCGGCGTCCACACCCGGGTGCAGTCGGCCATTCCGATGGATGCGGTCTGCGAGCCCTACATCCGCCGCCGCGCGCTGCGGCACCTGGAAAAGGGCAGGGTGGTGATCTTCGCCGCCGGCCTGGGCGCGCCTTTCTTCACCACAGACACCCCGGCCGCCCTGCGCGCCGCCGAGATGGGCTGCGACGCCCTGCTCAAGGGCACCAGCGTCGACGGCGTCTACACCGCCGACCCCAAGAAGGAGCCGAGCGCCCAGCGCTATGACCGCCTCTCCTACCTCGAAGTGCTGGCCCAGGATCTGCGGGTCATGGACGCCTCCGCCATCGCGCTGATGCGCGACAATTCCATCCCCATCGTCGTGTTCTCGATCCGGGAACCGGGCAATCTGCGGCGCGTCTTGCAAGGCGAGGGCGTCTTCACCACCATCTGCGAAGACCGTCACCAGGCGGCCTGAAGGAGCACTCCGGTCATGGCCCAAACGGAAAAGCCCAACCTGGCCCGCTACCGTGACCGCATGGACAAGGCGATCGCCGCCCTGAAGGAGGAGTTCGGCTCGCTGCGCACCGGCCGCGCCAACACCAGCCTGCTCGACCAGATCACGGTCGACGCCTATGGCAGCCAGATGCCGATCAACCAGGTCGGCGCCGTCAGCGTGCCAGAGCCGCGCTCGATCACGGTCAGCGTCTGGGACAAGGGGCTGGTGGTCTCGGTCGAGAAGGCCATCCGCAACTCCGGCCTCGGCCTCAACCCCGTGGTCGAGGGCCAGAACCTGCGTATCCCGATCCCGGCGCTGACCGAGGAGCGGCGCAAGGACCTGGCCAAGCTGGCCGGCAAGTACGCCGAGCAGCAGCGCATCGCCGTGCGTAACGTGCGCCGCGAAGCCAACGACGACCTGAAGAAGGCCGAGAAGGACGCGGTCATCAGCCAGGACGAGCAGAAGCGCATGGAAGGCGAGGTCCAGAAGATCACCGACGAGGCGATCAAGCGGGTGGACGAAGCCTTGAAAACCAAAGAGCATGAGATCATGCAGGTATGAGCGCTGCGGCCCGGCCGCGCGGCGCACGAGATGAGGCCAGCGCCATGTCCCGCCAGGAAGGACCGCCCGACGGCGCGTTCGAGCGTGCGCTGAGGCCCGTCGGGCCGGGCGCTGGCGAGGCCCTGCATGTCGCGATCATCATGGACGGCAATGGTCGCTGGGCGAAGCAGCGCGGCTTGCCGCGGGCATTCGGGCACCGCGCCGGCGTCGCGGCGTTGCGCCGCACCGTCGAGGGCGCCGAGGCGCTGGGCGTCGAGCGGCTGACCGTCTTCGGCTTCTCCACCGAGAACTGGAAGCGGCCGGAGACCGAGGTCTCCGAGATCCTGGGCCTGATGAAGGCCTATTTCGCCAGCGACCTGACCCGGCTGGAGCGCAATGGCGTCAAGGTGCGCATCGTCGGCCGCCGCGAGAACCTGTCGCCTGACATCCTCGGGATCGTCGAGGAAGCCGAGCGCCGCACCGCCAGGAACGAGCGCTTCCACCTGCAGGTGGCCTTCAACTACGGCGGCCGGGCCGATATCACCGATGCGGCGCGCAAGTTCGCGACGCTGGTCGAGCAGGGCAAGGCGAGCGCGGCCGATCTCGACGAGCGCATGTTCGAGGCGCAGCTCTCCACCGCGCCGGCCGCTTCGCCGGACCTGGTGATCCGCACCGGCTACGAGCGGCGGCTGTCCAACTTCCTGCTCTGGGAGTGCGCCTACGCCGAGCTGATCTTTCAGGACGTCTACTGGCCCGACTATGGCCCCGACCATCTGCGTGCGGCGATCCTCGAATTCCAGTCGCGGGAGCGTCGGTTCGGCAAGGTGGCGGTGGATGACGTCCTCGCGGCCGGCTGACGCGCCCTGCCGCGCGCTTCGGACCCGGCATGGCCCGGGCTAGGCGGTTCGACTGGGACAATCTGGGCCTCCGGATCGTATCGGGCGTCATCCTGGCCCCGGCGGTGCTTGCGGCCCTGTGGTTTGACGCCCGTGTCTGCCTGCTGCTGATCGCCGTGGCGATGTCGGTGCTGTCGTACGAGTGGGGCCGCATGGCCGCGCCGGACGCCTGGCGGCGCGTCGCGGTGATCATGGCGGTCGCCGTGCTCGGCGTGGTCTTCCTGACCTATCTCAGCAACCCGCTGCAGGAACCCGGGAAGACCTTCGACGGCTATATCGCAGCCGCGCTGGTGCTGATCCCGATCGGCGCGCTGGCCGCCGCCTTCGTCTCGCAGGGCGTGACCGAACGCCGCGCTGACGCGGCCTACGGGGTCTTCTACGTCGCGCCGGCCGGCATGGCGCTGATGTGGCTGCGCCTGACGCCGCAAGGCGCGGGGTGGGCGGTGATGCTGTTCGCCACCACCTGGGCGGCCGACATTTGCGCTTTTGCAATCGGTAACGTCTTGAAAGGGCCCAAACTTTGGCCGCGTTTCTCGCCTAACAAGACGTGGTCCGGTTTCTTTGGCGGTCTCATCGGCGCATCCGGCGCCGCGGTCGGGGTCGCTGCGCTCCTCATGCACCTGTCGCTGGCCGGCGCAGCCGTCATCGGGCTGGCGGCCGGACTTGCGACGATGATGGGCGATCTGTGGGAATCGATGTTGAAGCGCCGGTTCGGTGTTAAGGACTCAGGCGATCTTATTCCCGGCCATGGGGGCCTGCTTGATCGGGTGGACGGATTGATGTTCGCGACCTTGGTTTTCGCCGCCGCGCGGCTGATCGTCCGTTACGGGTGGGCGCACTGATGGCGCCCCGCACCGTCACCATCCTGGGCTCGACCGGCTCGATCGGCGTCTCCACGCTCGACCTGCTGGAGCAGGCCGGCGCCGACGTCGAGATCGTCGCCCTGACCGCCGGGCGCAATGTCGCCAAGCTGGCCGAGCAGGCCAGGAAGTGGCGCCCGCGCCTGGTGGTGATTGAAGACGAGAGCCTGCTGCCCGAACTGCGCGAGCGGTTGATCGGCTCCAACATCGGCGCCGCCGCCGGCCCCGCGGCCATCTGTGAAGCCGCCGCCATGGGCGCGGACTGGGTGATGTCGGCGATCGTCGGCTCGGCGGGCCTGGCGCCCACGCTTGCCGCCGCCCGCACCGGCTCGGTGATCGCGCTGGCCAACAAGGAGAGCCTGATCTGCGCCGGCCCGGCGTTGCTGGCCACAGCCAAGGCGGCCGGCGGCTCGGTGATCCCGGTCGACAGCGAGCACTCGGCAATCTTCCAGGTGCTGCACCCGCAGCAGCTGGACCGGATCAGCCGGCTGATCCTCACCGCCTCCGGCGGCCCGTTCCGCGGCTGGAGCCGCGAGGACATGGCCGATGCCACGGTCGAGCAGGCGGTCGCCCACCCGAAATGGAGCATGGGCCGCAAGATCTCGGTGGATTCGGCCCAGATGATGAACAAGGGCCTGGAGATGATCGAGGCGTCCTACCTGTTCTCCATGCCGCAGGAGCAGATCGACGTCCTGATCCACCCGCAGTCGATCGTGCACAGCCTCGTCGAGTACGCGGACGGCTCGACCCTGGCCCAGCTCGGCGCGCCGGACATGCGCACGCCCATCGCCTGCGCCTGGAACTGGCCGGACCGCACGCCGTGGCCCGCGCCGCGCCTCGACCTGGCCGAAGTGGGCCAGCTGACCTTCGAGGCGCCGGACGAGATCGCCTTTCCCGCCCTCGCCATGGCTCGCGATGCGCTGAAGGCCGGTGGCGGGGCGCCGGCGGCGATGAATGCGGCAAATGAGATCGGGGTCGCCGCCTTCCTTGACCGCAGGATCGGCTTTCTCGATATAGCCGCCCTGGTCGCCGAGACGCTCGAGGAGCTGAACGGGGCAGGTGACCTGGCGCCCGCGGGAGAGGCCGATCCGCTGGACTGGGCGATGACGATCGATGCCGGCGCCCGCCGCACCGCCGCCCAAGTGCTGTCTCGTTTTGCAGGCAGAGGCTAAGCTCTCAAGAAGGAACCGCCCCCGAAGATGCTGCCCTTCCTCGCCAACGCGGCGCTCTACGTCATCCCGTTCCTGGTGGTCATCACCTTCATCGTGACCATCCACGAGCTAGGGCACTTTCTGACGGCGCGGGCCTGCGGCGTCGCGGTGGATCGCTTCTCGATCGGCTTCGGCCGGGCGATCTTCTCGTTCAAGGACAAGTGGGGCGTGGAGTGGCGGATCGGCTGGCTGCCCCTGGGCGGCTACGTTCGCTTCTCCGGCGACGAGAACATTGCCTCGGTGCCCGATCAGGCCGACCTCAGCGAACTGCGCACCCACATCGCCCTGCGCGAAGGCGTGGGGGCCGAGAAGAAGTACTTCTTCTTCAAGCCGCTCTGGCAGCGCGCGCTGGTGGTGGCGGCGGGGCCGGTGGCCAACTTCATCCTGTCGATCGCGCTCTTCGCCATCCTCTTCGGTACGATGGGCGAGAACGCGCCGTCCCTGCAGGTGCAGAGCGTGGTCGGCGGTTCGGCCGCGGCCAGCGCGGGCCTGCTGCCCGGCGACGTGATCACGGCGGTCGACGGCCAGGCGATGGACCGGTTCGACGACTTCCAGACCTACATCCAGCAGAGCGCGCAGACACCCGTCCGGCTCAGCGTGCTGCGCGCTGGCCATACGCTCGACGTCATGGCGACGCCGGCGGTGAAGTTCGAGCCCAACCCGGCGGGCGGCGTCACCCGCATCGGCATGCTGGGCGTGCAGCCGACCGAGGCGCATCTCGACTACCAGCCGCTGGCCGCGGTCGGACGCGGCGCGCAGATGACCTGGAGCGTCGTCGCGAAGACCGGCTACTTCGTCAACCGGATGATCCAGGGCAAGGCCGAGTGGCCGTTCTCCGGCATCCTGGGCACGGCGCACGTCACCGGCGCCATGACCAAGGAAGCGGTGGATATCTCCAATACCGAGCACATCAGCCTGGCTCTGACCCTGGCAATCCAGTTCACGACGCTGGCCGCGCTGCTCTCCACCAGCATTGGCCTCGTCAATCTGCTGCCGATTCCGGTCCTCGATGGCGGACATCTGCTGTTCTATGCCTACGAGGCTGTTGCACGCAGGCCATTGCCGGCTTCCGCTCAGGCAGCAGGGTACCGGGTCGGGCTTGCTTTGCTGGTCGGATTGATGTTGTTCACGACGTGGCACGACCTGCAGCGCATGCAGGTGTTCCACTTCTTCGGCCACCTGTTTTCCTAAAAGTGAAGAGTCACCGGCTAGTGATGACCGCACCGATGACCAAAACCCGCGCCCGCTATGCGGCGCTGCTTACGAGTGCGGCTCTCGTCTTCGGCGCGGCGTCGCTCGCTGTCCCGCAGATGGCCATCGCCCAGGCCCAGCAGAGCGGCATCGTCGGCCGCATCGTGGTGCAGGGCAATGAGCGCATCGAGCAGGACACCATCCTCTCCTATCTGCCGATCCAGGTCGGCGACACGGTGGACCAGGCCAAGCTCGACCTGGCGCTGAAGACGCTGACCCGCACCGATCTCTTCTCCGACGTGCGTATCGACCTGCAGGGCGATACCCTGAACGTCCAGGTGGTCGAGAACCCGATCATCAACCAGGTGCTGTTCGAGGGGAACTCGAACCTCAAGACCGACAAGCTGAAGGACGAGGTGACCGTGCGTCCGCGCGGCATCTTCACCCGCGCCCGGGTGCAGGAAGACGTCGGCCGGATCATCGAGCTCTACCGCCGTTCGGGCCGCATCTCGGCCACGGTGACGCCGAAGATCGTCAATCTGCCGCAGCGCCGCGTCGACCTGATCTTCGAGATCAACGAAGGCCCGAAGAGCGGCATCGTCGGCATCAACTTCCAGGGCAATCAGCAGTTCTCGGCCAACGACCTGCGCGACGTGGTCGTGACCAAGGAAAGCCACTGGTACAAGTTCTTCGAGTCCAACGACAACTACGACCCTGACCGCATCGAGTACGACCGCGAACAGCTGCGCAAGTTCTACCGCAACAAGGGCTTCTACGACTTCCGCGTCGTTTCCTCGATCGCCGAACTGTCGCCGGACAAGAACGGCTTCGGCGTCACCTACACGGTCGACGAAGGCCAGCGCTACAAGTTCGGCAAGGTGACCGTCACCACCGAGCTGAAGAAGCTCAACCCCGATATCCTGCGCTCGCTGCTGTCGATCCGCACCGGCCAGGTCTATTCCGACGAGCGCATCCAGGGCGCCACCGACGCCCTGACGTTCGCCGCTGGCGCCGCGGGTTTCGCCTTCGTCGACGTGCACCCGGAGTTCCACGCCAACCCGGCCACCCACACCGTCGACCTGACCTTCGACGTGAAGGAAGGCCCGCGCGTCTACATCGACCGCATCGACATCGTCGGCAACACGGCGACCCTCGACTACGTCATCCGCCGCGAGATGGCCTTGTCGGAAGGTGACGCCTACAACCGCGTGCTGGTCGATCAGTCGAAGAACAAGATCAAGGGCCTCGGCTTCTTCAAGGACGTCGACATCACCACCACGCCGGGCTCGGCCCCGGACCGCACCGACCTCTTGGTGAAGGTCACCGAGCAGCCGACCGGCGAACTCTCGGCCAGCGCCGGCTATTCGTCGATCGACCAGCTGGTGCTCGACCTCGGCTTCAACCAATCGAACTTCCGCGGCCGTGGCCAGGACGTGCGGGCCCGCATCGAGGTCGGCTCGCTGAGCCAGGACGTCGACTTCTCATTCACCGAGCCCCATTTCCTGAACCGCAACATGGGCGCCGGCTTCGATCTTTACGCCACCCGCTACGACTTCTCCCAGTACGCGTCCTATCAGAGCGCCTCGGCCGGTGGCGGCGTCCACCTGGCCTTCCCGCTCACCGTCAACTCGACCATGAGCCTGCGCTATCAGCTGCGCACGGACGACGTAATCGTCGACTCGAGCCTCTGCGTGCCGGGCGCCGAGCTGGTGTCGGTGGTGCTCTGCGACCAGCGCGGCTCCTATATCACCTCCTCGATCGGCTACAGCGTGCGCCTCGACAAGCGCAACGACCCGCAGGTGCCGACGCGCGGCTACTACGTCGACCTCAGCCAGGACGTCGCCGGCTTCGGCGGCAGCGTGCACTACGTGCGCAGCGAGTGGGACGCCGGCTGGTACCACGGCTTCAACAAGGATTTCATCCTCAGCATGACCACGTCTGGTGGCTACATCACCGGCTGGGATGGGGACTCGATCCGCATCGGCGACCGCTTCTATCGCGGCGGCGACACCTTCGTCGGCTTCCAGCTGGCCGGCATCGGCCCGCGCGACACCCAGTTCGGCGACGCGCTGGGCGGCAATCTCTACCTGCTCGGCGAAACCCAGCTGACCTTCCCGAACTTCCTGCCCGAACAGTACGGCATCAGGACCGCCCTGATCTCGGACGTCGGCACGCTTGGCATCCTGGACCGGGCGAGCAAGTTCAACCCGCTGACCAATGCGCCGCTGACCACGGTCCGCGATGACCTGGGTCTGCGCGCCGCCGTCGGCATCAGCGTCTTCTGGAAATCGCCGTTGGGTCCGCTCCGCTTCGACCTTGCCGAGCCGGTCGCCAAGGAGCCCTACGACGTCGTCGAAGTTTTCCGCTTCTCCACCAATACAAGGTTCTAAAGAACACCCCACATGACGGTACGAAACCTCCTCATCGCCGGCCTCGCCGCCGGCGCCGTCTTGTCGTTCGCCACTCTGACGAGCGCCCAGACCCCCGCCGCACAGCCACCGCCGCTGACCTACGGTCCGCCGATCGCCGGCCTGTGCACCTTCTCGTTCAACCAGGTCGTCGCCCAGTCCAAGGTCGGCCAGTCGTTCGCCAACCGGCTGAAGGTGCTGGCCCAGCAGGTCGGCGCCGAGCTGCAGCCGCAGGCCGACGCCATCAACACCGAGAAGCGCACGCTCGAATCCCAGGCCTCGACGCTCGACCGCGCCACGCTGGACGCGCGCCAGGCTAACCTCGAACTGCGCTACCAGAACTTCGAGAAGCTCAACCAGCAGCGCCAGGCCGAGATGCAGGCCACCGAGCAGAAGCAGCTCGCCGTCCTGCAGGCGCAGGTCGAGCCGATCGTGCGTCAGCTGTTCCAGGCGCGGCAGTGCTCGACGCTGCTGGCGCGCGACTCCGGTGCGGTGCTGGTGTCGACCCCGGGCAATGACATTTCCGGCGGCGCGGTCACCGCGCTCGACGCCAAGATCCAGACCCTGACGTTCGACCGCGAGCACATCGACCCGAACGCGCCTCAGCAGCCCGCGGGCCGCTGACCTTGCAGATGAGGGCAGGGCGGTGAGCGCACCGGATCCGAGGTTTTTCGAGACCTTGGCGCCGGTTGGCTTGGCCGCCCTGGTCGAGGAAACCGGCGCGCGCCTCGACGCGTCGTCGGCCCCGTCGGGCCTCGAGATCGCCGGCGCGGCCATTCTGGCGCGCGCCGACGCTGGTGAGGTCAGCTTCTTCAGCGACCGCAAGCTCGCGGACGAGGCGCGCGCCACCAAGGCCGGCGCCTGTTTCGTCACCGAGAAGCTGGTGGAGCTGTTGCCGGCCACCTGCGTCGCGCTGGTGACACCCGCCGCGCACGCCGCATGGTCGATGACCGCGCAACGGCTGCACCGGCCCAGACGGCTCGATCCGGCGGCGCCGGCCGTACATCCGGACGCGATGATCGAGGACGGCGCCCTGATCGGCCATGGCGCCGTCATCGGCGCCGGGGCCCAGATCGGCGCGGGCGCGGAAATCGGTCCCTACGCCGTCATCGGCCCGGGGGTCGCCATTGGCCGGCGCTCAGTGATCGGGGCCAATGCCGTGGTCAGCTGCGCCCTGATCGGCGATGGCGTGCGCGTCTTCGCCAGCGTGGTGATCGGCGAGGCGGGCTTCGGCGTCACTGTCGGGCCGCGCGGCCTGATCGACGTGCCACAGCTCGGCCGGGTGATCATCCAGGACGGCGTCACCATCGGCGCCCACACCTGCATCGATCGCGGCGCCTTCGAAGACACTACGATCGGCGAGAACACCAAGATCGACAACCTTGTGCAAATCGCCCACAACGTGACGATAGGTCGCAACTGCGTGATCGCCGGCCACTGCGGATTGTCGGGCAGCTGCGTCCTGGGGGACGGCGTGCGGCTCGGCGGACGCGTCGGCCTCGCCGACCACGTGGCTATCGGGTCGGGCGCCCAGCTCGCCGCGGCGTCCGGGGTGATGCGGGACGTGCCCGCCGGCGAAACCTGGTGCGGCGCACCGGCGCGGCCGTACAAGCAGTTCTTCCGCGAGGTCGCGTGGCTCAGCCGCGCCGCCAGCCGGAAGAACGGGGGAGAGGCATGAAGCACGCGCCGCCGCCGGAAGTATCGTCGGTCGACATTGGCATCGAAGAGGTCCTGGCGCTTATTCCGCATCGGCCGCCATTCCTGATGGTCGATCGCGCCGAGGATTTTCGTCCGCACCAGTCGATCGTCGGCATCAAGACGGTCTCGATCAACGAGCCTTATTTCGTCGGCCACTTTCCCGGTCGCCCGGTGATGCCGGGGGTGCTGATCATCGAGGCCCTGGCGCAGACCGGCGGGGTGCTGATGAGCAAGTCGCTGGAGGTCGATGTCGAGAACAAAGGCATTATGTTCATCTCGGTCGATAACTGCCGGTTCCGCCATCCCGTGCGCCCCGGCGACGTGTTGCGCATGCCGGTGGAAGTGGTCCGCGCCCGCGGCGACGTGTTCAAGTTCCGTGGCCGGGGCATGGTCGGCGACAAGGTGGCGGCCGAGTGCGAGTTCGCGGCGATGCTGATCGAGACATGAGCATCCACGCCACGGCGCAAGTCGCGCCCGGGGCGGAACTCGGCGACGGCGTCGAGATCGGGCCCTACTGCATTGTCGGAGACGAGGTGAAGCTGGGCGCCGGCGTGCGCCTGCGCTCGCATGTGGTCATCGAGGGCCAGACCGAACTCGGCCCCGGCTGCGAGGTCTACCCCTTCGCCATGCTGGGCGGGCCGCCGCAGCATGCGGGCCACAAGCCGGGCGATCCGAACCGGCTGGTCATCGGGGCCCGCAACCTGATCCGCGAACACACCACCATGCACGGCGGCTCCACCTTCGGGCGCGGCGTGACCAAGGTCGGCGACGACTGCGCCTTCTACGTCGGCGCTCATGTCGGCCACGACTGCATCGTGGGCAACCATGTGACCTTGACCAACAGCGCCACCCTCGCCGGGCACGTGGTGATCGGCGACTACGTCAACATGGGCGGGCTGAGCGCCGTGAAGCAGCGCACCCGCGTCGGGCGCTACGCCATGATCGGCGGCTTGGCAGGCGTGGTCAGCGATGTGATCCCGTACGGCATCGCCTGGGGCAATCATGCGCGGCTCGAGGGGCTGAACCTGGTCGGCCTGAAGCGCCGGGGTTTCTCGCGCCGGGCCATCAACGCCCTGCGCGCGGCGCAGAAGGAGTTGTTCTCCGGCATCGGCCTCTTCAAGGATCGGGTTGACGCGGCGGCCGCGGCCTATGCCGGCAATCCCGAGGTGATGGAAATCATCGCCTTCATCCGCGCCGAGCCTGGCCGCCCGTTCACCCTGCCGCAGGGGCAGGGCGGGGGCTGATCAGGCGATGCGCAAGCTGGGCCTGATCGCCGGCGGCGGGGCCCTGCCGCTGGAGCTGGCCGAGCATTGCCGGGAACGGGGCCGTTCCTACTTCGTCATGCGCCTGCGCGGCTTCGCCGAGCCGGCGCTGGGCGCCCATCCCGGCGCCGACGCGGGGATCGCCGAGATCGGCCGCATCGCCCGCCTGGCCAAGGAAAACGGCTGCGAGGCGCTGTGCTTCGCCGGCGTCGTCAGACGCCCGGACTTCGCGGCGCTGAAACCGGACATGCGGGGCCTGGCCGCCCTGCCGGGCGCCATCCGCGCCGCGCGACAGGGCGACGACGCGCTGCTGCGCTACCTGATGGGCGAGTTCGAGAAGGAAGGCTTCGTCATCGAGGGCGCCCACGAGGTGATGGGTGAGCTCACCTTGCCGCTCGGCCCGCTCGGCCGCCACGCGCCGACGGCGGACCACGAGGCTGACATCGCCCGCGCCCTCACCGCCGCCAAGGCCATCGGTGCGCTCGACATCGGCCAGGGCGCCGTTTCTTGCGATGGCCTGGTGCTGGCGCTCGAGGCGCAGGAAGGCACCGACGCCATGCTGCGCCGGGTCGCTGACTTGCCGGCGGCCGTGCGCGGCGCGCCGAACGTCCTCAGGGGCGTGCTGGCCAAGGCGCCCAAGCCGATTCAAGAGGAACGGGTCGATCTGCCCACCATCGGCGTCGCTACCATCGAAGGTGCGCACCGGGCGGGCCTTGCCGGCATCGTCGGCGTGGCCGGCAAGATGCTGGTGATCGACCGCGACGCCACGGCCGCCGCCGCCGACCGGCTCGGCCTCTTCGTGACCGGCGTCGCGGATACGCCGGAGTGATGGCCGGGCCGCTGAAGGTGATGCTGGTCGCGACCGAGGCCTCGGCCGACGCGCTCGGCGCCGGCCTCGCCGCAGCCCTGAAGGCCAGGCTCGGGGAGGGAGGCGTCAGCTTCATTGGCGTTGGCGGCGGCCGGATGGCGGCCGAGGGCATCCAGAGCCTCTTCAGCATCGCCGACCTTTCAATGGTCGGCCTGGTCGAGATCGCGCCGGCCGTGCCGCGCGTCGTCAGGCGGCTGCTGCAGATCGTGCAACTGGGCGTGGAGCAGCAGCCCGACGTCGCCGTGCTCATCGACTCGTGGTTCTTCAACTACCTGCTGGCCCTCGGCCTGCGCCGGCGGGCGCCGAAGATGGCGCTGATCAAGTACGCGGCCCCGCAGGTCTGGGCGATGCGGCCGGGCCGCGCCAGGGCGCTGGCGCGCTCGGTCGACCACCTGATGACCCTGTTCGGCTTCGAGGCCCGCTACTTCGAGGCCGAGGGCCTGGCCACCACCTTCGTGGGCTCGCCGACCCTGAGCGCGAGCTTCACGGGCGTCGACGTGGGGGCCATGCGGGCCGAGATCGGCGCGGAGGCGGGCGAGCAGATCCTGCTGATCCTGCCCGGCAGCCGGCCCAGCGAGATCAAGCGCATCCTGCCGCCGTTCGAGGAAGCCGCGATGCGCCTGCGCGACGCTCGGCCCAACCTGCGGCTGGTGGTCGCCGCCGCCGAGACGGTCGCGGACGTGGTCAAGTCGCGCGTCGCCGGCTGGCGCCACCGCGCCCATGTCGTCGAGGGTGATGCCGCCCGCAAGGCCGCCATGTGCGCCGCCACCGTGGCCCTGACCAAGAGCGGCACCGTCACGACGGAGCTCGCCATGGCCGGCTGCCCGATCGTCGTCGGCTACAAGGCCAACCCGCTCACCGCCATGATCGGCCTGGCGATCGCCCAGGTGAAATACCTGACGCTGTTCAACATCGCCGCGGGCGAAGCGGTCGCCCCGGAATTCATCCAGCGGGACATGACCCCGGACAAGCTGGCCGCCGCCGTCGCCGCCTTGCTCGACGACCCCGCTCGCCGCGCCGCCCAGATCGCGGCGCAAAACGCCGCCCTGGCCAAGCTCGGCGTCGGCGCCCCCGACCCGTTCGGCGCGGCGGCGGATGTGGTGATCCGTCTGATGCGCGAGCGCGGCTGGGACGGGGCCTAGCGCGCCGCGGCTAGCGGTAGGCGCGCGCCTGCAGCTCGAAAAGTTCGGCGTAGAGCTTGCCGCTGGCCATCAGCTGCCGGTGCGGGCCGAATTCAACGATCCGGCCCCTGTCGAGCACGGCGATGGCGTCGGCCATGCGCACGGTCGAGAATCGGTGCGACACCAGCAGCGTCACTCGGCCCGACGCGTCGCCCGACCTGGCCTCCGCGGCGAACCTGGAAAACATGCCGTGTTCGGCGGCCGCGTCCAGCGCCGCCGTCGGCTCGTCGAAGACCACCAGCAGCGGCTGCTCGCGGAACACGGCCCGGGCCAGGGCAAGCTTCTGCCACTGGCCCCCAGAGAGTTCGACGCCGCCCCACCGGCGTCCCAGGCTCGTCTCGAGGCGGCCCGGCGCCAGCTCCGCCAGGTCGGCGCCGCCGGCCCGGGCCAGCGCGCTCGCGACGCGGTCCTTGCGTCCGAGATGCGCGAGGTCGCCGACGCCGACGCTCTCGTGCAGGCGGAATTCGAAGCTGGCGTAGTCCTGGAAGGCGGCGCTGATCCGCGCGCGCCAATCCGGGGGCGGCATGTCGGCGAGGTCGTCGTCGTCGACCATGATCCGGCCTGACGTCGGGTGATAGAAGCCGCACAGCAGCTTCACCAGCGTCGACTTGCCTGAGCCATTCTCACCCACCAGCGCGATCACCCGGCCGGTGCTCAGTTCCAGCGACACGTCGCTCAAGGCGCGCCGCTCGCGATCCGGATAGGCGAACGAGACGCCCTCGACCGCGATGCCGCGCCGCAGGGCCGGCGGCGGGCGGACGGTCCGCGCCCGCGGCGGCGCGGCTTGCGCCACGAAATCCTCCAGCCAGTGGAAGCGCTCGACGGTGAGCAGCATCTCCTGCAGCGACTGGCCGTATTGCAGCACGCTCGTCACCAGGCCGACCGTCGTCGCCGCCATCGTAGCCGCGAGCGCGATGTCGCCGATGCCGATCTCGCCGTAGGCGGCGCGGACCACCACTAGGGCGATGGCCCCCAGGCATCCGACCATGAAGACCAGATCGCCGAGGCAGAGCCAGAGGGTTCCCGCCCAATTCGCGCGGTTTCGGGTGCGGCGGATTTGCTGGGTGAGGGCGTCGAACCGCGACGCCAGCTCCTCCTCGAGACCGAAGACCCGGATCTCCTTGCCGGCCGCCGCCGAGGTGATCTTGCCGTAGATATGCGCCCGCAGCCGGACCGGCTCGGCGTTGGCGTCGGTGGCTTGCCGGGTGAGTTTCCGGGACCGGCCGCCGGCGAAGGCGCGGGGCGCGGCGAAGAGGGGCAGCAGCAGGAAGCGCAGGTCGATGCTGACCAGGATGCCGAGCACCCCGACCACCATGATGAGCGAACGCAGGTTGAGCACGATGTACTGCATGGAGCCGGCGAGCTGCTGGCGGCTGGAGCGAACCAGCGCGATCTTGTCGGCGAAGACGGGCCGATCCTGGTAGTCCAGGGTGGGGATCGCGGTGGTCAGGCGGATCAGTTCCCGGTCGAGGTGCAGCGAGACCTGCTCGATCAGCCTCGGAACGATCGCCGCGTAGTAGAGATTGGCGATGCGCGATCCGCCGCTCGCCAGCGCCAGCAAGGCGGCCGCCTCGATGGCGCCCGTCACCTGCCTCGCCGCGGCCGCTTGCACGACGAACTTGACCATGTAGCTGCTGACGAGGCCAAGCCCGGCGTAGAGCGAATAGATCGCCAGGGCGCCGGCCGAGCGCCCGGGCGTCGCCGCGAAGCTCAGGCGCAGGATCGTCGCAAGGCTTCGCGCGGCGTCCTGGGGTTGCCCGGCGCGCTTCATGGCGCGGATGCTTCGTCGGCGAAGCGTTCCGATTGCAGGCTGAAGAGTTCGGCATACTTGCCGCCGAGGGCCATCAGCTCGTCGTGCGTCCCCAGCTCCTTCACCGCGCCGGCTTCGAGCAGGCAGATCCGGTCGGCCCGCCGCACCGTCGAGAACCGGTGGGAGATCAGGATGGTCGTGAGGCCGCGGGTCAGGTCGAGGAAGCGATCGTAGAGCTGCGCCTCGGCGCGGACGTCCAGGTTGGCGGTCGGCTCGTCCAGGATCAGCAGGCGCGCGCCTGCCTGCACGGCGAGCAGCGCCCGGGCGAGCGCTATGCGCTGCCACTCCCCGCCGGAAAGGTCGGCGCCGCCGGTGAACTGGCGCATCAGCGGCGTATCCCAGCCCCTCGGCAGGCGCTCGATGCGGTCCAGCACCCCGGCGTCATGCGCGGCGCGCGCCAGGGCCGCCGGATCGTCGATCAGGTTCAGGGCGCCGAAACCGATGTTGTCGCGCGCCGAAAGGCCGAAGCGCTGGAAGTCCTGGAAGATGGCCGCCGCCTGGCCGCGCCACGCCCGAGCCGACACCTCGCGCAGGTCGATCCCATCGACGCGGATCGCGCCGTCAGTGGGGTCGTAGAGCCGCGCCAGCAGCTTGACCAAGGTGGTCTTGCCGGCGCCGTTGAGGCCGACGACGGCCAGCGAGGTTCCCGCCGCGATGGTCAGGTCCAGGTCGCGCAGGACCGGAGCGGCGTCGCCATAAGCGAAACAGACCCGGTGGAATTGGATGCCCACTTCCGGCGCGGAGGACGCCAGCTGCCTGGGCGCGGGAGGGGCCGGCGCCGTCAGCCGTTCGAGTTTCAGCAGCGCAGGCGCCGCCGCGACCCCGTACTCGATAGCGAAAGCCTGGCCCGAGGTGCCGGTCGTGCCGGCGATCGCCTGGGCCGAACGCAGGTAGACGATGAGCGCGCCGATGGTGATCACGCCGCCGGCCGCATCGCCGGCGAGCCCGGCATAGATGGCGAGGGTCAGCACGGTGACGGCGAGCGCGCCCAGGAGGCCGATCATGGCGTCGCCGCGCAGGCTTCGCGCCCGTTCCTGCAGTCCGGCGGTCCATTCGCCGCTGAGGCGCTCGCTGATCCAGTCGCCCAGGCCCAGGATGCGGACGTCCTTGGCCGAGGCGGGGCCGAGCGCCAGGTCGCGGTAGTAGTCCACGCGGCGCGCCGCCTCGGTCTTGCGGCGCAGGATGCTGGCCTGGCGCAGCACGCCGCGTCGGACCAGGGCGGAAAACCCGAGCTGGGCGGCGAAAAACAGCAGCGCCACCCACCAGCTGAAGAAGAGGAGCAGCGACCCGGAAGTGATGGCGCGCAGGATGGACGGAATGCGTCCGCTGACGAGGGCGGTGATTGCGGCGGCGGGACCATAGCCGCCAACGCCCAACCCGGAGACCTGCGAAATCAGGTCGGCCGTCGCCGGCTCCTCTAGATGGGCGATGGACCAGGGTCGGCCGAGGGCGTCGATCGCCCGCCGTTGAATGTGGCTCTCGACGCGGGCGCCGGCGATGCTGGCGACGGTGGACAGTAGGCGCGGCTCGATCTGGGCCAGCAGCATCAGCGTGGACCACACCAGGAGGGCCCGCACCGTGTGGCCGCCGGACGCAGAGGTGAGGCCGTGCCGAACGGTCGCCGGCAGCGAGCCGATCATCGCGCCGGTCGCGACGATGGTCGCGGCGGGGACGAGGGCGCTGGCGACGATCAGGACAGCGAGCGCGAGCGTCATCGGCAGGCTGACCCGCGGCAGCAGGCGCATGCAGAGCACGACCGGGGCGTCCCACCATGACCTGATCCATGCCCCGACCGCCATGCCCCGCTCGAGCCCCTCTGCTGGTGAACCGGCGCGCTGGCGCGGATGCCGGCATGCGCGGACGCATGCGGCTCCGCGCTCCGAGCCGGTGACGGATGTTCAATCTGGAAGAAGCGTGTTCGCTCGACGAACTTTAGGGGGCCGCGGCGCCGCGGGACAATTCTTGAACTGAACTATTTCGGGGCCATTTAAGCACTCGCCGAGGCCTGCCGCGCGATATCGGCGCGCCTTATCTCGGCCTCAGCCTTTGTGGATCGGATCGATCCAGGGAACATCCTCCGGTTTTTCCGCCGGCTCGATGTCGAGGTTGACCACCACCGCCTCGTTGTCGCTGCGCACCAGCACGCACTCCAGCGTCTCGTCGGCGGAGGCGTTGATCTCCTGGTGCGGCACGTAGGGCGGGACATAGATGAAGTCGCCGGGCCCGGCCTCGGCGGTGAACTCCAGCTGCTCGCCCCAGCGCATCCGCGCCCGCCCGCGCACTACAAAGATGACGCTCTCCAGCGCCCCGTGATGGTGGGCGCCGGTCTTGGCGTTGGCGTGGATGTGCACTGTGCCGGCCCAGATCTTCTGCGCCCCGACCCGCGCGAAGTTGATCGCCGCGGCCCGGTTCATGCCCGGCGTTTGCGCGGTGTTCTCGTCCAGCGACCCGGCCGGGATCACCCGCACGCCGGAGTGCTTCCATCCATCGCTCGGCGCATCGTTCATGCGCCGACTATGGCGCCGTGCACGTTCCGAGGCGATGGGTCAGCCGTGCGCGAGCCAGCTTTCGAGGTGGAACATCAGGCTGAACCAAACCTGGCGGATTGGCGAGAAGAAGCCATGGCCTTCAGCGAGCCGTCGATCCACCTGCGCCAGGCGCGTCTTCAGCATCGCCCGCTGCCGGCCGAGGAAGTCCAGTTCGCCGGCCGCCACCACCTTCTCGAAGTCATCGCCGCCGGCCAGCAGGGCGCTCGCCTCTCGAATGGCCTCGTTGGTCTCGGCCAGAGAATGCACAACCTCGTGCCGGATGTCGGCGAGCGCCATGGCGGCTCCTCAAGGATCAACTGTCGCCCCTCGGACGATCAATAGACCTGAGCCGGGAAAGTTCCTACCCGCGCGTATCGATCGGCTTGTATTCGCGCTGTAGCGGGCCGTTGTAGAGCTGGCGCGGGCGGCCGATCTTGCGGCGGGGGTCTTCGAACATTTCCTTCCACTGGCTGATCCAGCCGACGGTGCGGGCGAGCGCGAACAGCACGGTGAACATGGTGGTCGGGAAGCCCATCGCCTTAAGGGTGATGCCCGAATAGAAGTCGATGTTCGGATAGAGCTTGCGGTCGATGAAATAGGGATCGTTGAGCGCGATCTTTTCCAGCTCCATCGCCACCTTCAGCAGCGGATCGTCGCTGTCGCCGATCTCCTTCAGCACCTCGTGGCAGGTCTCCTGCATCACCTTGGCGCGCGGATCGAAGTTCTTGTAGACGCGGTGGCCGAAGCCCATCAGCCGGTATTTGCGGTCCTTCACCCCTTGCACGTACTCGGGGATGCGGTCGACCGTGCCGATCTCCTTCAGCATCATCAGGGCTTCTTCGTTGGCCCCGCCGTGGCTGGGGCCCCAGAGGCAGGCAATGCCGGCCGCGATGCAGGCGAAGGGGTTGGCGCCCGACGAGCCGGCGAGACGCACGGTCGAGGTCGAGGCGTTCTGTTCGTGGTCGGCGTGCAGGATGAAGATCCGGTCCATCGCCTTGGTCAGCACCGGATTGGGCTTCCAGTCCTCGGCGGGCACCGAGAAGGCCATGCGCAGGAAGTTCTCGGCGTAGGAGCAGTCGTTGCGCGGCGTCACGAACGGCTGGCCGACCGAGTACTTGAAGGCCCGCGCCGCGATCGTCGGCATCTTGGCGATCAGCCGGTGGGCCGAGATCTTCCGCTGCTCGGGATCATCGACGTTGATGCTGTCGTGGTAGAAGGCCGAGAGGGCGCCGACCGCGCCGGTCATGATCGCCATCGGGTGCGCATCGGAGCGGAAGCCGGTGAAGAACCGGTCGAACTGCGCGTGCAGCATGGTGTGATAGGTGATGGTGCGCTCGAATTCGGCGAATTCGGTCGCCGTCGGCAATTCGCCATTCAGCAGCAGGTAGCAGACTTCCAGGAAGCTCGACTGCGAGGCCAGCTGCTCGATCGGATAGCCGCGGTGCAGCAAAATCCCAGCGTCGCCATCGATGTAGGTGATCTTGCTTTCGCAGGAGGCGGTGGAGGTGAAGCCCGGGTCGAAGGTGAAGACGCCGCTGTCGTCGTAGAGCTTTCGCACGTCCACCACGTCGGGTCCGGTGGTGCCCTTTATGACCTGCAGGTCATAGCTGTTGTTGCCGATGGTCAGCGTTGCGTTTTCGGCCATGCCACGGTCCCTCTTCCCAAACCCGAACGCCTTATAGCGCCTTACTGCACTTGCGAAAGAGCGTCCTCGATGCGGCGCAGACTCTCGTCCCGGCCGAGCGCTGAAAGGGCGCTCGCCAGGTCGGGCGCGACGGCGCCCGCGGCCAGGATCGCGCGCAGCGGCGGGCCGAATTTGCCGAAGCCGCCCTCGGCGTCGGCGAAGGCTTTCAGGCGCTCGGCGAGACCGGTCGCGGTCCAGTCGTTGGCCTCGCGCAGGAGGTCGGCGAGGCGGGCCAGCCGGTCCCTGACCTCGTCGGTGAAGAGGCCGCGGGCCTTGTCGGCCAAGGGGTTGGAGCTTGGCCGCAGTGCGAAGAGGCATAGGTCGGCGAGCAGGGGAATGGTCTTCGCGCCCTCCTTCACCAGCGGGATGGTGCGGGCCAGCCGCTCGTCCATATCGGCCGGCAGCGTGAGGTCGCGTTTGGCCAGCACCTCTTTCACCAGGCCGAGCAGCCGCCCGTCGTCGGCCTGGCGGATGTAGTGCTGGTTGAAGTGGTTGAACTTGTCGAAATCGAACTGCGCCGGCGACTTGGTCACGTCCTTCAGGTCGAACCAGGCGATGGCCTGGGCGTCGGAGAAGAGCTCGTCGTCACCGTGGCCCCAGCCAAGCCGCGCCAGGTAGTTGCGCACCGCCTCGGGCAAATAACCCATCTCGCGGAATTCACCGACCGACTGCGCGCCGTGCCGCTTGGAGAGCTTGGACCCATCCTTGCCCATGATCAGCGGCAGGTGGGCGAAGGCCGGGACGTTCCAGCCCAGCGCCTGGTACAGCAGGGTCTGGCGCCCGGCGTTGCTCAGATGCTCCTCGCCGCGCACTACATGGGTGATCCCCATGTCGTGGTCATCGACGGTGACCGCGAGGTTGTAGATCGGGGCGCCATCGGTGCGCAGCAGCACGAAGTCTTCGAGGTCCTTGTTCGGGAACCGCACCGTGCCGCGCACCAGGTCCTCGACCACGGTGTCGCCCTCGGTCGGGGTGCGGAAGCGCACGACGTGCGGCGCGCCATCCTGCATTGGGCCGGGCTCGCGGTCGCGCCAGGGCGAGCGCAGCGCGTGGCCGGCGGCGCGCGAGGCTTCCTTGGCGGCGTCGGCCTCGGCGATGCTCATGTAGTCGCGGAAGGCCCAGCCCGTCGCCAGCAACTGACCCACGGCGGCGCGGTGCAGGTCGGCGCGGGCGAACTGGAACACCGGCTCGCCGTCCCACTCCAGCTCCAGCCACTCCAGGCTGTCGAAGATCACCTGCACCGCCGCCTCGGTCGAGCGCACGCGGTCGGTGTCCTCGATGCGCAGCAGGAACTTGCCGCCGGTGTGCTTGGCGTAAAGCCAGTTGAAAAGCGCGGCTCTGGCGTTGCCTATGTGCATCGCGCCGGTGGGCGATGGGGCGATGCGGGTGACGACGGGGGAAGCGGGATCAGACATTGCTCTGCCGGGGGCGTGGGCCGGCGCTATTAGCACGCGCCTCCGCCGGCTTCCTAGCGCCGCGGCGCTAGGAAAGGGCGGGCTCGCTGAAGCACGGGCGCAGCTCGACCGGGTGTTCCTGTGGGTCCCGGTCGCGTTCGGCATCGGCGCGGCGCTCTACCTTGGCTGGAAGACCGAGCCGCCGCTCTGGCCGGCCGCAACTGGCGCGCTGGTGCTGGGTGCGGGGGCTGGCGTCGCCGCCTGGCGCGGCGGCAGCCGGGCGCTCATCGCCCTGCTGCTGCTGGCGGCGATCGCGGCGGGGGGCTTCGCCGTCGCCAAGCTGCGCAGCGACCATGTCGCCGCGCCGATCGTGCCGCCCAACCTCGGCGTTGCCGACGTCCGGGGCTATGTGGTCGATGTCGATACGCCGAGCCAGAGCGGGCCGCGGCTGCTGATCGCGCCTACCTACGTCGGCCATCTGACGACGGATCAGCTGCCGCTCCGCCTGCGGATCATCATGCCGCCGGGCATGGCCATCACCCCTGGCCAAGCCATCGAGGTGAAGGCGCTGTTGGACCCGCCGCCGGCGCCTGCTGCGCCAGGCGCCTATGACTTCGCTCGCGACGCCTGGTTCAATGGGGAGGGCGGTGTTGGCTTGGCCCGCGGCCCGCCGCAGGTGATCGACGCGCCGCCGGCGCCCTGGCGTCTGCGGCTGGTGATGGCCATCAATGCTTTCCGCTGGGCCACCGCCCAGCGCCTGGCCGCCGACATGAACGCGGTGATGGGCGGCCACGCCGACGATGCGGCCGGCCTCGCGGTCGCGGTCACCACCAGCCACCAGGACTGGCTGAGCGCAGAGGTGCGCAACGACCTGCGCACCGCCGGCCTCGCCCATATGCTCGCCATCGCCGGCCTGCACACCGCCGCGCTCAGCGGCTTCGTGTTTTTCTCCCTGCGCCTGCTGGTCGCCGCCATGCCCTGGCTGGCGGTGCGGGTGAACGGCAAGAAGGTCGCGGCCGCGGGCGGCCTGCTGGCGGTCTGGGCCTACCTGGTGCTCTCCGGCGCCCACCCGCCGGCCCGTCGCGCGGCAATCACCGCGACGGTCGCCTTCACCGCCATCCTGCTCGACCGGCAAGCGGTGTCGCTGCGCTCGTTGGCGCTGGCGGCGCTGATCATCCTGGTGTCCGAGCCCGAGGTGGTGGTGCAGCCGGGCTTCGAGATGAGCTTCTGCGCCACCGCCTCGCTGGTGGCCCTGGCCGAGGTCTGGCCGCGCGCGCCGAAGCCGGCGCCCGGCCTGCCATGGCCGATCGCGGTTTTCCAGCGCGGCAAGGACTGGATCATCGCGCTCTTCGTCGTCAGCCTGGTGGCCGGCGCGGCGACCGGGCCGTTCGCCATCCAGCACTTCAACCGCATCGCCAACTTCGGGGTCTTCGCCAATCTGACCGCCGATTTCGTGGCCAGCGTGATCATGATGCCGGCGCTCGGCATTGCCCTCCTGCTGGAGCCCCTCGGCCACGGCGTCGCCTATCCGGTGCTGTTCGTCGCCGGCTGGGCGGCCAAAACGATCATCGCGCTGGGCAAGCTCTTCGCCACCGCGCCGGGCGCCGCCTCGACCGCCACCGCCGCGCCGCAGATCGCGCTGATGCTGTCGTACTTCGGCATCCTCTTCGTCTGCCTGTGGAAAGGCCATCTGCGCTGGATCGGCTTGCCGCTGGCCGCCGCCGTCGCCTTTTGGCCCCGCCCGCCAGCGCCTGTGATCTGGGTCGCCAGCGATGGCCGTGACGCCGCCGTCGCCGCGCACGGCCAGGAGATCACCTTGCGCCCCGGCGTGCGCGCCTACGCCACCGACCTCTGGGCCCAGCGCCGCGGCCTCACCGTGCCCGCCGACATGGAGCGAGCCAGGGGCGCGCTCTTCGACTGCGACTACTGGTCGTGCGAGGCGCGTTCGGGCGTGACGCCGGCGCTCGGCATCTGGTGGACGCGCCGCCAGCCCAAGCCGGAACGCCTGGCCGAACTCTGCGCCCGCTCCGACATCCTGATCCTGCGCGCCGACTCGACCTTGCCGGGCTCGTGCCGCGATGTGGTGGTGCTGCGCCCGGGCGATTTCGCCGGCGGTGGTTCGGCGGAGATCTTCGCCGCGGGCAAGGGCTGGCGCGTCGCCTGGGCCCAGCCGCTGCGCGGCCAGCGACCGTGGACCAGCGTGGAGGAGTAAGGCCGCCCGTCAGTGATACCGGCGGATCAGCCCCACCAGCTTGCCTTGCACCTGCACCTGGTCGGGGCCGAAGATGCGGGTTTCGTAGGCTGGGTTGGCGGCTTCCAGGGCGATCGAGGCGCCCTTGCGGCGCAGGCGCTTCAGGGTGGCTTCCTCGCCCATCACCAGGGCGACGACGATCTCGCCGGAGTTGGCCGCGTTGGTGCGGCGGATGACCACGAAGTCGCCGTCGAGGATGCCGGCCTGGATCATCGAGTCGCCCTGCACCTCAAGCACGAAATGCTCGCCGGCGCCGAGGATGGTCTCGGGCACCATGATCCTGTCGCGCTCATGCTGGATGGCCTCGATCGGCGTGCCGGCCGCGATGCGGCCCAGGATCGGCAGCTCGCGCACATCGTTGGCGATGGGCGCGCCGGCGGCGGCCCCGCCGGCCGGCGTTTCGACCAGTTGCGGGCGGAAGGCGCCGCGGCCCTTGGGCGGCGCGGCGGCGGTCGCCTGCTCGGGCATCTTGACCACCTCTAGCGCCCGGGCCCGGTGGGGCAGGCGGCGCAGGAAGCCGCGTTCCTCGAGTGCGGTAATCAGCCGGTGGATGCCGGACTTGGACGCCAGGTCCAGCGCGTCCTTCATCTCGTCGAAGGAAGGGGAAACCCCGGTTTCCTTGATCCGCTCATGGATGAACATGAGCAGCTCGTGCTGTTTGCGCGTGAGCATCTTTGTCCGCCTCGAGAAAGTGCGCCGGCGCCTGCCGGAACAAATCAACAACTCTTGCGGATGTTCTCTAGGTGTTCCCGGTTAAAGTCAAGTGAACGAAAAAGCGTGACGATTCAGGTGGCTGCGGGCGGGCGAACTCTGCGGAACGCCGAATCGCGAAGGGCGCCGCACGCGGATCATGCGGCGCCCCCGAGTCGGTTGAGTCGCTGCGATCAGTGGTGCGCGGTCGGCGTCACGCAGATCGGCGCGCGGTGCACGACGTGGTGGACTACGCGATGGACGACGTGCGTCACACGCACGGGCCGCGGCGCCTGGCGCACGTAGACGATGTGCTCCACGGGGCGTTCGTACACGACCGAGGCAGGCGGGGGCGGATAGTAGGGCGCCTCGAGCGGCGCGTCGTAGACGATCGGGCCGGGGTAGCCCCAGACGCCGTAGCCGTACGAGCCCCAGTTCGGGCCGCGCCAGCCGCCGCGCCACTGAGGGCCGCCGCGCCAGCCGGGCCCGCCGCGGAAGCCTCCACCGTGGAAGCCGCCGCCACGGAAGCCGGGACCGCGGTGGAAACCGCCGTCACCGCCGTGGTGGAAGCCTTGGGCGGAAGCCGCGAGCGGGGTGGCCAGGAGCGCCGCGGCGCCCGCGGCGGTGATGAGTTTCGAGATGGCGTTCATAGCGCGAGCCTCCAGGGTTGCGGCCCCCGGCCGCCAATCCAGGCATCTTGGCGCGCAGGCTTTGAACCGCCTCTGAGATGGCCGTTCATAATTCATTCACCATAATGTCAGGCCGCGAGCAGGGCCCGGGTGGCGGCGGTGACGTCGGCCTGGCGCATCAGGCTCTCGCCGACCAGCATGGCGCGGGCGCCGGCCGTGGCGAGGCGGGCGACGTCGGCGGGCGCGGCGATGCCGCTCTCGGTCACCAGCAAGGCGCCGGGCGGGATGCGCGCGGCGAGCCGTTCGGTGACGGCAAGGTCGGTGACGAAGGTGCGCAGGTTGCGGTTGTTGACCCCGATCAGCCGCGCGCCCAGCGCCACGGCGCGGTCGACCTCGGCCTCATCGTGGGCCTCGACCAGGGCGTCCATGCCAAGCCGCGCGGCCTCTGCCAGCAGGTCGGCAGCCAGCGCATCGTCGCTGATCGCCAGGATCACCAGCACCGCGTCGGCGCCCAGGGCGCGCGACTGGGCGACCTGCCAGGGGTGGACGAGGAAGTCCTTGCGCAGGGCGGGGAGGGCGGCCGTGTCACGGGCGGCGACGAGGTAGGCGTCGGCGCCCTGGAAGCTCGGGCCGTCGGTGAGCACCGAGAGGCAGGCCGCGCCGCCGGCCTCGTAAGCCTTGGCCAGCGACGGCGGATCGAAGTCGGCGCGGATCAGGCCCTTCGAGGGCGAGGCCTTCTTGATCTCGGCGATCAGCGCCAGCCGGCCGGGTGCGGCGGCCCGTTCCAGGGCGGCGATGAAGCCGCGCGGCGGGCTGGCGGCCTTGGCGCGGGCCTCGACCGCATCCTGGCGCTCGGCGCGGCGCAAGGCTCCCACGTCGATGCGCTTGTAGGCGGCGATCTCTTCGAGGATGTCGGTCACGTCGCCTCGTTCATGGGGCGTTGGTGGTCTGGACCAGCATTTCCAGCGCCCGGCCGGCGCGGCCGTCGTCGATGGCGGCGGCGGCGAGGGTCACACCGTCGCGCAGGGTCTCGACCTTGTCGGCGACCAGCAGGGCGGCGGCGGCGTTGAGCAGCACGATGTCGCGGTAGGCGCCGGCCTTGCCATCCAGAAGGGCGCGGATCGCGTTTGCGTTGGACGCCGGCTCGCCGCCCGCGAGGTCGGCCAGGGTGGCGCGGGGCAGTCCCACCGCCTCGGGCGTGACGTTGAAGAGCCGCACGTGGCCATCGCGCCACTCGGCGACCTCAGTGGTCCCAGTGGTGGTCATCTCGTCCAGGCCCTCGCCGTGCACCACCCAGGCGCGCTCGGTCCCCAGCGCGCCCAGCACCCGGGCCAGCGGCTCGACCCAGCGCGGGCTGAAGGCGCCCAGCACCTGCCGCTGCGCGCCGGCCGGGTTGGAGAGCGGCCCCAGCAGGTTGAAGACGGTGCGGAAGCCCAGCTCGCCGCGGATCGGCGAGACGTGCCGCATCGCCCCGTGGTGGGCCGGCGCGAACAGGAAGCAGACGCCGGCCTCGTCCAGCGCGCGCCGCTGCTGGGCGAGGTTGGCCGAGATGTTGACGCCGAGCGCGGTCAGCACGTCGGCGCTGCCGGAGCGGCGGGTCATGGTACGGTTGCCGTGCTTGGCCACCTTCAGCCCGGCGCCGGCGAGCACGAAGGCAACGGCGGTCGAGATGTTGAAGGTCGAGATGCCGGTGCCGCCGGTGCCGCAGACGTCGATCACCTGGTGCGGGTGCTTCAAGGTGATGGCGGCGCGGCGCATGGCGCGGGCGCAGGCGGCGATTTCGCCCACCGTCTCGCCGCGCAGCCGCATCGCGGTGACCGCGGCCGCCACCTGGGCGGGCGTCGGCTCGCCACGCAGGGCAGCAGCGAAGAAGGCCTCGGCGTCTTCCTCGCTCAGCGTCTGGCCGTCGGCCAGCCGGCCCAGCAGCGGCTTGAAGTCATCGGACATGCGGCGCGCGCCCTACGCCTCTTGCAGGCGGGTCACGCCGGCGAGGGAGAGGAAGTTTTCCAAGAGCTGGTGGCCGCCTTCGGTGGCGATGCTCTCGGGGTGGAACTGCACCCCGTGCAGCGGCCGGGTGCGGTGCGAGAAGCCCATGATCTCGCCGTCGTCGGTCCAGGCGGTGATCTCGAGCTCGGCCGGCAGGGTTTCGCGGCGCACCGAGAGGCTATGGTAGCGGGTGGCGGTGAAGGGATTGGGCAGGCCGGCGAAGATGCCCTTGCCGGTATGATGGATCGGGCTGGTCTTGCCGTGCATCAGGCTCTGGGCCCGGATCACCTCGCCGCCCATGGCCTGGCCGATCGACTGATGGCCGAGGCAGACGCCCAGCACCGGCAGATCGTCCGGCGCGCCGGCGATGAGGGCGAGGCAGATGCCAGCTTCGTTGGGGGTGCAAGGGCCGGGCGACAGCACCACGGCCTCGGGCCGCATCGCCAATGCATCCTGGGCGGTCAGCGCGTCGTTGCGATAGACGAGTGTCTCGGCCCCCAGCTCATTGAGGTAGTGGACGAGATTGTAGGTGAAGCTGTCATAGTTATCGATGACGAGGATCATGGCGCGGGCCTTTCGGGGCTGCTTCTAGCCAGCCCGCGCCATGTCCGCCAGCCTAGTGGGTGAGGTCGAGGGTCGAGGGACCCCAGTCGTCCTCGCCGGTACGTTGGTGCTGCTCCAGCGATCCGCCGCCGCCGAAGTAGTACTTCAGGCCGATCGAGACCGTGTTGCCATGCACCTCGAAGCCCTGGGCGCCGATGCTCGAATAGTCGTAGCCGACCCAGCCGGAGAGCGGGGTCTTCTCGGAGAACAGGTATTCGCCGTGGATGCCGGCCGTCCACTGGTGGCCGTCGGAGATGCCGACGTAGCCGACTGTGGCGCGCGCTGCGAAGTCGGGCATCAGGTAGGCCACTGCCTCGCCGCCGCCGTAGCCGCCGGTGCTGCTGCCCGAGCCGACGCCGAAGGCGCTGGCCGAGCCGCTGACGCCGCCGCCGCGCAGGCCCACGGTGAACTGCTGGCCGGCGTAGTACTCGCCGTAGACGCCGTAGTTGGTGACGTTGGCGTTGAGACCGCTGAGCCCGGCGTTGGTGTAGCCGACGTTGGCGCCCACGCGGCCCATGGTCGTATCCCACGAGACCGTGCCGGCGACGTTCCAGTCGTCGGCGCCGGCGCCGCTGCCGTCGATGCGGTGGTAGCCGCCGGTCAGCTGTCCGCTGAAGTCGGTGGAGAAGGGCATGATGCCGCCGACATCGGCGCCGTAGGTGTTGGCATGGCCCAATCCCTGGTTGAATCCAGTATAGCCGTAGTCGCCGCCGACCACGGCTTGCGGCACGATCACCGTATCGCCGCTGGCGGGGGCTGGATCAGCACTGGCCAGGCCAGCAGACATCGCAAGAGCGACCGCGGAAGCGGCCACAATCAATAGGTTACGCATAATCTTCCTTGCTTGGATTTCGGCCGTCCGGTGTGAGGACGACAGCTATCAAGCTAGGCATGCGGCCGCCGAATTGCATTTCACGACCGTCCGATTCGGGCTGGAACTCGCCGACTGATGCGGAGATGCAACTAAGTGTTGCGGGTCCGCACCGGTTCCAGGAAAATCTGCCGAGCCGGCCGTTTTGCCCCGGGTGTGACAGATGCGTGTCGTGACCTTGCCACTTTCAGCGCGGGGGGCGACGCTGGCCGCCATGGCCGATTCCCGCTTCGATCCCCAGCGACTGCGTCAGGCGAGGGCGTTGCTGATGGCCCCCCCGCAGACCGAAGGCATGGCCAGCGTCGCCGCGGCGGCCGCCTTCTTCGCCGTCAGCGCCCTCGGCCTCGCCATGACCGTGGTGCTGCTGCCAACTCCCTGGCCGAAGTAGGCGGCGGGGCAGCCGAGAGCGTCAAGCTGGAGCGGGGCTGACGCCCGCCAGGTGGTCCCGGTCGTTCAGGTAGGTGACCACGCGGTCGAAGAAGTCGTCGTCTTCCTGGAGCAGGGTGATGCCGCCGGCATTCGACTTGAAGTGCGCCCAGCCGACCGACTCCAGCGGCATGCGAATCCAGGCGGCGATCAGCTGGGTGACGACAAAACCGTGCGTGACGATCACCTGCGCGGGGCAATCGCTGGCCAGGATTTGCTGCAGCGCGCGGTAAACCCGCGTCGCGAAAGCCCGCGTCGTCTCGGCGCCCTCGACGCCCTGGTCGTGGTCGAGCCGGCCGTCGCCCCTGGGCGGCGGGATCGCGCGGTCGTGCAGCCACGCGGCCGGCTTGCCGCCCGCGATCCCGGCGCTGCGTTCGCGCAGGTCGGGCAGGAGGACGACGGGGCGGCTCAGCCGCCTGGCGATGGCGTCCGCGGTCTGCGACGCCCGCTTCAGATCGGACGCATAAGTCTCCACATCGGGCTGGTCCCTCAACGCCTCGGCCAGCCGATCGGCGACGGCCTCGGCCTGGCGGCGGCCGAGGTCGGTCAGGTCGCTGTCGTACCAGCCGCCGACCAGGCCCTGGACGTGGTGCTCCGACTGCGTGTGGGCGACAACGTAGATGTCCTTGGCCATCGCGGCGTTGTCGCCCGCCGCTGGAGAGGGGTCAACGCCGCGCCAGCTGCCACGCCTGCGTCTGGATCGGCACCAGCCGGCCCAGCATCATCACGTCCACCGACAGATGCCCGTCGTCGGCGTCGACGGCGCGGACGACGGCTTCGAAGTTCGTAAACGAACCGTCCGTCACGCGGACAAGGTCGCCGGGCGCAAAGGGTGCGACATCGTCAGTCATCTCGACCTCCAGAACTGATGGATTTGGGTGTTGGCGCCGTGCGCGGGCCGTGGGCCACAAGTCGCATCGACAGCCAACATTAGCGCGGGCCGCGGCGGCTGTCAGCAGCAACCTCGGCGATACGGTCTGGTTCCGTTTCGATGCCGGCGCTACTACCCAGTGCGCTACTGGCGATAGGCACGGAACCCTTGCGTGGCCACCTTCTGGCGAGGCCCAATCACGTCCAAGAAGCAGGCTGGCGAAATCATTCGCTGGACTGGCTGGATATTCGTGAGCCTGGCGATGATTCCTGTCGTCTTCAGCGCCTACGCGCCAAGGTTCAGCGTATATTTTGGCTTTGTCACCGCGATACTGTCCTTGATAATTTTGTGGAAGCGAAGCCGCGTCGCCGCCGGAATACTGTTCGGGCTGATGCTCTTGTTGACCGTCCTGAACCTCGCGGCCCTGATCCTGGCGCTCTGGTACGGGTCGACGATCGGCGCATCTGCCTACGCCGGGGGCTTCCTGCTGGAAGCGGTTGTCTGGATTCCATTGACCCTTCTGACCTGGCGGGGCTTTCGCGCGACCAGGGCATGGCCCGGCCTGAGCCGACCACAAACGCCCGACGGTGGAGGGAGTGTTGACGAGCCGAGGCCACTCGGCCCTCCGTGGGTCACCTAGGCCAGGCTCTCAGGCGAAGCGCCAGGCCTCCGCGGCGGCGTCGCGCAGGGCGCGGGCCTTGTGGATGGTCTCCTGGTACTCGGCCACCGGGTCGGAGTCGGCGACCACGCCGCCGCCGGCGCGAACGTAGATGACGCCGTCCTTCACCAGGCCGGTGCGCAACACGATGCAGGTGTCGACCGAGCCGTCGGCGCCGAAGTAGCCGACCGCGCCGGCGTAGCCGACGCCGCGCTTGTCGCTTTCCAGTTCGTCGATGATCTCCATCGCCCGCACCTTCGGCGCGCCGGAGAGGGTGCCGGCGGGGAGGGCGGACATCACCACATCGACCGGGTCGAGGCCCTCCGGGGCGTCGCCCTCGACGTTGGAGACCAGGTGCATGACGTGGCTATAGCGCTCGACGAAGAAGCTGGCGGTCACCCGCACGCGCGGCGATTGGCGCGTCTGCGGCGGGGCGTTGGCGCCGCGGTCCTTCAGCATGGCCACTCGGCCTACGTCGTTGCGGCCGAGATCGAGCAGCATCAGGTGCTCGGCGTGCTCCTTGGGATCGGTGACCAGCCCCTGCTCCAGGGCCAGGTCCTCGGCCGGCGTCGCGCCACGTGGCCGGGTGCCGGCGAGCGGACGGATGGTGATCTTGCCGTCGCGCAGGCGGACCAGGATCTCCGGCGAGGAGCCGGCCATCTGGAAGTCGCCGAAGTTTAGATAGAACAGGAACGGTGAGGGGTTGGTGCGCCGGAGCGACCGGTAGAGCGCGAACGGGTCGCGGTGGAAGGGCGCGCGCAAGCGGTGGCTCGGCACCACCTGGAAGACGTCGCCGGCGCGGACATAGTCCTTGGCCTGCTCGACGATCTCGCAATAGCGCTCGCGGCTGATCGGCGAGATGAAGGCGTCCGGCTCCGGCTTGCCGTCGCCCTTCAGCGGCGGCGTCGGACGCTTGAAGTCGGCCATCACCGCCTGCAGGCGCGCCTGAGCCGCGTAGTAGGCGTCCTGCGCCGAAGCCGCGCCCGGCCGAACCGGCGTCACCAGGATGATCTCCTGGGCAATGGCGTCGAAGATCGCCACGATCGAGGGCCGCGTCATCACGCCGTCCGGCAGGCCCAACGGGTCGGGATTGATGTTCGGCAGGCGTTCGACCAGCCGGATCATGTCGTAGCCGATGGCCCCGAACAGTCCGGCCGACGGCGGCGGCAGGTGCTCCGGCCGCTCGATCCGCGAAGCGGCCACCAGATCACGCAGGCTGTCCAGCGCGCCGCCCGGCTGCGGCGTGAAACGCCCCGCGGCGATATCGTCGCCCTCGGCCATCTCCGCCTGATCGTCCCGGCAACGCCAGACGAGGTCGGGGTTCAGCGTGATGATCGAATAGCGTGCGCGGAAGGCGCCGCCTTCGACGCTTTCGAACAGGAAGGCGTAGGGGCGACCGTGCCCGATCTTCAGATAGGCCGAGACCGGCGTCTCCAGATCGTCGATCAGCCGCGTCCAGACAAGCTGGGGACGGCCCGCCCGGTATGCCTGCTCGAAAGCCGGATACGCAGGCTCGACGGTCATTTGGCCAGAGGCGCCTTGCCCGGAGTTCCCGCCTTGCCGCCGGCCGCCGCCGCGGCTTTGGGATCGATCGGTTCAAGGCCGATGGCTTCCCGGACGCGGTTTGCGTCGATAGTCACCTTGATCTTCTGGCGTGCGTAGTTGTGAGCGCTTTCGCCGATCTCCTTCAGATAGCCGTTGGTCATCTGCGGGCGGAGCTGCTCGACCATCTGAGCGAGCTGGGTGGTGTCGCCGCCATGGACGGCCTCCAGCTTGCCGACGAAGAAGCCGTGGGCGTCGGCGGCGGTGAAGACATCGCCGGGGCGCGAGGTGAAAAGCTTGCCGAGCAGGTCCTGCGAAAGCGCCTGGTTCTGGGTGGCGTTGCGGCGGTCGATCCCGGGGACCTCCACCACCTTGGACCCGGCCGAGGCGGCCACGGCCTGCAGGCTTTCGCCCTTCTTGATGCGCGCGACGTAGCCGTCAGCCTTGGCCTGCAGCGCCTTTCCCAGTTCGCGCTGGGTCCAGGCCCGC
>DATAVF010000147.1:0-1722 GCA_036267835.1 Caulobacteraceae bacterium | reverse complement strand
AACATCGGCTGCTGGATGCACCTGGCCGAGACGTCGCCCGTGCCGGTGCGCCATTGGATCGAGGCCGTCGACGATGTTACCTGAGCCTCCTCGCTACTTGAGGGAATCGCGTTCATGGCCGCCGCTCTCGTTCGCTTGCTGGGCGCTGCGGCGCTGGCGCTGACACCCGCCGCGGCGATCGCCGCGCCAGCGCCCATCGTCTTCTTCGACATTGCCGGCACCGCGCAGAACAACCTCGCGGCCTTCTACAAGACCGTGTTCGACTGGGACGCGGACGGGCAAGGGCGGCTGACGCCCGTGCCGGTCGCCTCTCCCCTGCCCGGCCTGCTGCGGGTCGAACAGGCGGGCCAGCAGCCGGTCGCGGAGCGCGTGCTCTACATCGGCGTGCCCGACATTCCCGCCGCGCTCGCCAAGATCACCGCCAACGGCGGCCAGATCGTGCTGCCACGCACTGAAGTGCCGGGCGTGGTGGTGATCGCCCTTTTCCGCGACCCGGCCGGCAACCGCATGGGCCTGGTCGAGATGGCTGGCGACAAGCCGAAGGTCCCCCCGGCGCGCTGATCTATACCTCAAGGCCGGAAGCGGCCAGCCCGGCCCGACGAGCGGAGCTTCGGGCCGAGGTATAGTACCGATGCTCACTCGCGGAGACGGTCGCGGGATTTGCTAACCTTCAGATGTCTTGCCAAGACATCTAGGACAAATCCCAAGCCAATATAAAGAGCCCATCCCATGACGATTTGGGGAATGTTGCGGTTCCAGAATTGTACGTACGCAAATGTATCGGCGGAGAAGTACACCGGATGACCGTGGCTGAGCGTAGAGTAAACTCTGCCTGAACGAATATCAGGACTCGAGGGGGCAAACATTACGAGCGCCCAGAACACGAAAAACGCGACTCCGTATAACCAAGCTAAGGCGCGCCACAATGTAATTGCCCAGCGGAGAACCGACGGCGTGTCCTCGAGGCCCTCACCATCCAGCTCCCGCATGTAAGCCTCCGGATACGGCAGGCGCCTAGAGCCCCAGCGCGCTCGCCACCGCCGGGTACATGATCTTGCCGGCCATCACGTTCAGCCCCTCGCCGAAGCCGGGGTCGTCGGCCAGGGCGCGGTCGACGCCCCTGGCGGCCAGCGCCGAGACGTAGGGCGTGGTGGCAGCGGCCAGGGCGTAGGTCGAGGTCAGGGGCGCGGCGCCGGGCATGTTAGCGACGCAGTAGTGGATCACCCCGTCGACCGAGAAGGTGGGTTCGGCGTGGGTGGTCGGGTGGCTGGTCTCGAAGCAGCCGCCCTGGTCGATGGCGACGTCGACCAGCACCGAGCCGGTGCGCATCTTCGCCACGTCGGCGCGGGTGACCAGCTTGGGCGCCGCGGCGCCCGGGATCAGCACGCAGCCGATCACCAGGTCGGCGGTCGGAAGCAGCTCGGCGACAGCGTCGTGGGTGGAGAAGGCGGTCTTCAGCCGGCCGCCGAACTGGTCGTCGAGCGCCTCAAGGCGCTGGGCGGAGATATCGAACAGGGTGACGTCGGCGCGGTGGCCGATGGCGATCTCGGCGGCGTGCTTGCCGCTGACGCCGCCGCCCAGGATGATCACCCGCGCCGCCGGCACGCCGGGCGCGCCGCCCAGCAGGACGCCGCGGCCACCATGCGGTTTCAGCAGGTGGTAGGCGCCGGCGTCGACCGCCATGCGCCCGGCGACCTGGCTCATCGGCGCCAGCAGCGGCAG
>DATAVF010000146.1:0-7613 GCA_036267835.1 Caulobacteraceae bacterium | reverse complement strand
AGAAGGTGGCCGCGAAGCGGTCGGATGAGGGGGCGCCGACGCCGCCCCGCATCTGACCGTTTGGCATCTCACTGAAACCCCTCATCCGTCGCCTACGGCGACACCTTCTCCCGCAAGGGGAGAAGGACGTCAGGTGCTCGCTGCCGCCCTGCGCTTCACTTCCACCCCCGCCACCGAGATCAGCGATTCCACGCAGTCGCGGATGGAGTCGTCGAGCGGGCGGAAGCTGATCCCCGTGGCGGCGCGCATGCGATCGTTGCGCAGGGAGGCGCTGGCCCAGATGCCGCGGAACTCGGCTTCGCGCGCCTTGATCCGGTCCGGGAACGGGTCGGTGACCGGCGGCGTGTCGTGGTTCAGTTCCGGCAGCAGGCGGGCGATGTCGGCGCAGATGTCCTCGACGTTGCGGGCGTCGGTCGACCAGGCGATGTAGCGCTCGCCGTTCTTGACGTTGATGCTTTCCAGCAGGCGCACGTGGCACTCGGCGTCGTCGCGCACGTCGACGGTCATCCAGGGACGGTAGGCGCCGGTCTGCTCGCACTTGCCCTTCAGCATGCCCTCGATCAGGTGCTGCCAGGGCCCCATGTTTTTCTGGTGGGCCGAGAGGATTGGGCCGACGTTGTCGCCCGGGCAGACGGTGATGGCGTCCCAGCCGCCGCTGGCGGCCGCGGCGTCGGAAAAGGCGCGCTCGGCGATCAGCTTGGCCATCGAATAGCCCTGGCGGTCGGGCGTGCGGCGTGCGTTGCCCTCGTCGGGATAGCGGTCCTCGTAGAACACCGGGCGGCGGCTGACTTCGGCCAGATCCATCTCCGAGATGATCGCCGCGATGCTTGAGGTCAGCACCACCCTGGTGACACTGCCCGAGGCGTTGACGCTCTCGATCACGTGGTTGCAGACGCGGGCGACGTACTCGTGGTCGGTGTAGCTGGAGACGTGGGCGATGTGGGCGAGGCCGTGGGCGCCCTTCAGCACCTCGTCGAGGCAGCCGTCCTGGTCGAGGTCGGCCGCGTGCAGGGTGAGGCGGCCGGAGGCGTAGGCGGGCATGGCCTTCAGGAAGCCGGTGCGGGCGTCGTCATCCACCTTGCGGACGCAGGCGCGCACTCGGTAGCCGCGCTCCAGCAGCAGCCGCACCGTCCAGCCGCCGAGAAAGCCGGCCGCGCCGGTGACGGCGACGACGCCGCGCTGTGGAATGGGCGCCATGGTCTTCGATCTCCCCTGTCGCCCGGCTTCCTGCGGCGGGCTTGCGGGAGCCTTGTAGTGGGTCAGGCGGGGCGCCGGAAAGCCTCGGCGTCGCCCGCCGGCGCGGGTCGACGGCCCTCATGCCAGCGCACCGCGCCCAGCCCTGCCACGAAGGCGAGGCCGGCGGCGGGGACGCTGACTAGCCCGGCCAGCAGGCCGGCGCCACAGATGGCGCGGCCCCAGCCGTAGCGCTTGCGCTCGATCAGCCAGGTCAGCGCGATCGGGGCGAGCGGGGCGAGGTCGTACTGGTGGGCGTAGGGGGTGAGGCAAAGGGCCCCGGCGACGAGGCCGGTGAGGTCGCGCCAGGTCCAGGCCAGCCAGACGCCGTACACCGCGAGCGCGGCCGCCAGGATCGGGCTTCCCAGCAGCGCCGAAGGGTTCACCCGATCGGTGGCGGGGGCGACATGGCCGAAGTCGGCGAGGGCCTTCGGCCACTCGAGCCAGAGGCCGGGGCCAAAGACGAAGCTCGCCAGCACCAGGCCGAGCCCCGCGACCATCGCCCAGCGCACGGCGCGCCAATGGCCCCAGAGCAGCAGCGGCGCCATCACCATGGCCTGCGGCTTGATGCAGGTGGCAATGGCGAAGAGCACGCCGGCGAGGGCAGGGCGCTTCTCGAGGCAGAGCCAGCCGGCGATCACCGCGGCGCCGACCGCCAGCGAGGTCTGTCCGGGCGAGATCGCCAGCACCACGGGCGGGACGATGAACAGCGCCAGCGCCGCCAGCGGCGGGCGCACCAGGTGCGAGGCCGCATAGATGAAGAGCGCCGCTGAAACTCCGGTCCACAGCGGGTAGGCAAGGTTGAGCGGCAGCTGGCCGAACGGCCATGCGGCCAGAAGGAAGGTCGGCGGGTAGACGAAGGGCCAGGCGCCGGTGATGTGCAGCTGGGCTTCCAGCTGGGTGATCAGCGCGGGGTCGTAGGGCGCGCCCGCGTGCCGGGCGGCGGTCCAGAAGACGTAGAAGTCGGCCGGCTTAACGTGGGCGTGGATGGCCGCGAACACGCTCCAGACCACGAGCGCCAGCAGCCCGAGGGCAGGGCGCGTCCAGGGCGATTTCGACAGCGCGTCGTTGAGACCAGCGAGGCTCATGCCTCGCTTATCGGCTGCTCCGGGCTAAGAAACCGTTGGAGCGGCGCCTTCAGCCGCCAGTACGCCCTTCTCGATCAGCAAGGGCTTCAGTTCGCCGGACTGGAACATCTCGCGCACGATGTCGGAGCCGCCGATGAACTCGCCCTTCACGTAGAGCTGCGGAATGGTCGGCCAGTCGGAGAAGCTCTTGATGCCGTTGCGCAGGTCATCGCTCTGCAGCACGTTGACGCCGACGAAATCGGCCCCCAGGTGGTCGAGGATCTGCACGCAGATGGCCGAGAAGCCGCATTGTGGCTGGTCTGGCACGCCCTTCATGAACAGCACCACCGGGTGGTCGGCGATCGCCTTGGCGATGAAGTCGTGAATCTGGTCGGTTTCGGCGATGGCGCTCACGGGCGGCGGCCTTTCGGAAAGGTGTGGGTGTGACCCTTGGCCAAGAGCTAGGCGCCCTGGCCGGTCGGGTCAAGCGCGGCGGCGGGACGCGGCTTCGCGTTCGGTGGAAAAGCGGGCCATCTCGATCTGGGCGCTGACCGCCGAGGGCAGGCCGCGGTCGGTGACCTCGGCGAGGCTGGCCAGGTGCTTCGGCCCGCTGACTTCCACCTGCACGCTGGCCACGGCCGGCTCGGTAAGGGCGTAGCCGAGGCAGATCTGCTCGGCGGTCCAGTTCGGGGTCGACTTCAGGAAAGCATAGGAGCCGGCGCCGGCCAGCGCCTCGACCTTCTTGAACCAGCCGCCCTTGGACTGCGCCTTGGCGTCCTCGGCGCGGTGCATCAGCGCCGGCGGGCAGGGGTCGCAGGCGATCACGCCCATCTGGGTTTCCAGCGCCCGGCGCACCATGTTGCGCTCGCGCCAGCCCGACAGCAGGTTGAAGGGCGCCACGACGGCGTCGAACTGGCCCATCTCCACCGGCTCGGTGAGCGCCTCGCCGGCGCCAAAGGCGCCCAGCCGGTGCGCCATGTGCTCGTCCTTCATCCAGCGCATGGCGGCGGTGACGCTGATGGTCGCGGTGTCGGCGATGTCGACGTTAAGCAGGTTGACCTCCTCGAGACCCGCCTCCTCCATCATCTCGTCCACCCAGTCGACCACGCCCTGGCCCTCGAGCCCGGAGTTCAGCCGCAGGGCCACGAAGAGCAGCGAGCGCTTCACCGACGAGGCGCCCTCGGCGAAACCGCGCAGCAGGGCGTGCGACGGCTGCACGAGCTCGAAGGCGTTGACGCCTTCCTCGAAGGCCGCGTGCAACAGTTCGCGCCAGTCGCGCGCCTGCCGCTCATCGTTCTCGCCGTTCAGTTTCAGCGAGAGGGCGGAAACGGCCATTCCGGTGCGGGCGAAGGGTCGATAGCGCATGGTCGGGCCTTACGTCGGCGCACCGGTTTCGAGGGCGAGCGCATGCAACACACCGCCGACCTTGCCCTTCAGCGCGGCGTAGACCAGCTGGTGCTGGCGCACCCGCGGCAGGCCAGCAAAGGCAGTTGAGGTGATGCGCGCACGGTAGTGATCGCCGTCGCCGGCAAGGTCTTCGATGGCGATCTCGGCGTCGGGAAACGCCTCGCGCAACTCAGCCTCCAAATCAGCGGCGGCCATAGGCATCCGGGCAGCTCCTTGAATCACGATCTGTGAACGAAAACCCTTAACAAGCCCTGCAGAACCGCCTCTCCGGCGCGGCGATACGCCCTTGGTCTCAACGTATCGCTAACCTTCATTTTCGGCTGCAAATCGGCCTAAGCAGGGATATGTTCCCGAAGCTGGGAGGGACCGCCGCGTGCTGCGTCGCATCCTCGTCGTCTCCATTGCCGGCCTCTTGAGCGCGTGCGCCCTGATGCGGCACGGGCCTGCGCCTGTCGCGCCCGTGGCCGCCGCTGAGCCGCCGCCGACGCCGGCCGAAGGGCTCTGGGCCATCCTCGACCCGGGCTGCGCCAAACCCAACGTCGTGAACATCCACGCCTGGCCGTCCTGCGCCTCGCCGTTCTGGATCAACGGCGGCAAGGCGCTGGTGCTGACCGCCGCGTCGGTGCGGGGGCGCCGGCTGCACGAACTGCAATACGCCGCCGACTACAGCCTCACGCCGGGCGAGCCGCTGATCGCCCAGGTCGGCACCGAGAAGGACGGCTACCTCTATCTGGCGCTGACCGACTTGGCGAAGGACGACCAGGGCCGCCTGGTCGGTGCGATCGGCGCGGCCGTGGCCTGCCCGGGCGCGGCGGGGGCGCCCAGCGGCGGCGGCAATCTGGCGATCAAGCCCAGCCTCAACGGCTGCGATCTGCAGAGCCTGGAGACGGTGCGCCGCGCCGCCGCCGCGACCCTGCGCGACACCTCGGCCCTGGCGGAGGTGGCGTGGATCGCGCCCGGAACCCCCTGAACGCATCCCGACTCTTCCGTTTCGCCACGATCATGGCCGGGATGGCCCTGCTCTCGGCGTGCAACATGGTGATCACCAAGACCCCGCTGTTCAGTCCCGCCGACGAGGCGGGCGCGCCGCCGCTGCGGCCGGGCGTCTGGCTTTTCCAGACCGACGCCGACTGCCAGGTCGACACGGCCAAGCCGCTCACCGAGTGGCCGGACTGCTCGGGCGGGGCCGTCGTCGCGGCGGGGCACATCACCGGCAAGGACTCCAGCAACCCCGGCCAGATGGAGGTGACGCCCTTCACCTTCGCCGCCGGCGCGCCGCGCATCGCCCAGGTGCTGGTCGCGGTCGACGTGTCGGTGCACGCGGACGTCAGCGCCAACGCCGACTCCAATAGCAATGCGACCGCGTCGACCAGCTCGACCATGTCGTCGGACGCCTCCAAGGGCAAGGTCTACGCCTACGCCGGCGCACGGCCGACCAAGTCTGATGACGCCGGCGCGATCACCGCCTTCAGCTTTTGGCCGGTGCAGTGCGGCCCGCCGCCGCCGAAGGACGGCAACGGCAACGACATCGCGTCGGCCACGCTGCGCCCGCTGGCGGGGCTGGAGATGAAGCCCGGTGAGACCAACTGCACCACCAGCTCGAAGGCCGCGCTCTTCGCCGCCGCGACGGCCAGCGAGCCCTGGGCGACGCCGCTCGGCGAGGCGCACTGGGTGCGCGACGGCGACCACTAAGCCCCGCGAGCGGAACCTGACCTCATGAGCTTCCAGCCCGCGCTTCGCCTTGCGGCCGCCCTTGCGGGCGTCGCCCTGCTGGGCGGCTGCAATATGCTGATGACGCAGGCGCCGCTCTTCACCAAGGCGGACGAGGCCGGCGCGCCCGGCCTGCGTCCCGGCGTCTGGGCGCAGGATTCCACCGACAAGTGCCAGGTCGATGCGAGCCAGCCGCTGGTGAGCTGGCCTTCCTGCGCCAATGGCTTCGTGGTGATGAGCGACGGCGCGCTGGGCGCCTACAACACCAAGGACGGCAAACCGGTCTGGACCGTCTCGCCCTTCGTGATGGCGGCCGGCGAGCCGCGCATCATCCAGGTGCGCCTGACCGGCGAGGATCTGCCCCCTCAGGCGCCCTTCGCCTATGCCGCGCTGCGGCCGACCAAGACGGATGCGCAGGGCCGGATCACAGCGGTCACGTCCTGGGCCGTGCTCTGCGGCGCCCCGCCGCCGACGACGGCCAAGAACCCCGACGGCCAGCAGCGCTACGGCGCGCTGCATCCGCTGGCGGGACTGACGATGGACAGCGACAACAACGACTGCACGACGACGTCGCCCGCCGTGGCGCGTCTCGCGGCTGAGGAGAGTCGCGCCTGGACCCCGCCCGAGAGCGTCAATGCCGACCACTGGGTGCGCGAGGGCGACCACTGAGACCCGCGCCGAAGTTCACGGTTGCGTGATCACGAAAACGAGAGCACCGTTCACCGATCCGTGATCTCACGGTGATGGAGGTGAGCGATGCTTTCCAGGATCCGCCTTTCTGCCCGGCTCTTAACCTGCACGCTCGCGCTCGCGGCCTGCCTTGGCGCCTGCAAGCCGGCGCCCGGACAATGGGCCGAGAACTCCAATAGCCAGCACGGCCGCTACGTCGGGGTCGGACTCTACAATCCGACCAAGCAGTGGACCCACATGGTGCACGGCCAGGCGCCGAGGGACGACACCCTGGCCAAGCCGATCGACGACCAGGTGATCATCGTGGTCGCCGACAGCGCCACCGGCGAGCTGCGCGCCTGCGGCGACCTCACCGGCTACTGCATCGGCATGAACCCCTGGGAGCACGCCCTCGGCGCCTCCCAGATCGCCCCGATCCAGCTGACCGCCCACGCGCCGCCGTATCCGGAGGACAACGAGACTTCCGGCGAGGTGTCGCGCTAGCTGCCGCCCATATACGCCGGCATCCAGGCCTCGTTGGCGGCCCGCAGGCGCTCAAGCGGGATGCGGAAGAGGGTGTGGCAGGCAAAGACGCCGCCGCCCGCCTGGCCGGCATGGGCGACGTTGAGGCCGGCGACATGGCCGGCGGCGACGATCGGATCGGGATCGGACGTCGCGATCAGGTAGCGGCCCTGGTCCTCTCCGAACAGGAAGGCATGGGCGTGCGTCGCGCTGGTCGGCGAAAGGTCGAGGCCGACGCGCGATGCCAGCGCCATCTCCGCCGCCGCGATGGCGAGGCCGCCATCCGACAGGTCGTGCACCGCCGAGACCTTGCCGGCGCGGATCAGGCCGCGGACGAAGTCGCCGTTGCGGCGCTCGAACTCCAGGTCGACCGGCGGCGGCGCGCCGTCCTCGCGACCGAGGAGTTCGCGCAGATAGAGGCTGGCGCCCAGCTCGCCGTGACTGGCGCCAATCACCAGCAGGGTGTCGCCCGACTTCATGGAGGCGAAGTCGGCGCGGTGCGCATAGTCGGGGATCAGGCCGACGCCTCCGATGGTGGGGGTAGGCGGGATCGCGACCCCGCCGGTCTCGTTGTAGAGGCTGACGTTCCCGCTCACGACCGGGAAGTCGAGCGCCCGGCAGGCCTCGGCCATGCCGTCGATGGCGCGGACGATCTGGCCCATGATCTCGGGGCGCTCGGGGTTGCCGAAGTTGAGGTTGTCGGTCACCGCGATCGGATCGGCGCCGACGGCAGTAAGGTTGCGCCAGGCCTCGGCCACTGCCTGCTTGCCCCCCTCGAAGGCGCCGGCGGCCACATAGCGCGGCGTGCAGTCGCTGGTCAGCGCCAGGGCCTTGCGCGAGCCGTGCACCCGCACGATGCCGGCATCGGCGCCGGTGGACGACTCCTCCAGCGTGTCGGCCATCACGTGGCGGTCGTACTGCTCCCAGAGCCAGCGCTTCGAGGCAAGGTCCGGCGCGGCGATCAGCTTCAGCACCGCCGCTTCCCAGTCGGTGGGAGCAGGGATG
>DATAVF010000145.1:0-2476 GCA_036267835.1 Caulobacteraceae bacterium | reverse complement strand
CAGAGCGGCGGCGCAAAGCGCCGTCCTTGACACGACCCGGAGGCTGGAAAAAATGCCCTCCAAGCGATCAATGGCGCACCCTGACCTTGGCCTGTGAGGCAGATGGGGCGGTTGATCTAATGCGGCGGGACGGCGTATTCTGAGATCAGCGCGCCCAAAGGACGCGTCCGGTCCGCGGAAAGGGTCCAAGACCCACCTCTCATCTCGAAGCGTCGATCCCATCGATCCTTCTTTCGGCCCGCCTGCGGACGCGGGGCCCTGGGAAAGAAGGCTCGCCATGACCGCAAGCCCCCCCTTGAGCGCCGATGAGTTGGCCGCGTTTCAGCGCGACGGGTTTCTGCGCGTGCCCGCCGCGTTCGACCGCGCCGACGCCGCCCGGATTGAAGCCGAGTGGTGGGCGGAACTCACCGACGTCTACGGCGCCCAGCGCGATGCCCCTGCGAGCTGGTGCGCGCCGAAGGGCGACCTGAAGCGGCCCAAGACGGCCGAGAGCCAGCATCTGGTCGAGACGCCGCGGGCCGCCGGCGTGCTCGACGGGCTCCTTGGCGAAGGCGAGTGGCGTTGGCCGGGCGAGTGGGGTCGCTCGGTGGTCACCATGCCTTCGGGCTCGCCGCCCGAGGGGTGGGACGTGCCGGCCCACATCTGGCACTGGGACGGGCTGATCGCCTGGAACCTGGAGCGGCTCGCCAGCCTGTTCGTGGTGGCGTTCGTGAATGAGGTGCGGCCCCGCGGCGGCGGCACGGCGGTGCTGGCCGGCTCGCACCGATTGCTGCTGCAGTGCCGGGCCGAACTGGGCAGCGGCCCGCCCGAGCTGGAGACGTTCCGGCGCGACAAGTTCAGCCGCCGTCACCCCTGGCTTGCGGCCCTCACCGGCCACGCGGCCAGTCCGCCAGATCGCGTGACCGCCTTCATGGTCGAGGGCGCAGTGATCGACGGCGTGGCGCTGCGTGTGGAGGAACTCAGCGGCGCGCCCGGCGACATGGTGTTCTGCCACCCGCTGCTGCTGCACTGCGTGGCGCCCAACTGTCAGGCGACGCCGCGTTTCATGCGTATCAAGCAGCGGCTGCTCAGCCGCCAGGGCGCGACGCGGGCCAAGCAGGCCGCCGCGGCGCGGGTCTGATGGCGCGGGAGCTGCCGCCCCGGCCGGACCTCGAGCGCCTGCGCCGGGAGGCCCGGACGTTGCAGCGTGCTTGGGTGGCCGGCGACATGGCCGCGGCAACCCGGGTGGCGGCCGTGTTCGCGGAGGCGCCGGCCGCGAGCCTGCCGCTGACCAAGGCGCAGACGGTGATCGCCCGCGACTACGGCTTTGCCAGCTGGCCGGCGCTGGTGGCCGGCGTCGAGGCGTGGCGCGGCGCGGCCCAGTCCGACGCGCAGATGCGGGCCGAGCAGTGGTTCGCGCTCGCCGCGGCGGAGGACCTGCGTCCGCTGGGCCGTGCGCTCGCCGTCGGCAAGGGGCGCAAGCAGGCGGCGCGGGCGGTGATGCAGAGCCAGCCGACGCGCTATGCGGCGTTCCAGCAGGCGCTGCTGCGCGGCCTGGGTGCGCGGCGCGATCGGGTGCGCTTCGAGTGCGCGGCGGCGCTCGACACCTTCGGCGACGCCACTACCCGCGCGCCGCTGGCCCGGCTGATGGACGATCCGGTCCCCCGCGTCCGCTGGATGACGATGCATGCGCTCAGCTGCCACGCCTGCAGCGAGACGCCGGGCGGGCTAGAGCCGGAATACCGCGACCGCATCGTGCAGGCGGCGCTCACCGACCCGTCGGTCCGTGTCCGCCACCACGCGGCCGTGGGCCTGGGACTGATGCGCGACGCGCTGGCCGCGCCGGTGCTGCGCGAAGTGCTGGCGCGGGAGACCGACGCGCGGCTGCGACGCGGCGCGACCTGGGCGCTGGCGGAGCTGGAGCGGCCTGACAAGGCCGGGCCCGGGAGCGTATGATCGCGGGACGAGAAAACCAGAGCAGGGAGAGACGGCGATGACGGTGGCGGAAGCGGACATCGAGGCGCCGGCCAACGTGAAGCACGGAGACTTCACCGCGTCCGACGGCGTGCGCATCCACTGGATGGAGGCCGGGTCCGGCCCGCCGGTAGTGCTGCTGCACGGCTACACCAGCTGCTGCGACGCGAGCTGGTTCGCCGATGGCGTCGCAAAGGAGCTGGCGCGCGACCACCGGGTGATCGGCATCGACGCGCGCGGCCATGGCCGTAGCGAGAAGCCGTACGATCCAGCGAAGTACGACGGCGACCGCATGCCCCGGGACGTGATGGAGGTGCTGGACCACCTCGGCGTCGGCAAGGCGCACTTCCACGGTTACTCGATGGGGGGCGGCATTGTCGCCCACCTGATGGCGCGCTGGCCGGACCGCTTCATCACCGCCAGCTTCGGCGGCTCGGGGGTGCGGGAGGAGGACGCGGCGCTGGCGGCCCAGGCGGCCGAGCGCGATCCCAAGGGCCACGATCCGCAGCAGGAAGCCGGCCAG
>DATAVF010000144.1:0-23576 GCA_036267835.1 Caulobacteraceae bacterium | reverse complement strand
CGGCCAAGCTGACGATAGCGCATGATCATCGCCTTTCAGGGGGTGTTGTGGGGGGCAGCGCGGCGGCGCTGAACGACGGGTCCTGAATACGACCCCACCCCCGTCCCTGACACGCGATATTTTCTGCGGCGCGTGCGCGTCCGGCTTTATTCGCAGTACACCCGCACCTTGGCCTGCTCGCTGTCCACGTCGACGGTGAATTCGCTCAGGTGTTCGATCAGGTCGTCGAGGTTTTCCGGCTTGATCTGGCTGAGGTCGAAGGGGATGCCCTGGCGGGTCATGGCTTCGTTGACCTGGGTGCGGGCCTGCGGCGGGATCAGGGCGCTGAGGCGCACGCCGGCGCGCAGCAGCTGCATCGGGATGCGCACATTGACCTTGGCCGGGCCATCGTGGGCGTCGTTGGCGTTGACCTCGACGCGGAAGTACTTGGGTCCTCCGTTGGAGCGCGGCGTCGGCTGCTCGATCAGGTCGGGCCGGCGCACCATGGCGTCGAGCAGCCGCTCAGCCTCGTCGGCGGTGATCTTGCCCTCGGCCAGCATGCTGAGGATGCGCTTGCGGTCTTCGTTCATGGGGCTTTCTCCCTAGAAGATGCGGACACGGACGAGCGCGTCGCGGCCATCGATGTCGATCACGGTTCCGGACATGGCGATCAGGGCGCCGCCGACGGTGAAGGCGGTGCGGTAGGCCGGCAGGGCGCGGGTCTGCGGCGACAGCTTCAGCGCCGGCGCCAGCAGCAGGGCGAAGGGGGCCAGCAGCACCCACAGCGGTGTCAGCGGCAGCCACAGCCGGATCACCGTGCGCCGCGGCGGCGCCGGGGTGCGCACCCGCACCGGCCCGACCTGGCGGGCGTCCCGCACCGCCGAGCGCAGCTGGGACTGGAAGAGGGCGCGCGCCTCGCTCATGACCGATCCTCCAGGGCCGCGATGGCCTCCGCCGGGGTGATGTCGCCGCGCTCCAGCCGCTCGAGCACGTCCGAGCGGGGCGGGGCGGGGCTTTCGTCGATGAATTCCAGGCTGGCGCCGATGCGGTTCAGGCGCGCCTTCACCGTCGGGTAGCTGACCCCGAACATCTGCTCCATGTCCTTGATCGAGCCGTGGCTGCGCACGAAGGCGGCGACGAACACCTGGTCCTCGGCCGAGAGCGCGGCCAGCCTGGGCGGCGCGAACGCCCCCTCGATGGCGATGTCCTTGCCCGTCAGCCGCACCCGCTCGACCACAATCGGCGCGCCGCCGGTGAGCCTGGTCAGGTCCTGCCAGTCGTTTGGTTCGTGCGGCATCGGTCTCAATCAATTTTATTGAGTCCAAGATTGAGTTTTTTAATTCGAATGTCAAGCGGCTCGCGTTTGCCCCGCGCCAGGCGCGGCGCGGCCGATTGGGCGGTCTAGGGCTGACAGCCGCGCCCGGGCATGTCATGGTCGAGGCCAAAGCTGACGGAGAGAACCCATGGCTGACGAAACCAAGACCCCGCCCGCCGACGCGGTGCAGGAGCCCGACCACTTCCAGGAGCACCTGAACGCCGAACACCATCAGGCGAAGAAGGGCGTGCAGGACGCCGGCGAAATCGTGTCGACGGCCGGTGGCGAGCTCATCGACGGCCGTATCGCCGACATCACTGACGGCGACCGCCGCCACAAACACTAGGGTCTTGATCCCTCGCCCCGCTTGAGGGGCGAGGGATCATCCCTGCTCTTCGGCCACGCGCCGCGCCAGCCAAGCGCCGCGCGTGAGCAGCCACGTTTCCCGCAAGCCCTCGCCGCTGACATAGCTGACGGGGGTTTTGTCTATCAGGACGGCGCCTCGCCCATCAGGCCCCGGCCCCGAGACTCCGGCGCCAGCCAGAAGCCGCGCTGGTCGCGGCTGACCCCGTCGTCCGGCCAGAGGTTGACGTAACCGATCAGCACGTCCGTCCCACCGCGCAGTGTGATCGCCCAGTGGAACTGCTCGCGCCGCGCCATCTCGCCCAGGGCGTTCGGCATGTTGGCGGCCGCCCCGTCCGGCGGGAACGGCCACGGGATGCGCGAGGTCAAGAGGCGCACCACCTCCCACCGCTCGAAGTTGCGCTGGATCGCCGGGGCATCCTCCGTCCGGATCGGGCGGAGGATCAGGCGGCGCGTTTCCAGCACCGGCGTCGCCGGCAGCTCACCCGGCATCGCCAGCGCCCTGGCGGTGCTTCAGCCAGGCCTCCCGGGTCAGCAGCCAGGTGACCTTGACGCCCTCGCCGTAGACGTAACGCCGCGGCGTGCGCTCGATGATCGTGGCGCCCTGCTTTTCCTTCACCCGGTGCGAAGCGGTGTTGGCCTCGGCGTTGCTGAGCCACAGGTGCGGCCACCCGAGTTCGACCAGGGCGTAGTCGGTCACCCGGTCGGCGGCCTCGGTCATCAGGCCCTTGCCCCAGAACTCCGGATCGAGCCAGAAGCCGCGCTGGTCGCGCTTGACCCCATCGTCCGCCCAGAGGTCGATGCGGCCGATCAACTCGTCATCGCCGCCTTTCAGGGTCAGCGCCCAGTAGTTCTGCCGGCCGTCCGCGGCCTTCGCGATGCACTGCGCCATGTTCTCGGCCGCGCCATCGGCCGGATAGGGCCACGGCACCTCGGCGTGCAGGTAGCGAACGATCTCCCACTGCGGGAAGCGCCGCTGGATCGCCGCCACGTCGCGCATGGCGAGCGGGCGCAGGATCAGCCGCTCGGTCTCCAGCACGGGGGTGATGGGGATGCGCAGGTGCTCGGGGAAGGGTGTCTCTTCAGTCGCGCTCATGGTCCGTCTTTCTCTTTCAAGGAGCCGGACGGGCGGAGGGTCTGAAGGATAGAGCCCCGGCCGTTCGGCGGGGCTCTGGGAAAAGTAGCGGCTAGATCATCCAGCCAAGCGCCACCCGTCCCACGCCCCGATGACGGGCGTTGGAATTCGACGGGCAACCCTGGCCGAAAGTCCGCATGGGCGGGCCTGTAGCGGGGAGGGCGGGGCGTGGTCAAGCTCCCCTCCCCCTTGAGGGGAGGGGTTGGGGGTGGGCGACTAATTCAGGAAGGGGTGCGATCGGGAGGCCCACAGACCGAACTTCACCGGACAGAGCCCCCCACCCCCGGCCCCTTCCCTCGAGGGGAGGGGAGCGCGTGATGAAAATGGCACGGCGACGCTGAACATGGCCCAGCCGGGAACTCGCGGCGCCGCCGCGAATTGATTGTCCGATGGTGGTGAGCCTGACCCATGGGCCAGGGGCGGTGTTCGCCGGTCTCTCAGTCGGGATGGTTGTTATGTCTGCAAGTCACTTGGTCGTTTTCCCGTCGCCCGCCGAGCCAGGCTCCCCAGCCGACCGGATTCGGCGGCTCAACTCCGAAGCGCGCATGCTGGCGCGCGAACACATCGAGCAGCTGGCGGCGGCGCTCACCGAGGTGTCGCGCCTCTCCGGCGAGATCGCCGAGGGCGGCGACTTCTACCCGGTCGGCGCGCGCGAGGTGTCGCGGCGGCTGGTCGAGGAGGCCGGCAAGCAGGCCCTCACCCTGACCGCGATCATCGACCGCCACTGACGTCCTGGCCGGCCGCAATCGCGCGGTTTGCGTTGCGGCGCAAAAGGGCTAAGCTCCGCCCCCGGGGGTTGGAAGTGGAGCGCCATGCGCGGACTCGCCCTCGCCTCGGCCACAGTCCTGCTAGGCGGGGTTCTGCTTTGCGGGCAAGCGCTTGCCGCCGATGACCCGGCGCGTGAGTCGGGCGACTGGCGCCTCAGCGAAGTTGGCGGCCACGTCGCCTGCACCCTCACCCTCACCCACCAGACCAGTTTCGCCGGCTTCGCGCTGAAGGCGCCGCTGGCCTGCCGCCGCGCCTTCCCGGCGCTGAAAAGCGTCGCGGCCTGGGCGCTCGACGACAAGGGCGGCATCGTGCTGTCGGACGCCAACGCCCAGCCGATCGTCACCTTCCCGGCCCCCGCGGCCAAGGCGCCCTACGAAGCCAGGGCCCCCGACGGCCGCACCTGGCAACTGGTGCCGCTGCGCCCCGACCAGCCCATCGTGACCGCCCCGCCTGGAGGGTAGTTCCTTCTCCCCTTGCGGGAGAAGGTGGCGCGTAACGCCGATGAGGGGTGTCGGCGCAAGCTTCTGAGATTGGCGCGGGGCGGGGTTCATCGGCAAGCCGGGCGCTAACACCCCTCATCCGTCGCCTCCGGCGACACCTTCTCCCGCAAGGGGAGAAGGAGGACATTACTGTTTCGCGCCGCCCGCGTTGGCGATAAGACCGGGGCATGCCCCAGAAGGAGAGCCCGACCGAGGTCTTCAAGCGTGCGCTGGCGCACGCCGCGCGCTCGCTTGCCGAGCAGCCTGACCTGGAGGTGGTGTTCTCCGGCGACGGCCCCAGCCTGAATGGCAACCGCGCCGTGCTGCCGCATCCGCCGCGGGAGCTTTCGGGGCCGGAAACCACCCGCATCCGGGGCCTCGCCGACCAGCTCGCCTTGCGCGTCGCCCACCACAACGAAGTGACGCACGGCAAGAGCCGGCCGAAGTCGATCGAGGGCGCGCAGGTCTATGACGCGCTGGAGCAGGCCCGCATCGAGGCGATCGGCGCCAATGCGCTCGGCGGGGTGCGCGACAACCTGGCCGCCGTGCTCGAGCACAATCTGCAGCGCAAGGGCATGGACCACCTGATCGACCCGGCCGCCGCGCCGATGGCCGACATCCTGGCCCTGATCGCCCGCGAGCGCCTGACCGGCTCGCCGCCGCCGCCCGCCGCGCAGGCGCTGGTCGATGCCTTCCGCCAGCAGGTCGAGGCCAAGGCCGGCCCCGACCTCGACCGGCTGCTGAACAATCTCGAAGATCAGCGCGCCTTCGCCCGTGTCGCCCGCGCCATCGTCCGCGACATGGAGATGGGGGACGACCTCTCCGACGCGCCCGACCAGGACTCCCAGGAAGAAGAGAGCCAGGACGGCGAGGCCGAGGCCAGCGACGAGGGGGAAGGCGAGGGCGAGGAACAGTCCCCGCAAAGCGCCACGCTGGACGATTCGGAAAAGTCGCACCGCGAGTCCGAAACCTCCGAAAGCACCATGACGGAGGTCGAGGAGGACGAGAACGCCGAGCCTTCCGACGAGGAACTGGAGACCGGCGAGGGCGATCGTCCGGCGCGGCCCGATCTCAAGGATTCAGGCAAGGCCGAGCCGGCCTACAAGGTCTACACCACCCACCACGACGAGATCGTCGCCGCCGAGGAGCTCTGCGACGCCGAGGAGCTGACGCGGCTGCGCGCCTACCTCGACCAGCAGCTGGCCCACCTCTCCAATGTGGTGGCCCGCCTCGCCAACCGGCTGCAGCGCCGGCTGCTGGCGCAGCAGAACCGCACATGGACTTTCGACCTCGAGGAGGGCCTGCTCGACGTGGCGCGCCTGACCCGGGTGATCGTCGATCCGACCGCGCCGCTGTCGTTCAAGATGGAAGAGGACACCGAGTTCCGCGACACGGTGGTCAGCCTCCTGATCGACAACTCCGGCTCGATGCGCGGGCGGCCCATCATGGTGGCGGCCGTCTGCGCCGACATCCTGGCGCGTACGCTGGAGCGCTGCGGCGTCAAGGTCGAGATCCTGGGCTTCACCACCCGCGCCTGGAAGGGCGGCGCCAGCCGCGACGAGTGGTTGAAGAACGGCAAGCCGCCGTCGCCCGGCCGGCTCAATGACCTGCGCCACATCATCTACAAGTCGGCCGACCACCCCTGGCGGCGGGCGCGCAAGAACCTCGGGCTGATGATGCGCGAGGGCCTGCTGAAAGAGAACATCGACGGCGAGGCGCTGATGTGGGCCCACCAGCGCCTGCTCGGCCGCCCCGAGCAGCGCCGCATTCTTATGGTGATCTCGGATGGGGCGCCGGTCGATGACTCGACCCTGTCGGTGAACTCCGGCCACTACCTCGAGCGGCACCTGCGCAAGGTGATCGGCGAGATCGAGGGCAGGAGCCCGGTGGAGCTGATCGCCATCGGCATCGGCCATGACGTCACCCGCTACTATCGCCGCGCCGTCACCATCGTTGACGTCGAGCAGCTGGGCGGGGCGATGACCGAGCAGCTGGCCTCGCTGTTCGAGGAAGAGCCGCGGGCGGTGACCAAGGCAATGGTCGACATGATGAAGGGCCCCCCGGCCACCCACGGCCCCGCGCCCAAGACCGCGACGCGCAAGGTGCGCGAGGCGACGTGAAGCCGGTCTGCGTCGCGGACTACCGCGAGGCGGCCAGGCGGCGGCTGCCGCGGGTGCTGTTCGACTATATCGATGGCGGCTCCTACGCCGAGGACACCCTGGCGGCCAATGTCGCAGATATCCAGAGCCTGAAGCTGCGGCAGCGGGTGCTGCAGGACGTCTCCAAGCTCTCCACCGAGACCGAGGTGTTCGGCCAGAAGCTCGCCATGCCCGTGGTGCTGTCGCCGGTCGGCCTTTCCGGCATGTACGCCCGGCGCGGCGAGGCCCAGGCCGCCAAGGCGGCGAAGGCGGCGGGCGTGCCCTTCACCCTCTCCACCGTCGGCGTCTGCACCGCCAAGGAAGTGGCCGAGGCCGCCGCGCCGCCGTGGTTCCAGCTCTACATGACCCGCGACCGCGGCTTCATGGCCGAGACGCTGGCGTCGGTGGCCGAGGCCGGCTGCCCGGTGCTGGTGTTCACCGTCGATCTCGCCGTGCCCGGCACCCGCTATCGCGACCAGCGCAACGGCATGGTCGCGACCACCCCCGCCCAGCGCTTTAGCCAGGCGATGGACGGCATATTGCATCCGGCCTGGCTCTGGGACGTGCATCTGAACGGGCGCCCGCACACCCTGGGCACGGTCGCCTCGGCCTCGAAGGACCTGAAGCGGCTGGTCGAGTTCTGGAGCTGGATCGGGCGCAATTTCGACGCCTCGATCACCTGGAACGACATTGCCTGGGTGCGCGAGCACTGGAAGGGCCCGATCGTGATCAAGGGCGTGCTCGACGTCGCCGACGCGCGCCAGGCCGCCGCCATCGAGGTGGACGGGATCGTGGTCTCCAACCACGGCGGCCGCCAGCTCGACGGCGCCAATTCCTCGATCCGCGCCCTGCCGCCGATCGCCCAGGCGGTCGGCGACCGGCTGACCGTGCTGATGGACGGGGGCGTGCGCTCCGGCCTGGATGTGCTGAAGGCGCTCTCCTGCGGCGCCCGCGCCGTCCTCATCGGCCGCGCCTGGGCCTGGGCCCTGGGCGCCCGCGGCGAGGCCGGCGTCACCCACATGCTGCAGATCCTGCGCCAGGAACTCCGCGTCGCCATGGCGCTTACCGGATGCGTGGATGTCAGAGCCGCCAGCGGCGACCTGCTGGCGGACTAATTCCCCTCCCCCTTGAGGGGAGGGATCAGGGGTGGGGGTCTCTCGCCGAAATGGGCGAGCTGATCGATGGCGTCCGCCGCTCAGCCCTCTCCTGCCGCAGACCCCCACCCCCAGCCCCTCCCCTCAAGGGGGAGGGGAGCTTTCGCTTGCAAGCCCCGGGGGTATAAGTCCCCCGCAACCGCCCCGCGGCCGATAAGCCCAAGTCCATTTCAGCGAAGAGGATATTTCAGCATGCAAGAGATCGCCCTGCCGACGCCGGACGGCGACGCTCGCGCCTATACCTTCACGCCCGAGGGCAAGGGCCCGTGGCCCGGCGCTATCATCTTCATGGACGCGCCGGCGATCCGCCCGGCGCTGTTCGAGTTCGGCGAGCGGCTGGCCAGACACGGCTATTTCACCCTGCTGCCCGACCTCTTCTGGCGCGCCGGCCCCTACGCGCCGATCAACGTCAAGGAGGTGTTCGCCGACGAAGCCAAGCGGCGCGAGGCCTTCGGCAAGCTGATGGGCTCGACCAACCCCGAGAAGCAACTCGTCGACGCCAAGGCCAGCCTCGACTACCTGGCCGCCAATCCGAACGTGAAGGGCGGCAAGTTCGCTATCACCGGCTACTGCATGGGCGCCGGCGTGGTGATGCGCGCCGCCGGGACCTATCCGGACCAGGTGGCGGCGGCGGCCGGCTTCCATGGCGGGCGCCTGGCCACCGATGCGCCGGACAGCCCCCACCTGCTGGCCCCCAAGATCAGCGCCAAGGTGCTGGTCGCGGGCGCCGACGAGGACGCCGGCTTCCCGCCCGAACAGGCCGACCGGCTGCGCGAGGCGCTCACCGCGGCCGGCGTCGACAACGAGGTCACCATCTACCAGGGCGCCCGCCACGGCTACACCATGCCCGACCTGCCGGTTTACAACGAGCCGGCGGCCGAGCGGCACTGGAGCGAGATGCTGGCGCTGTTCGACGAGACGCTGAAGGCGCCGGCGGCGGCTTGAGGCTGCTGCCAGAAGCTGGCGCGGCGGCCGCCTAAGGGCTCGGGCATGAGCCCCGATCTCGAAGGTGGCTGCACATGCGGGGCGGTGCGATACCGCCTCGCCAGCCGGCCGATGTTCGTCAACTGCTGCCACTGCACCTGGTGTCAGCGCGAGACCGGCAGCGCCTTCGTGATCAATGCGATCATCGAGCGCGACCGGCTCGAGGTGACGGGGGAGACCGAAGCGGTGGCGACGCCCAGCGAAAGCGGCGCGGGCCAGCTGATCCACCGCTGCCCGACGTGCCACGTCGCGCTCTGGAGCCACTATGGCGGGCGCACCCGGTCGGCCTTCGTGCGGGCCGGAACGCTCGACGACGCCCGGGCTGTCGCGCCGGACGCCCACATCTTCACCCGCTCGAAGCTGCCGTGGGTGGTGCTGCCCGCGGACCAGCCGGCGTTCGAGATCTTCTACGAGCTGGAAACCCAGTGGCCGGCCGAGAGCCTGGCGCGGCGGGCGGCGCTGGCCTAGCGCGCCGGCTGGTCTTGCGCGGCGCCTTGGGGCATCCAGGCGCGCATGACCGACATTCCGCCTCCCACCCCGGCCGGCGAGCCGACCAGCGACGTCGATATCACGCCCGAGCTGGCGCGGGCGCTGCTCCGCGACCAGCATCCGGACCTGGCCGAGCTGCCGATCGCCCGCTTCGAGATCGGCTGGGACAATGAGGTAATGCGCCTCGGCGACGACCTCGCCCTGCGCCTGCCGCGCCGGCGCGGCGGCGGCTGGCTGATCCTGCGCGAGCAGCACTTCCTGCCGCTGATCGCCGCCAACCTGCCGCTGCCGGCGCCGATCCCGGTGCGCATCGGCAAGCCGGCGCTGGGCTATCCCTACAGCTGGAGCGTCGTGCCGTGGTTCGAGGGCGTTCCCACCGACCGCGCCCCGCCGGACGCCGACCAGGGCGAGGTGCTGGCGGCGTTCCTGACCGCCTTGCACCAGCCGGCCCCGGACGATGCGCCCACCAACCCCTACCGCGGCGGGCCGCTCTCGGATCGCGTCGAGGCGTTCGAGGAAAGGTGCGCCATCATCGAACGCTCGAGCGGTCCGCTGCCGCCGCATGTGCGCAAGATCTGGAACGCCGCCCTGGCGACCCCGATCGATGCGCCGCGCACTTGGTTCCACGGCGACCTGCACGGCCGCAACGTGCTGGTGAAGGACGGCCGCCTCGCCGCTGTGATCGATTGGGGCGACCTCGGCGGCGGCGACCCGGCCTGCGACCTGGCCTCGATCTGGATGCTGCTGCCGCACGCCGAAGCCCGCCACCGCGCCATCGCCGCCTACGCGGCGTCCGAGGCCACTTGGACCCGCGCCCGCGGCTGGGCCGCCCACATGGCCGCCATGCTGCTCGCCATCGACAACAACCCCCGCATGCCCCCGATGGGCGCCGCGATCGTCGAGCGGCTTTTGGAACCTCACCCGTAGGGGAGGGGGAGTCGCTCATTTCAGCGGCGCTTCCACCCCATCCGGCAACGCCACCTCGGCCACGTTGAGGGTCATCGAGACGACGTCGTAGTAGCCGCACACACCGATCAGGTCGATCACGCCGCCCTCGCCGAGCAGCGCCTGGGCGGCCGCCAGGGTGGCGTCGCTGACGTGGTGGGTGGCGCGCAGTTCGGTGCAGAAGTCGTAGACCACGGCCTCGTCGGGCTGCATCGAGGCAGGGCGGCGGCCGGCGGCGATGTCGGCGGCGACGGCGGGGTCGAGGCCGGCGTCCATGGCCAGGCTGTGATGGGCGTACCACTCGAACTGGGCGTCCCAGGCGCGGGCGGTCATCAGAATCGCCATTTCGTTGAGCCGCCGCGGAACCTGCGAGTTGAAGCGCAGGTACTCGCCCACCTTCTGCAGCCGCCCGGCCAGTTCGGGGCTGCGCAGCCAGGCCTGGAACGGCCCGCGCAGGCCCCGGCGCGGGCCGGACGCGATCGCCTCGGCGGCCTCGCGCTGAGCGGGGGTCATCTCGTCCGGCGAAAGCGGCGGGTAGCGCGGCGGGCGCGGGCTGGTCATCGTGGCTGGCCTTTCGGTGAGAGGGGAGGGGCGGCGGCGACCTGGGCGATGGGGGCGACCAGCCAGGGCAGCGTCTTCAGCGCCCCGGCGAGGCTCATGTGGCCGTCGTCGATGAAGAAGGCCTGGCGTCCGTCGCCAAGCCGGCAGCTTCGGCCCTGGCACAGGCCGGCCATCGGGTCGATGAAGGTCGCGCTCCCGGCAGCGGCCCGCAGGGCCGGATTGAGGCTGGCGTCGAAGGCCACTTCCTCCATCGGGTCGGGGTCGGCGCCGCGCAGACGCCGCCAGGCCAGGATCTTCACCGCATCGGCCACGAAGACGGGCGACTGGCCGACGACGACCACCTTGAGACCGCGCGCCTGCAGGGCCGCCACTGTGCGCGTCAGGCCGACCAGCGACAGCCCGCGGCGCTCCGCCGCCTCCCAGCGGCCGATCAGCACCACGACGCCGATGTGGTTGGCCGCGATCACGTCGAACGCCCGCGCGTTGAAGTCGGCGCAGTGGGGCGCGATCACCGGGTTGAACCCAAGCACCGGCGGGCAGCCGGCGTAGTTGTACTGCACCACCGAGAACGGCAGCTGGGCGCGATCCTGCGTCAGCGCCTGCACGTACTGGGCGGCGAAGGAATCGCCCCACCAGAGGACGCGCTGAGGCTGCGCGCCGGCGATGACACACGCCTCCCCACCCCAGGTCGGGGGGAGCTGGTCCTTTGAGAGGAAGCACGGATCGTTCGCGGTGTGCTCGGGGCGCGCGGCCTCGATCTGGGCGAGGTCCGGCGGCAGGCGATTGCTCCAGCCGTGGTTCGCCGTGGCCTCCTGCGCCGCGAACAGCCCCAGCACGATGCCGGCGGCGGCGAGGCCGAAGGCGACGGGCGTGGCCGGGAAGCGGCCGCCGCGCCGGCGGAACGGCCGCTCGACCACGGCCCACGACAGCACCGCCAGGGCGAAGGCGGCGGCGCAGAGCAGCAGCCGTTCCTCAAGCCGGAACGGGCGCCCCAGCGCGATCTGGCTGAAGACGATCAGCGGCCAGTGCCAGAGGTAGAGCGAGTAGGAGACGAGGCCGACGAAGCGCACCGGCGGGGCCGAGAGCAGTTGTGCTGCGAGCGAAGGGCCGCCCGCGCCGGCGAGCAGGATCATGCCCGCGCCCAGGCACGGGACCAGGGCGGCGACGCCCGGGAACGGCGTCGCCTGCGAGAAGCCGAAGACGGCGAGGGCGATCAAGGCGACGCCCGCGGCGCCCAGCAGTTCGCGCAGCCAGCGCGCGCCGGGTGGGGCGACGGCGCCGTACGCGATCAGCGCGCCCATGATCAGCTCGAAGGCGCGGAACGGGATCAGATAGAAGCCGGCCTCCGGCGCGTACGCGGCCGCCCAGATGCTGGCGCCGAGCGAGGCCAGCCCCAGACCGGCCACCACCCTGCGGGGCGCGCGCATCCAGCGGTGCAGCGCCGCCAGCAGCAGGGGGAAGACGATATAGAACTGCTCCTCGACGCCCAGCGACCAGGTGTGCAGCAGCGGATGGTCGCGGGCGGCGGCGTCCCAGTAGCCGGCGTGCAGGAAGAAATAGATGTTGGAGCCGAAGAGGCCGACGAAGGCGAGGGCGTCGGCGACCGAGATCAGCTCGCGCGGCGGCAGCCACAGGTAGGCGCCCCAGGCGACGCCTGCCGACATCACCAAGAGCGCTGGCACGATCCGCCGCGCCCTGCGCGCATAGAAGCCGATCAGCGAGAAGCCGCCGCCGTCCAGCTCGCGCTTCAGAATGCCGGTGATCAGGAAGCCGGAAATGACGAAGAACACGTCGACGCCGACGAAGCCGCCGCTGAACGGCGCGAAGCCGACGTGGAAGAGCACCACCGGTACGACCGCCAGCGCCCTCAGGCCGTCGATGTCCGGGCGATAGGCGGGGGTGGCGCGGGACGTGGCCTGCTCGCGAATTCGATCCGCGACGGCAGCCTTCGCGGCGGGCGTCGCGGGCGCGTCCATGCCGCGAATGTCTCGTGGTATTGCACGCAAATGACAAGCCCTCCGGAGCTTCGCTCCGGAGGGCTCGCATCAAGTCGGGCGTCGGTGGGGGGAGGACCTGAGCGCCCGGCTCAGAACTCCGCCTAGCAGGCGTAGTAGAAGCGGCGCAGCACGTAGCCGCCGGCGTAAGGGTTCCAGACGCGGCGCGTGCTCACGCAGCTGCCGCCGGAACCGTAATAGCCGTCATAGTAGCCGGGGCCGTAATAGCCACCGCCGTAGTACGGACTGGCGAGGGTCGCGCCGAGCGCCAGGCCCGCCAGGCCCCAGCCAACGCCGCCCCACCCACCGCCGCGATAGTAACCCCCACCGCCGCGGTAGCCGCCGCCGTGGAAACCTCCACCGCCGTGGTAGCCGCCGCCATGGAAGCTGCCGCCGCCGTGGAAACCGCCACCACCGTGGGGCGCCGCGTCGGCGGTCGTCGCCGCTGCGCCAATTGAGGCTGCTGCGGTGAGAGCGGCCAGACCGGCTGTCAGATATTTACGCATGGGAACCTCCTACACGTTCCTTGTTCGTCCAAGGTCTAAACGTCCCGGAGGCTGATCGGCTCCGTCAGACGCGTGATGTGAAGGATGCTCCGTCGGAGCTGAACCCGGCTGTTAATGGCCGTTCATTTGGCGTTCATCGAGCCACGTCGACCACCACCCGCCCTCTGACCTTGCCCTCGACGATGTCCGCCGCGAGGCGCGGCAGGTCGGCCAGGGTGGCCTCGACGCGCATCGCGGCCAGCTTCGTGAGATCAAGGTCGCGGGCAAGCCGAGCCCAGGCTTCCTCGCGGCGCGGCTTCGGGCACATCACCGAATCGATGCCGCAGAGGGTGACGCCGCGCAGGATGAAGGGCGCGACGCTGCCGGGCAGGTCCATGCCCTGGGCGAGGCCGCAGGCGGCCACCGCGCCGCCGTAGCGGATCTGGCTCAGCACGTTGGCCAGGGTGTGGCTGCCGACCGCGTCGATCGCAGCGGCCCAGCGTTCGCGTCCGATCGGCCGGCCGGGGGCGGAGAGTTCGGCCCGGTCGATGATGTCCGCGGCGCCGAGGCCGGTCAGGTAATCGGCCTCGGTCTCTTTGCGCCCGCTGGACGCCACCACCCGCCAGCCCAGCTTGGCCAGCAGGGCGATGGCGACGCTGCCGACGCCGCCGGCCGCGCCGGTCACCAGCGCGTCGCCCCGGTCCGGCGTCAAGCCCTGGCGCTCCAGCGCCATGACGCTGAGCATGGCCGTGTAGCCGGCGGTGCCGATGGCCATGGCGTCGGCGGTGGAGATGGCGTCCGGCAGCTTGACCAGCCAGTCGCCCTTGACCCGCTGGCGGCTCGTGTAGCCGCCCTGCTGGGTCTCGCCGGCGCCCCAGCCGTTCAGCACCACCCGGTCGCCGGCCTTGAAGCCGGCGTTGCCCGAGGCCTCGACCACCCCGGCGAAATCGATCCCCGGCGTCATCGGCCACACCCGCACCACCGGCGCCTTGCCGGTGAGCGCCAGGCCGTCCTTGTAGTTCACCGTCGAGTATTCGACCCGGACGGTGACATCGCCCTCGCCAAGGTCAGCGTCGGTCAGCTCGACGAACTTCGCCTCCTGGCCAGCATCGGTCTTGAAGAGGCGCAGGGCGCGGATGGTCATCGATCTGGCTCCGAATCTCCCTTCTCCCCTTGCGGGAGAAGGTGGCGCGCAAGCGCCGGATGAGGGGTGTCGGCTCGGACTTTGGGATTGGCGTGGTCGTCGGCCGGCGCCGTGGTTCACCCCTCATCCGTCGCCTCCGGCGACACTTTCTCCCGCAAGGGGAGAAGGAACCTACTGCCCGAACCGCTCTCCCCGCCGGCCCTTGACCGCCAGGTCGACGGTGGCGAGGCGGCGCTCGCCGGGGACGCGCATGTCGAGGCCGGGCATGTGCATCATGGCCTGGTAGTCGCCGAGGCTGTCCTCGACCGCGTTGGTGAAGCCCTGGGCGTCCTGGGCCTTGTTCATCTGAATCTTGGCCATGCGCAACGCCTCGGGGCTGTTCTCGGCGACGCGGCGGGCCCAGGCGTAGGTCTCGCGCTCCAGGTCGCCCGGCGCATAGACGTGGTTCACCAGGCCGTAACACGCGGCCTCCTCGGCCGGGATGAAGCGGCTCTCGAACAGCAGTTCCTTGGCGCGGCGCAGGCCGATGTCCCACGGGATCGAATTGTACTCGACGAAGCCGCCCAGGAACTCGGCGCTCTCGGCGGCGAAGATCACGTCCATCGCCGCGGCCAGCATCCAGCCGGCATAGATGCAATAGCCCTCGACCATGGCGATGGTCGGCTTGGGGAAACTTCGCCACTTCAAGAGCAGGTCGAGATTGTACTTCTTGAACTGGTCGTAGACCTGAATGCCCGGCTTGGCGCCCAGCGCAGCGCGGTATTCCGCCGCCTCGGGCGTGCCGAGGTCGTGGCCGGTGGAGAAGACGCCGCCGGAGCCGCGCACCAGCACCACCCGCACATCCTCGTCGGCGCGGGCCAGGTCGAAGGCCGCGTCGATCTCGTCGAGCATGCGGTAGCCCTGGGCGTTGCGGTATTGCGGCCGGTTCAGCGTGATCACGCCGATCGGCCCATCCGCCGCATAGAGGATGTCGTGGAACGCCATCGTGGTCCGCCGGCTAGCGCAGGTTGGCTTTGAAGGCGAAGCCGTAGGTCGCCACCCGCTGCATCACCGCGATCTTCGGCCCGCCCGCCCTCGGGGTCGCGACGGTGACGATGTACCAGGCGCCATTGGGCAGGCCCGCGAAGCTGAAGTGGTTGCTGGCGTTGCACTGGGCATGGCGGGCGTAGCGGGCATAGGCCGCCGCCTGCGCCTGGTCGGCGGCATCGCGGGGGGTGCGGTTGCGCACGTCGTCGACGGCGACGTCGGCTTCGGTGGTCGACCCGTACATCGTCATGGTGCGCTGCGAGCTCCACGGCGTCTCGGGCGCCAGCACCACGTCGCCGCAGCTGTATTTGCCCGGGCCGCCGAAGGTGACGACCCCGTTGATCGCGCCGCCGCCGGTTCCGCGCGACCAGGCAAAGTCGGATTCGTGGAAGCCGTTGGTGCTCGGCGGCGGGATGTAGCCCGACCCGGTGGATGGCGGCGGCGGCGGCGGTCCGGGCGGGCCCATGCCTTCGGTCTCGCAGGCCGCGAGCGCCGACGCGGCCAGGCAGATGGCGACTATGCGTTTCATGGCTGCTCCGCTCCCTCGATTTTCCCGCTGACGCAAAGGTCAACGGCCCGTCAGTGTCAACTGGCGAATTCCGCTTGGCGAGCCCGCACCTAAACGGCGATAAGCATTCCCGCGAGGCCGGACATACCGGCCCGACGATCCAGGGAGACGTAAGGTATGAAGGCCGCCGTTCTGCGCGAGGTGGGTAAGCCACTGCAAATCGAAGACGTCCAGATCGGCAAGCCCGGTCCTCACGAAGTGCTGATCCGCACCGCCGCCGCCGGCGTCTGCCACTCGGACCTGCACTTCATCGAAGGCTCCTACCGCTATCCAATGCCGGCCGTGCTGGGCCACGAGAGCGCCGGCGTGGTCGAACAGGTCGGCTCCGAGGTGCGCACCGTGAAGCCGGGCGACCACGTGATCACCTGCCTTTCGGCCTTCTGCGGCCACTGCGACCAGTGCCTTACCGGCCACATGTCGCTGTGCCAGAGCCCCGACGTGCGCCGCGAGCAGGGCGACGAGCCGCGGCTGACCCAAGGCGGCGCTCCGATCCAGCAGTTCCTCAACCTGTCCTCGTTTGCCGAGCAGATGCTGATCCACGAGCATGCCTGCGTCGCCGTCCGCAAGGACATGCCGCTCGACCGCGCCGCCCTGATCGGCTGCGGGGTGATGACCGGCGTCGGCGCCGTGTTCCACACCTCGAACGTGCGTCCCGGCGAGACCGTGGCGGTGATCGGCTGCGGCGGCGTCGGCCTGGCGGCCATCAACGGCGCGGCCATCGCCGGCGCCTCGCGGGTGATCGCCATCGACATGTCGCCCGGCAAGGACAACATGGCCCGCACCTTCGGCGCCACCGACTTCATCTGCGCCGCCGACACCGACCCGGTGAAGGAGGTCATGGAAATGACCAAGGGCGGCGTGCACCACAGCTTCGAAGCCATCGGCCTCGGCAAGACCGCCGAGCAGGCCTTCAACATGCTGCGCCGCGGCGGCACCGCCAACGTCATCGGCATGATCCCGATCGGCCAGACCGTGAACCTGATGGGTGCGGCCTTCCTCGGCGAGAAGCGCATCCAGGGCTCGGCGATGGGCTCCAACCGCTTCCCGGTCGACATGCCGCGGCTGGTCGACTTCTACATGTCCGGCAAGCTGAAGCTCGACGACATGATCTCACGCCGCATCAAGCTCGAGAACGTCAACGACGCGTTCGCCGAGATGAAGGGCGGCCAGATCGCCCGGTCCGTGATCACCTTCGACGCCTGACCCTGATGCAGGCGCTCGAAGGCAAGGTTGCGGTCGTCACAGGCGCGGCCAGCGGCATCGGCCTCGGGATGACCGAGGCTTTTGCCAGCCGCGGCATGAAGGTGGTGATGGCCGACGTCGAGCAGGCGGCGCTGGAGCGGGAGGCCGAGCGGCTGACCCGCGCCAACTTCGAGGTCGACGCGCAGCTGGTGGACGTCTCGTCGTTCGAGAGCGTCGCCCAGCTGGCCGACGCGGCGGAGGCGCGGTTCGGGGCGATCCACGTGCTCTGCAACAACGCCGGCGTCTCGGGCGGCAGCGGCGGACCGCGGCCGATCTGGGCCCAGTCGCCCAAGGACTGGACCTGGGTGATGGGCGTCAACTTCTGGGGCGTGGTCAACGGCCAGCGCGCCTTCCTGCCCCGGATGCTCGCCCACGGCGAGGAAGGCCACGTGGTCAACACCTCGTCGATCCTCGGCCTGACTACCGGGCCGGGGTCGATCTACGGCGTCTCCAAGCACGCCGTGGCGCGGCTGACCGAGGGGCTCTTCTACGACCTCAAGGCGGCCGAGGCGAAGATCGGCGTCACCCTGCTGTGCCCGGGCATGATCGCCACCAACATCATCACCGCCTCGCGCAACCGGCCGGGCGACCTGAGCGAAGCGGACGCGCCGGACCCGGCGCGCTCCGCGATGGTCGCGGCCATGGACGCCCGCTTCAAGGCCGACGGCATGGCCCCGCGCGAAGTCGGCGAAAAGGTCGTGCAGGCGATGCTGGACGACCAGTTCTACCTGCTGACCCACCCCGACAACATGGAAGCCGCCAAACGCCGCTTCGACTCGATCACGGGCCTCACCGACCCATCGCCGCCGCGGCAGTTTTTGTAGGCGGGCGACGGATGCGCGGGCCATACACAGTGTCACCAGTGTCGCGCCGCTCTTTCTCCATGTGAGTCATCCGGGAAGCCGCGAAGCGGCTGTCCGGATATCACGGTTTATATGTGTTTGAACCAGAACGTCATTTCATAGGAGTCATTGCCATGCAGCTTCGCTACTCCACCGAGGAAGTCCTCGCCGACCATCCCTTCGCGCGGCTCAACTACTTCGGCGAGCGGCGCCTGCACGGCGGCTATGACGCGGACGGGGTCTACCAGTCCCCCCGCACCCTCGGCCGCTGGCCGGCGATTCACGCCTGGCAACAGAACCTCACCGCCCATGGCGGCGAGCTGATCGACGCCTCGACGCGGCTGCTGCACGCCGAGCACTCGCCGACCCTGCCGCAGATGAAGCTGCTGCTGGCGAACGGCGTCACCCTGCCGCTTTGGAACTCGCTGACCATCACCGGCATCATCGAGGGCCGCGGTCGCATGCTGGCCGGGATCACCGCGCCGGACTTCCAGGCGCTGGTCGAGGAGGACCTCTCCGAGACCGCCACCGCCCACCTGAACAAAGGCCTCTTCGTCGCCCACGGCCTCGACGAGGGCGGCGACGGCACGGCCGCGATCGGGGCGCACGACCAGATGTGGTATCTGGCCCGCGACCTGGTGCTGGGCGAGAACGCCCACCCGATCCCGGAAATCCCCGAGCGCGGCGGCCGGCCCGGCGCCGATGGCCGCGAAATGCCGCAGATCCCGCCTCAGCACGAGGCGCTGCTCAAGCAGCTGATGAACGTGCTGATGATCGAGATCCGCGCCGAACGCGGCTTCGCGTTCAACGTCGATCTGATGAGCGACCCCGAAGCCTTCCCCGACCGCCCCGAAAAGGCGACCCAGGCCGCGACCATCATCAACCAGATCCGCCAGGACGAGGCCCCGCACGTCGCCTACCTGCAGCTCTTCATCTCCGAACTGCGCGAGCTGCACTTCAAGACCGGGGCCGGCTCGGTGCTCGGCAAGAGCTTCATCGACCCGGTCTGGGCCAAAATTGTCGCCTGGAATTCCGACGACGTGCCGCGCATCCAGCAGAAGGCGACCCGCGAACAGGTCGAAGCCTGCCTGAAGACCCTGCCCAACGGCGCCGCGGTGCTGGCGCAGTACGACGCCATCGGCGCGGGTCTCGGGGTCGCGGCGGAATGAAGTTCGGCCTCTTCTACGAACTGCAGCTGCCCAAGCCCGGCGACGCCGAGCAGTGGGACCCGGACGCCGAGCGGCGCATCTACCACGAGATGCTCGACCAGGTGGCCCTCGCGGACTCCTTGGGGTTCGACTACGTCTTCGAGGTCGAGCACCACTTCCTGGAGGAATATTCCCACTCCTCATCGCCTGAGCTGATGATGGCGGCGCTCTCGCAGCGCACCAAGCGCATCCGCCTCGGCCACGGCATCGTGCTGACCCCGCCCGCCTATAACCACCCGGCCCGCGTCGCCGAGCGCATCTCGGCGCTCGACCTTCTCTCCAATGGCCGCGTCGAGTTCGGCTCCGGCGAGAGCGCCTCGGAGATGGAGCTCGGCGGCTTCCGCGTCGAACGGCGCATGAAGAAGGCGATGTGGGAGGAAGCCACCCGCGAAATCACCAACATGATGACGCAGACGCCCTATGAGGGCTTCCAGGGCGAGTTCTTCTCGATGCCGGCCCGCAACGTCATCCCCAAGCCGATGCAGAAACCGCACCCGCCGCTCTGGGTCGCGGCCTCGCGGCGCGAGACCACCATGGTGGCCGCGCGCCTCGGCATGGGCTCGCTCGGCTTCGGCTTCGAGACCCCGGACGAGCTCGGCGAGCGGGCGCTGGAGTACTACCGGCTGGTGCGCGAGGAGCTGATGCCCATCGGCCACGCCATCAACCCGGCGCTGGCGGTGCTCAACACCTTCATGATGGCGGGCACCGACGAGGAAGCCATGCGCCGCAGCGCCAACGGCCCGGCCTTTTTCTCCTACTCGCTCGGCTACTACTACAATCCGGCCAGCGGCGGCGCGCACAAGCCGGGCGCGACCAACGTCTACCAGGATTTCCTGGCCCGGGCCGGCGAGACCGCCCAGGCGCAGGCCCAGCGCGGCGGCTTTCTCACCGCGGAGGAGATCGCCAAGGGGGAACCCGAGGACGAGGTGCAGAAGGCGCTCTACCGCGCCGCCCGCAGCGGCAACGCCATCGGCACCACCGACAGCTTGCGCAAGACGCTCAGCAAGTACGAGGAGCAGCACCTCGATGTGATGATCTTCGTCGCCCAGTGCGGCGATCGCAAACACGAGCACATCATGGAGTCGATCGAGACCTTCGGCAAAGAGCTGCTGCCGGAGTTCAAGGAGCGGCACGAGCGTGACCAGAAGGCCTGGCGCGCCGACCAGCTGAAGGGCGTCGACGCCGTGATCAACTCGTCGGTCTGACGCGATGGCGAAAGCGGCGGACGTCCGGAACCCGGACCTGCGGGCCAAGCTCGAAACGGCCTTCGCCGCCATGCGCGCCGGCAAGGGCGCCGAGGCGGTGCGCGCCTGCGCCGACGCCTACCTCGCCTTCATCGAGGCGCACCCCGAGGTGAAGGCGCAGACCATTCCCATGCGCGGCCGTCAGGTTTCGCGCCTGCTGCGCTGGCCGGCGCTCGGCGCAAACATGACGCTGGACTCGGTCCGCGCCGGGACGCCGCAGATCGAGTTCACCCGCGAGCGCTTCGCCGTCAGCGAGGCGATGACCTACTACCAGTTCGTCCTGGACGAAGTGCTGGAGCAGGAGAAAAGCGCGGCGGGCGACTGACGCCACCCGCCGCACGTCCCTCGCTATCCCGGCGGCTTTGACGCGTCCGACAGTCGCTTCAGCGCCTCCGCCGGCAACTCCAGCGTCGCGCCGGCCAGGTAGCCCTCGAACTGCTCCGGGGTGCGCGGGCCGATGATCGCCGAGGTGACGCCGCGCCGCGACAGGCACCAGGCCGTCGCCACGGCGCTTGGCTCTGCCCCGACATCCGCGGCCACCCCATTCACCGCTTCGGCGATGCCGAGGTTGCGGTCCCGCAGCGCATGCCGCGCCACCGCCGCCAGGCCCGGCGCGCCGAGCAGGCCCATCGAGCCACCCCAGCGGTTGTCCGCGCCCGGGGTCTCGCCGCGGCGGTACTTGCCGCTGAGGATGCCGCCGGCCAGCACCCCGTAGGGAACCGCGCCCAGGCCGTGGCGCTGGGCCGTGGGCAGGACGTCAGCCTCGATCTCGCGCGAGATCAGCGAGTAGCGCGGCTGCAGCGCGACCAGGGGGATGCCGCCGACCCGTTCCGCCGCCCACTGCGCCTCGACGATCTGACTGCCGGTGAAGTTGGAGCAGCCGAGATAGCGCACCTTGCCGGCCCGCACGAAGCCGGCGAGCGTCGCCATGGTCTCCTCGATCGGCGTCGCGGGGTCGGCGCGGTGCATGTAGTAGAGGTCGACGTGATCAACCCCCAGCCGCTTCAGGCTGGCGTCGAGCGCCTGCTGCAGATGGGCGCGCGACAGGCCCTGGTCGTTGGGTCCGCGCCCGGTCGCGCCGGCCGCCTTGGTCGCCAGCACCACCGCGTCGCGCTTACCGGCGATGGCCCGCCCGACCACCGCCTCGGACTGGCCGGCGGTGTAGACGTCGGCGGTGTCGATGAAGTTGCCGCCGGCGTCCAGGAAGCCGTCGATGATGCGGTGCGCCGTGGGTTCATCGCACCAGGGCGGGGCGCCGTCGGCCCCGAAGTTCATCCCGCCGAGACAAAGCCGGCTCACCTTCAGGCCGGAGCGGCCCAGGTTCACATGGTTCATGGTCGTCATTTCCCGTCCGGCCGCGCCGTTCAGCGGGGCCGTGCTTTGGGGGCTGGACAGGAGATTGGAGGGCGCGCTGAGGCGCCGAGGTTTGCTACCTGGCCGGCCGTTGAAGAGTGGATGTCGTCATTGCGTAGGCCTCCTCTTCCGCTGCCGCTCCCATCGAGCGTTGGAACCGTAGGCTTGAGGGGTGAGGGTGGTCAAGCTTCAGCCACTCCACCCGTGAAACGGGGGGGTGCCGCGCAGAGCGCGACGGAGGGGGCGCAAGTCCGCGCAGCTCAAGCTGAGAGTTCAACACCTTGGCCTTCGCGCCCCCTCCGTCGGCCTCCGGCCGCCACCTCCCCGCTGCGCGGCTAAGGCGTGCACACATCCAGAGAAATTTCGTAAAATCAAATGGTTATGGCATCTTCAATCAACGTCCTTCTCCCCTCGCGGGAGAAGGTGGCGGTCGGAGACCGCCGGATGAGGGGCCGCATGGACTCTCCGGTAAGCCTCTGAGATTAGCCGGCATTCGTCGCGCGGCCCCTCATCCGTCGCCTACGGCGACACCTTCTCCCGCGAGGGGAGAAGGGACGAAAGACGCCTGCTCAGTGAGATGTGTGCATGCCTAAGCGCTGCGCGGGTGAGGAGGGGTGGCGCCAGCTTGACCCGAGGGCCCTGACAGGCGATCCGGTCCAGCTATGCTGAAACTTCGCGCCCTCCATACCTACGTCGGCTTCTTCGTCGCGCCGAGCGTGCTGTTCTTCGTCCTGACAGGCTCGCTGCAGCTGTTCAGCCTGCACGAGGCGCACGGCGCCTATCACCCGCCAGCGCTGCTCGAGACCCTGGGCAGCGTGCACACGGACCAGGTGCTGGGGAGCCACCACCACCATGACGACGATGCCCCGCCGGCCGCCGCCGCGGCGCCGGGCGCCGCTCACGCCGACGCGGACCATGACGACGACGCGCCGAAGCTGGGCACGATGCTGCTGAAATGGTTCTTTCTTACTGTGGCGCTGTGCGTGGCGGGATCCACCTGCGTCGGCTTGTGGATCGGGCTCAGCCTGCCGAAGCGGCGAACCGGAGCGCTGATCGCGCTGGCGGCCGGCGCGATCATCCCCGTGGCGCTGCTGTTGATCTAGCCCGGCGCCGGGCGCACCGGCGGCAGGGCGTTGCAGACGTCGAGGGCGCCGGCGGGGCGCAGGAAGAATGTGTCCTGGCGGTTGGCCTTGACGTGCACCCAGGCGGCGAAGCTGGCGCTGGCCACGTCCAGCACCTGGAAGCGGGGCTGCTGGGCGGCCGGCAGGTCGCTGGCGATGCTGACCCGCACGATCGGGGTTCGCTGCGCGGGCGTTGCGTAGAAGCCGAGGTCGGCCGTGCCGCGAGGCAGGGCGGCGAGGGTTTCCATCCCTGTGAGCACCCGGCCGACCACCGCGATGTTGCGGTCGAGCGCCCGCGGCGACTGGCCGATCACCGCGTAGAGCTCGGCGCCCGTGCCGACATCCGGGTTCACGTCGCGGCCGACGCCGACCATGCCGTAGCAGTGGGTCAGCCAGGCCCGGTCGCCGCTCTCGGCCATCGGGAAGGCGCCGGTGAGGCCGACATGCTCGGCGTAGGTGTCCGGATAGGGCAGGGGGGTGAAGCTGACGCCGGCGGCCGGCCGGTCATAGTCCGAGGCCGGCGTGGGCAGGCCGGGCGGCAGGGGCTTCTTGCCGTCCGGGTCGCCCCACTGCACCACGTAGCCGTCCTGCACCCGCTCGATGGCGAGGCCGTCGTACCAGTGCGCCTTGGCCAGCGCCCGGATGTTGGCGATGTGGGCCGGGGCGAAGGCGTCGGCCAGCGCGATTACCACCCGTCCGCCGCCGGCCAGGTCGATGACCAGCAGGTCGTTCGGATCGATCGCCTTCCAGGCGCTTGCCGGCGCGGCGGCCAGCACCGAGGTCGGCGTGGCGGGTGTGGTCGCGGGGGCGGAGATCGCGCAGGCGGCGGCGACCGCGACGATCGCAGCGGCGGCCAGGGCTCCAAACAGCCGCAGCTCAGCCACGGGGAGGGCTCGCGGGCAGGGCGGCGATGATCTGGCGCTCCTCCGAATAGGGGTCGTTCACCGCGCGGCTGACCACGTTGAAGAGCATGGTCGAGCGCGAGCGGGTGTCGTAGCGCGGCCAGGATGAGAGCCCCGTCCCATTGGGGCTGCCGGTG
>DATAVF010000143.1:0-3005 GCA_036267835.1 Caulobacteraceae bacterium | reverse complement strand
GGGGGGTCGGCATGTCGGGTGGGGCACGGGTGTTGGAGGCGAACCGGTCGCAGCTGTCGTGGGATTTAATTGATCTTGAGGCTTTGCTGGCGGCGGACCATCGCGCTCGGCTGGTGTGGCGGTTTGTCGAGACGCTGGACTTGGCGGCGTTTTACGCGGCGATCGGGTCGCGCGAGGGCGGTGCGGGTCATCCGGCTGCCGATCCGAAGGTTCTCTTGGCGCTGTGGCTTTATGCGACGCTGGAGGGGGTGGGGTCGGCGCGCGAGTTGGACCGGCTGGTGGGGCGCGACGTCGCCTATCGCTGGCTGGCCGGGGGTGTTCCGGTCAACTACCACGGGCTATCGGACTTCCGGGTTGGCTGGCATGAGGAACTGGATCGGCTGTTGATCGAGAGCGTCACGGCGCTGGTGTCGGAAGGGCTGGTCACGCTGGACGAGATTGCGGTGGACGGCACCAAGGTGCGCGCGCCGGCTTCGGCGCGCTCGTTCACCCGCGGCGGGCGGTTGGCGCGGATCGAGCGGCAGGCGGCGGAGCGGGTGGCGCGGCTGCGCGCGGAGGTGGCGGCCGACCCGGCGGCGGCGAGCCGTCGGCGGCAAGCGGCGCAGGAGCGCGCGGCGCGGGAGGCCGAGGCGAAGGTGGAGAAGGCGCGCGATGCGCTCGACCGGCTGCGCCGGGAGAAGGCGGCGCGCGAGAAGACCCACCCCCGGGAGGAGAGGGCGAAAGAGGCGCCCTCGGTGTCGCTGAGCGACCCGCAAGCGCGGCGGATGCGCTTTGCCGACGGGGCGGTGCGGGCCGGCTACAATGTGCAGACCGCGGCGCTGCCCGAGACGGGACTGATCGTCACGGTGATGGCCACCGACCGGCGCAACGACAAAGGCTTGGCCCGGCCGCTGGTGGACGCGGTGGCAAGCCGCTATGGACAGGCGCCGCGCCGCGCACTCTTCGACGAGGGCTACGCTGATCGGGCCGATATCGCGGCCTTGGCCGAGCACCCCTTGGGGCCGGTGGCGGTCTACGCGCCGCCGCCGGGCGAGAAGCCGGAAGCGGCGCTGCAACCTCGGGCGCAGGCCAGCCGGCGCTACCGCAGAGCGCGCGAGCGCCAGGCGGTAAAGGACTGGCGCGCGCGGATGCAGACCCCGGACGGCCAGGCGATCTTCCGCCGGCGCAAGCTGATCGAGCGCATCCATGCCCATTACAAGAACCGCGGCCTCGACCGCTTGACGGTGAGAGGCCTGATTAAGACCCAGGCGGTCGTGCTCTGGCACGCGCTCGCCAACAATCTCATCGTCGCCCACCGGCTCAGGGCCGCAGCCGCAGCCGCCTAAAGCGCAAAACCACTCCCCCAGCACCCACCCTCACCCGCCGTCGCTTGCGCATCACACCCCGTACATTCAACATCCACCACACCCAAAAACGTAAATCCTTCACAGGCTCCTTCGCCGGGGTGTGCTAAAAACGCGACGGAGGAGCGAAGCGTATACCGCCGATGGCGTTCGCCCAGCGATATGGCGAGCTACGCCACCAGCCGGCGTTCGATCGCGGCGGCCTTGATCGCCTTTTGCAGCTTCTCGAAGGCGCGCACCTCGATCTGCCGCACCCGTTCGCGCGAGATGCCGTATTGCTGCGACAGATCCTCGAGCGTTGTCGGGTTGTCCTTGAGGCGGCGCTCGCCGAGGATGTGGCGCTCGCGCTCGTTGAGATGCGTCATCGCCTTTTCCAGGAGATCGCGGCGCAGCCCCAGTTCCTGGCGCTCGCCGAGCTTGGTCTCCTGGCTCTCGGTCTCGTCGACCAGCCAATCCTGCCACTCGCCCTCGCTGTCGCTGCGCAGCGGCGCGTTGAGCGAGTGGTCGGGGCTGGCGAGCCGCCGGTTCATGCTGATGACGTCGGCCTCGGGCACGTCGAGCTCGGTCGCGATCTTCTTGAGGTTTTCGGGCGACAGGTCGCCGTCCTCGACCGCCTGCAGCTGGCCCTTCAGCTTGCGCAGGTTGAAGAACAGCTTCTTCTGCGCCGCGGTGGTGCCCATCTTCACCAGCGACCACGAGTGCAGGATGTATTCCTGGATCGCCGCGCGAATCCACCACATCGCATAGGTGGCGAGACGGAATCCGCGATCCGGATCGAACCGCTTCACCGCCTGCATCATGCCGACATTGCCCTCCGAGATGAGCTCGTTGAGCGGCAGGCCGTAGCCGCGATAGCCCATGGCGATCTTCGCCACGAGTCGCAGATGGCTGGTCACCAGCTTGTGCGCGGCTTCCGTGTCCTCGTGCTCGCGCCAGCTCTTGGCGAGCATGAATTCCTCTTCCGGCGCCAGCATCGGGAACCTGCGGATGTCCTGCAGGTAGCGGCTGAGATTTCCTTCCGAACCGATGATCGGCAGTGTCGTTGCCATTGTCTTTGCCTTTCCCGGGACCGCCGGGCGTCTTCGCCCCGGTCCCTCCTTGCTCAGCCCCGGCCGGCGCACCGCCCGAAGCTGCTTTTCCTGTTAACGCGATAATACCCGACTGGTGCGCTCGGGTATAGTCTTTTTTATAACGCTTCTAAGGTAGCCTGCAGGCGCTGCAGATCGTCCGGCAGCGGGCTCTCGAACCGCAGGACCTCCGGCCGGGTCGGATGGGTGAAGCCCAGGACCCCGGCATGGAGCGCCTGCCGCTCCAGCCCCTGTACTGCGTCGGCGAGCCCGTCATGGTTACGTGTCGCCTGGCGCCGCCGGTCCGCCCGTCCGTAGGTCGGATCGCCCAGCAGCGGATGGCCGCGATGGGCGAGATGGACGCGAATCTGGTGCGTCCGACCGGTGGCGAGGCGGCATTCGACCTTGGCGGCGAGATCGCGATAGCGCGTGGCCACCCTGTAACGCGTGAGGGCCGCTTTGCCGCCGCGCGTCACCACCGCCATTTTTTTGCGGTCGGCGTGGCTCCGCCCGATGGCGCCCTCGATCTCGCCTTGAGCCGGAATCGGCATGCCCCAGACGAAGGCTTGATAGACGCGCTCGACACTGTGCTCGG
>DATAVF010000142.1:0-10569 GCA_036267835.1 Caulobacteraceae bacterium | reverse complement strand
AGGACTACTACGCCTACCTGCGGCGCACGGTGCTGGACCCGCTGCGGCTTGCCGCCACCAGCCCCTCCAACGTCCGTGACCTGCCGGGCCTGGCTCCCGGCTATTTGCGCGGCACGCTGGCGCCCTACTGGGGGCCGAAGTCGGTCGGCGAGGATGGCCGGCTGGTCTACAACCCGTCGTGGGAGTTCACTGGCGGCGGCCTGGTCTCCACGCCGGTGGACCTCGCCCGCTTCGTCAAGGCGCTGGCCGAGGGCCAGCTGCTGTCGGCGCCGATGCTGGCCGAGATGAAGGCCGGCTGGCCGATGGAATACCCGCTGGCCAACCACCGCTACGGCCTGGGCTTGCAAACCTTCGACACCGACCTGGGCCCGGCCATCGGCCACTCCGGCCAGTTCTCCGGCTACCGCTCGCTCGCCTACCACTTCGAGCGCAGCGGCATCGCCGTGGCGCTGCAGATCAACGCCGACGTCGAGGGCCTGATGCCCACCTTCATGCGCCTGGCCGAGCACGCCCACACGTAAGGCTCTGGCGTCCGGCGCCGAAATGAGGGATGCCGCCAGCATGCTCAAGTCCGTCCAGCTCGGCCGCAACAGCGGCCTCATCGTCTCGCGCCTTTGCCTGGGCACGATGAACTTCGGCCAGCCGGGCCGCGGCCACCAGGGCGACTGGACGCTCGGCCCCGACGAGGCGCGGCCGCTGTTCAAGGCGGCGATCGACAAGGGCCTCTACTATTTCGACTGCGCCGACATCTACGGCATCGGCGCCTGCGAGACGGTGGTCGGCGGCCTGTTGCGCGAGCTCCTGCCGCGCGACCAGTACGTGCTCGCGACCAAGGTCTCCGGCCGGATGGGGCCGAACCCCAACCAGGGCGGTCTCTCGCGCAAGCACATCCTCGAGGGGGTGGACGCCTGCCTGAAGCGGCTGGGCGTCGACTACATCGACCAGCTGGTCATCCACCGGCATCCGCACAGCCGGCTGGGCCACCAGGGCCTGCCGATCGAGGAGACCATGGAGGCGCTGCACGACGTGGTGAAGGCCGGCAAGGTGCTCTACCTCGGCGCCTCGTCGATGTTCGCCTGGCAGTTCGCCGAGCTGCAGCTGACCGCCAAGCTGCATGGCTGGACCCAGTTCGTGGCGATGCAGAACCACTACAACCTGGTCTACCGCGAGGAAGAGCGGGAGATGATCCCGTATTGCGAGCAGAGCGGGGTGGCGGTCACGCCGTGGTCGCCGCTGGCGCGCGGCATCCTGGCGGGCGCCTACCAGGGCGGCTTCTCGGGCGGCTCGACGGCCAGGTCCACCGGGCGCGACCGCAATCGCACCGAGAGCCTCTACCAGGGCGAGGCGGTGTTTGACATTGCCGCCAGGGTGATCGAGACGGCCGACAAGTACGGCAAGACCCCGGCCCAGATCTCCCTGGCCTGGCTGCTCTCCAAGCCGGCGGTGACCGCGCCCGTCGTGGGTATCTCCAAGCTCGAGCAGCTCGACCAACTGGTCGCCGCCACCGAGATCACCCTGGAGGCGGCCGACATCGCCTACCTGGAGGAGCTCTACCAGCCGGTGCAGAACCTGCTGTCGATCGGCACGTCCTGATCCCCGGCGTGTAACGGGCGGGGCGGCCGATGGCGGGGTCAGAGGCTCTTGCCGGCCCTGAGCCGGCCACCGATGGTGACCGGACCCCGCCGCCGCGGAGCAGGGTTCAAGGCGCCGTGCTGATCTTGGGCGCATTCCTGGCGCTGCTGATCTGCGGCGGGCTGCTGGTCTACGGTTCCGGACGCGGGTTCGACCTCACCGACGAAGTCTTCTACCTGATCTGGGCGCGCGATCCCGACGCCTATCGGCTCGTCTACCAGCCGTTCGGGCATCTGCTGCACCCGCTCTTTCAGGTGCTCGGGGGCAATCTCCAGGCTTATCGCCAGACCGGTTTCGGGATCACCGCCGCGGCCGGCGCCTTCCTGGGCGCTGCACTTCCGGGCGCGAGCCGGAATCCCGTGGCATTCCCCGTGTACGCGGCCGCCGCCGCCCTGACGATCTTCTTCCCGTGGATCGTCACGCCGAGCTACAACTCGCTCGCCAACGTCGGCGCGCTGCTGATCATTGGCGGCGTCCTGAAAGCGCTCGAAGCATCGCCACGGGCGCGCATCACGGGCGCCCTGGCCGCGGCGGTCGGCTTGTGCCTTGCGGCGTTCGGCAAGCCGCCGCTGTTCGCGATCGCCGTCGTGGTGATGCTTCTCGCGGCCATCGTGGCCCGGGGCGCGCGACTGGCGCTGCTGGCGGGCCTCGGGCTCGGCGTGGTGCTGATCTCGCTGGTCCTTGCCCCGCCGGACCTCGTGGCGCTGGTCGTACGCATGAGCGACAGCCAGCATGTGCTTGGGCTGACCAACACGCCCCTGGCGCTTCCGGCCAAGGTCCTGCGCGACTGGCAGGACGTTCCGCTGTCCCTGACCCTGGCCGCGATCGCTGCCGCGTGCGGCTTCGCGCTCCGTCCGTGGCGGCGCTCCCAGAGCCTGTCCACGTGGTTGGGCTACGCCGCGATCGGCCTCAGCCTTTTCTATGTGGCGAGCGTCACCCAGGATGCGATCGACGACAGCATCCCGGACTTCCTCGGCCTGGCGATCGTGACTGCGGCCATGGGTTACGCCGCCGCCGCGCAACGCGAATGGCGAAACGGCGGCTTCGGGGTCGCGCTGTTGCTGCTCGCCCCCCCGGCGGTGGCGCTCGGGACGTTCAACAATCAGTGGTTCCAGCTCAACTTCAGCATGGCGTTCCCGTTCCTCGCGCTCTTCGCTGTGGCGGCGGCGGATGAGATGCGCTGGCGCAGGTGGGCCGCGCAGGTGTTCGCCATCGCCGGGCCGATCCTGGTCCTGGTGCTCGCGGCGTTCCATCCGTACAGCCTTTCCGACTCCATCTTCGACCAGCAGACCCCGATCGAACCGCCGCTGGCGCATGGGACGATCCTGGTCGACGACGAAACCGCGACCTTCGTCCAGTCGGCCCACGGGCTCGCGCAGGGCGCCCTGCTGGTGGATCTGTCGGGGACCGGGCCCGGCGTTGCCGCGGTGCTCGGTGGGCGCTCGCCCGTCCTTCCCTGGCTGAACCCGGCCACGCCGGCGTGGGCGGATGTCGTCTGGGCCCGCATGAGCGAGGCGGAGCGAAACCAGGCGTGGTTCGTCGTCCCGGTCTGGCCGGCCTTCGCCGACTCCGCGCCGGCGCAATGGCTGACCGCGCACAAGCAAGGCTTCTGCAGCACAGCCTTGCCGCCGATGACCTTCTGGGGCGACGAACGCACCCTCGAAGTCCTGCGCCCCTGTGCGAACGCGCCGCGCTGAGTCGGGAAGGCTGGAGGGATCGTTATCGTCCACCATATGTCTGCTACGGGTTGCTGGCTTATGGCGAAGCGGAGTGCGTTATGAAGTGCCCACAGTGCGGCGGCGAAATGGTGGACGCGAAACGCGAGGGCGTGGCGGTCCTATGCTGCGAAGCTTGCCAGGGATTGTGGCTGACGCCGCAGGAACTCGACGAGCTGGAAGCCAAGACCTACGACCTGGGCAAAAAGGGCAGTCTGGTTTTCCATCGGGAGTCCTCTACGCGCGGCTGCCCGATCTGTGGCGCGAAACTGCAGTCTTTCGAGTATCGCGACTACGATCTTCAGCTGGAGCTTTGTCCTTCCGCTCACGGCTTTTGGCTGGACGCCGGCGAGGACAAGCGTGTCATTGAGCTGATGAAGCGCGAGAGAACAAAAGTGAAGGACGAGATCAACGCTGAGGATCAGTGGGCTTTCGACATCAAACACTGGCGCTCACCCGACATTCTGGACAAAATCCTGAACGTCATCCGTCTGCGCTAGTCGGCCTTATCAACCACCCACCGTCCAAACTTGGTTGATCTGTCCATTGCACGGCCAAAGATCGATCGGCGTGCCGTTGACATTAGTGTTGCCCTGCACATCCAGGCACTTGCCGGCGATTCCTACAATCGTTCGTCCGATGAGTGTCCACTTCTGATTGGCTTGACCGTTGCACGGCCAAAGATCGATCGACGTCCCGTTGCCGCTGCCGCCGCCTTTCACATCAAGGCACATCCCGGCAATGCCTATGATCTGGCCGTTGACGACGCTCCAATGTTGATTGGCTTGACCGTTGCAAGGCCAAAGATCGACCGAAGTGCCGTCGGCGCTGCCGCCGCCCAGAACATCAAGGCACTTACCGCTCAGACCGACGATCTCCGCGCCCTGCGCAGGGGCCGCGATCGCCGAGGCTCCGGGTTGGAAGGCTGCGATGCCGAGTAACGCGACACAGACCACTGCCTGGCGCATGGTTTTACTCCGTTCCCCAGTAGCAGACCAAGCTGCAGGTACCCTACTAACCCTGGGGCGTATCGGCCGCTTAGGGCGCACACATAACCACGCTCGGCGCGCGACGGCAACGCCCGCACCAGACGGCGCGAGGCGTGAAGCGCGCGACTGCGAAGGCGGGCGCCGATGACCGGCCAGCGCGTGACGTCACGTTCGATGCGTCGGCTTGGCGGCAATCATTGGACTGGCTCAGCACGCGCGCTGAAGGTCGTTAGATCCGGCGGTCGAGGCCTTCCCAGAAGGGCTCGCGCAGCTTGCGCTTGAAGATCTTGCCGGAATCCTCGCGCGGCAGCTCGGCCCGGAATTCGACCCGCTTGGGGACCTTGTAACCGGCAACCTGGGTGCGCAGCCAGGCGCGCACCTCGGCCTCGGTCAGCGCCGCGCCGTCCCGCACCTGCACCACCGCGCACACCGCCTCGCCGTACTCGTCGTCGGGGATGCCGAACACCGCGCAGTCGGCGACGCCGGGCATCTTGTGCAGCTCCGCCTCGATCTCGGCCGGGTAGATATTGACCCCGCCGGAGATGATCATGTCCTTCACCCGGTCGCACAGGTAGAGGAAGCCGTCCTCGTCGAAGTAGCCTACGTCGCCGGGCGCAATCAGGCCGGCTTTCTCGGACGCGCGGCGCTTCTCGTCATCACCGTGGTAGGTGAAGTCGGCGCCGGTGGGCACCTTGCCGACGATCTCGCCGATGCCGCGCGGCGGCAGTGCGTTGCCGTCGGGGTCCAGCACCTTGACCACCGCCTCGGGGATGGTCTTGCCCACGGTGCCGGGGTGCGCGAGCCACTCCTCGGCGGTGCAGAACACCACGACGCCCGTCTCCGTGGCGCCGTAGTACTCGTTGATGATCGGCCCCCACCACTCGATCATCGCCCGCTTCGTCGGCGGCGGGCAGGGTGCGGCGGCGTGCACCACGAACTTCAGCGAACTGACGTCGTAGCGCGCCTTCACCGCGTCCGGCAGCTTCAGCAGCCGGTTGAACATGATCGGCACCATGTGCAGGTGCGTCACCCGCTCAGCCTCGATCGTCTTCAGCAGCTCTTCCGGATCGAAGCGCGGCTCCAGGATCACCCTGGCGCCGAGCCGGGCGCAGGCGAGGCCGTAGGCGTTGGGCGCCGAGTGGTACATCGGGCCGGTGACCACAGTGACAATGTCCTTCGGGTCATGGCCGGCAAGGCCGAACGCGCGCTGCAGGATCACAGCCCCGCGCGCCGCCTGCTCCACCGTCGGCGGGTTGCGGCGCACGCCCTTCGGCCGGCCGGTAGTGCCGGAGGTGTAGATGATGGTGCCGGGCGGCAGCGTGGCCGGCTCGGGCGCTGGCTCGAAGCCTTCCAGCCAGCTGTTCCACGCGGTCATGCCGCCCGGGATGCGCCGCCGCGCCGGGTCGACGCCGTAGGCCTCGGCGATCTCCGGCGGCGTCTCCACCACCAGCACGGGCACGCCCTCCGGCAGGGCGCTCTCGACCGGGCCCAGCAGGTCGGCGTGGATCACGATGGCCTTGGCGCCGGAGTTCTCGAACAGGTAGCGCGCCTCGTCCTCGGTGTAGTGCCAGTTCACCGGCGTGGCGTAGGCGCCCAGGCGCCCGGCCGCGAAGCTGGCCTCGAGGAACGGGAAGTCGTTGCGCAGGTAGATCGCCACGGTGTCGCCCTTGCCGACGCCCAGCGAGGCGAGGCCACTGGCCGCCCGCCACGCCCGGTCCAGCAACTGCTCGCTCGAGATGCGGCGTGCGCCGCTGGCGATCTCGGCCATCCTGCTTCCTCCCGCCGGCGGGCTTACAGGCCCGCGCCTCTTGCGCCGCATCATGACGCGCCGAAAGGGGCTCGCCGCAACTGGTTCATTGAAGCCCGCGCTCTGGCGCTATCAACTCGGCCCACGCTGTCCGCTGCCGCGGACGGCCGCCAGGCCGAGCGAGGAACCGAAGAATGTGCATCGCCTGCGATCCTGCGCTGATGGCCGCCGCCGCTTTGGCGCTGCCAGCCGGGTGGGACCTCGCCGCGCCCACCGGCCTGCGCCGCCTCGCCCATCAGCGCAGCGCCTGGCCTGTGCGGCCACGGCCCTGCGCCGGCGCGGCCGAGGTGATCTTCCACAACGGCCCGGTGCTCACCGCTCTTCCGGTCTTTGACATCGTGAAACACGACCCACGGAACCCCGGCCGCAAGGCCAGCGGCCGCGCCGATCCGCCACGCGGGGCGCATAGGGTCGGCGCAGTTCCATGGCAGGCGACGCCAGCGCCGCAAGCGGCATGCATTCGCGACAAAGGGTTTTTCGAGGAGCGAGGGGCCGCGTCTGGCGGTCAGGAGCAGCCGGTCGGGCGCCGTCGAGACGCGAGCGCACCCTTCCAGCCACGACCTCGGCACGCCGTCGGTCGCAGCGAGGCGGTGTTGCTCAGCCGTCGAGGCCCAGCGGGTCGGGCGTTCGGGGGTGGAAGTCGAGGTCGCGCTTCTTGCGGTAGTCGATCGCGGCGAAATCCATCTGCAGCGTGCCCGGCGTCGCGACCGGGAGCACCAGGTCGGCGATCGGGGCGAAGCCGGTCTCGAAGTGCTGGCTCGACTTGACCACGATCAGGCGCTTGCGCTCCAGGTCGACGCCGAGGCCGGTGAACAGGTCGGGGTGGAAGCCCTGGGTGCGGATCGAGTTCACCACCACGTCGACGCCGGGCTCGATCTCGATCCAGGCCGAGAGGCCCATCCGCTGGCGGGCGCCGCCAAGGCTGGTCTGGTAGTAGCGATCGGCGACGGCGCGCACCGTCACCTCGAGGTCGAGCGGATCGCCCGAGGTTGGCCCGCACTTGCCGCCCAGCCGGATCGCGATGCGCGCCCCGACCCCGGCCTCGGCGCAGACGCTGGCGGCCACCGGATCCCAGAACGGCCCGATCGCCACGTCGGTCAGTCCCTTGGCCAGGATCGCTGCCAGCATCGCAGTATTGTCGCTGGGCGCGCCGCCGCCGGCGTTGTCGGCCACGTCGGCCAGCACGGCGCGGCCGTTGCTCTGCGCGGCTTGCGCCAGCGCGGCCTCGATCCGGGGCATGCGGGGCAGCAGCGCGTCGCGCTGGCGGTACATGGCGCGGCCGAACTCGGCGGCCGTGGCGTCGGCCAGCGCCTGGTCGCCGTCGGCGATGGCGATGAGCTTGGTGCCGGTCTCGGGCGTGTCGCCCCAGGGGAAGCCGTGGGCGATGCTGATCGAGAGCACGCCCGGGCGCCGCTCGGCCTCGCGCACCGCGGCCAGCAGCTCGGCCATCGGGCCGTGGGTGGTCGGGTAGAAGCCGACCATCCGGCAGTCGAAGACGCCCATCACCGGCTTCACCTTGCCGGCCGCCGCATCGACGCAGATGCGGTAGAGTTCGGCGGCGCGCGGCACGTAGTCGTCGTGCGGATATTCCTTCATCAGCACGATGGCGTCGGCCAGCGCCACCATCTGCGGCGTCACGTGACAGTGCGGATCGAGCTCGACGCCGATCACCGCCTTCTCGCCCACGATCTCACGGACCCTGGCGAGCGTGTCGCCCTCGCAGTCGTCGCAGGCGGTCGAGACCATGGCGCCGTGCATGAACAGGAACACCACGTCGAACGGCGCCTCGGCTTTCAGCTGCGCCAGGATCTCGTCGCGGTAGCCCTCGTAAACCGAATGCACGGTGGGGCCGGATGGCTGGGCGAAGGTCAGCAGGCCCTCGACCAGCTCGTGGCCCTCGGCCTCGGCGTGCCGCAGCAGCTCGCGCACCACCCGCTGCGAGACGCCGTCGCCCCGCCGCGCGGCGTCGCCGCGGAACACCCCGCTCTCCTCGAAGCCGCGGGCGCCCGTCGGCCACGGCGCGAAGGTGTTGGTCTCGGTGCCGACCCCGCCCACGAACAGTCGCATGTCGCCTCGCCGAGCGTTTCCAGTGCCGACACGTCTGCCAGATCGTCCGGCGCGAGGCCATAGCACGGCCTCGCCGGTCTGACGGCTCGACGTCACCCGCCCAGCCAGCCGAGCCCGACGCCGCGGATCCCGGGCAGGGTCGAGAGCTTGCTGGCGAGCTGGCCGGCCCCGGCCTCGCTCATCGGATCGGTCTCCAGGCGGATGCCGAGGCCATCCGCGGTGGGCGTCATCTCCAGCTTCACCACCCGCACCTGGCGGATCGCGAACAGGTTCAGGAGGCGCAGCAGCGCGTCGGTCTCGTCCGCGGCGTCCACCAGGAAGAGGCGTCGGGCGGCGGGTCGGCAGTCTGGGTCGGCGGTCATCTTGGCTCTCGGGCAAAGAAAAACCCCGCGTCCGGTGGGCGCGGGGTGGTTCGGGTCTTCAGGTCCTCGGCTGGACCTTAAGCGTCAGGGCCCCACGCCCGCGGAGGATGGCGGGTGGTAATCATCGTCGTGGTGGGGGTGGACGTGCGCTGCGACATCGCTCGGGTAAAAAGGGGTCCGGACAGTGACGGCGATCCGATAGGCTTCGTTGGCGGCGAAGATCAAGCCTTCGGTGGTGTAAAGCCCAGCGAAGGGGCTTCGTCTTCGTCCCCCGTTCGATCCGAAAGGAGCCGCGCGTGATCCTGACCGACGTGCTGATCATCGGCGCCGGCGCCGCGGGGGCGTCGCTGGGCTACCGGCTGGCGGGCCAGCGGCGGGTGACCCTGCTCGAGGCCGAGGACCAGCCCGGCTACCATTCCACCGGGCGCTCGGCCGCGCTCTACACCGCCACCTACGGCCACGCCGTGATCCGCGCGCTGACCCTGGCGAGCCGCGACTTCCTGCTCGACCCGCCGGACGGCTTCGCCGAGGTTCCGCTGATGCGGCCGCGGCGGGTGCTGTGGATCGGCCGCGAGGACCAGAAGCCGAGCCTGGCGGCGGAGCTGGCCCAAGCCGGCGATCTGGCCGACGCGTGCAGTGTGGAACACGCCCTGGCGCTCTGCCCGGCGCTCAAGCCGGGCTACGTGGCCGGCGCGCTGCTCGAGCGGGAAGGCTACGACATCGACGTCGCCGCACTGCACCAGGGCTACCTGGCCGGGTTCCGCCGCGCCGGCGGGGCTCTGGTCTGCGGGGCGCGGGTCACCGCCATCCGGCGCGCCGGCGGCGGCTGGGAGGTTTCGGCCGACGGCCAGACCTACGCCTGCGAGGTGGTGGTGAACGCGGCTGGCGCCTGGGCCGACGAGATCGCCGAGCTGGCCGGCCTGCCGCGTGTCGGCCTCGCCCCGAAGCGGCGCACGGCGATCACGTTCGACCCGCCGGCCGGCGTCGACGTGTCGGCCTGGCCCTGCGTGCTCGACGCCGACGAGCAGTTCTACTTCCGCCCCGACGCCGGCCGCATCTTCGGCTCGCCCGCCGACGAGACCCCCTCCCCGCCTTGCGATGCGCAGCCCGAGGACCTCGATGTCGCCATCGCGGCGGACCGTATCGAGACCGCCACCACCCTGGAGGTGGCGCGGATCGCGGCGCGGTGGGCCGGTCTGCGCACCTTCGCGGCCGACAAGGTGCCGGTGGTCGGCATGGACCCGGACGCGCCGGGCTTCTTCTGGCTGGCCGGCCAGGGCGGTTACGGCATCATGACCTCGCCGGCCCTGAGCGGCCTGGCCGCCCAGCTGATCCTGAGCGGCAGTCTCCCGGCGGCCAGCGCCGGCGGGTCCGTCACCGCCGGCGCGCTCAGCCCGGCCCGCTTCCTGTAGTGGCGGAGGACGCCGGCCCCGACAGGGTGTTCCGCAAACGCCCCTGAGCGGCGCCACCCGGCTCACTGCGCCGGCGGGAGTTCGCCAGGTTTCAGGACGACGTAGCCGGGCGGCGCGAGATCTGCGGGACCGACCCAGTAACGGGGCCGATGACCACCCGGACCGTGCGGTGACGGCGTGGGCGCAGAAGCCGGCTCCAGGCCCCTGGGCCGCGGCGGCGGCGCGGGGGTCGCGGGCGCTGCGGTGGGCGACGCCTGCGCCGGCGGCGGCGTGGCGTCCGCGGTGACGGTCGGCAGCGGCGGCGGCTCGGGACGCGGGCCGTAGAAGGTGAGGCGCAGGGTCTGGCTGCCGGCGGTGAGGGTGACGCCCTGCGGACCGATGGCGGTCACGCGCCACTTGCCGACCTTGTCCCAGAGACCGGCGCGGGTGGTCTGGCCATCGTTCAGCACGTACGCGTAGCGCCGCTCGCCTTCGGTCAGGCCGACCAGAACCGGCGGTGCGGGCGGCGGCCTCGGGGTCGTCGGGCCGGTCGTCGCCGCCCCTGGCGTCCCGTCCACGGTCGTGTCCGCCGCGAACTGCAGATGC
>DATAVF010000141.1:0-3333 GCA_036267835.1 Caulobacteraceae bacterium | reverse complement strand
GGCGGACCTTGCGGTAGGTCTCCTCGATCGGCCATAGCCAGGCGGTGTCGATGTGGGCGTGGCCGACGAGGGCGACGGCGCCCTGCGGCGGATAGCGGACCTGCAGCGCGCGCAGCTCGGCGGCGAGCCAGGCGGCGGCTTTGGGGATGGAGGCGCGGGCGTCGTCGTTCAGCGGCGCGGGCGTGGCGCGGCGCGGCTCGGCCTCGCGGTCGTAGCCACGGCTGTAGCGGCTCTCGCGGGCCACCACCTCGGCTGAGCGGGTGGGCCAGCGCAGGCGCGACATCGCCTCGTCGACCACGTCGAGCAGTTCGGGGCCGAGGTCGTGACCGTCGAGCTCGGCGGCGAGGTCTATGGCCAGGGTGACGGTGCGCACGAAGTCGTCGAGCGCCGGCTCGATGCGCATCAGTTCGGCGCGGACCAGGCGCGCGTCGCGGATCGGCGTGCCGAACGGGCCCTTGGACACGGCCTCGACCTCGAGCGCACCGCCGGGCTCGTCGAGCGGGAACTCGGTGTGATTGACGTCGAGGCCGAGGGTGAGGCGCCGGCCGCTGTCGTAGGTGATGACGAGCAGGCTCTCGCCGCCGACGTCGAGCGATAGCCGCGTCTCGGCGAGTGGCCAGCCGGCCGGCGCCGTGAAGCGCTCGGCGCGCAGGATGCGCACGCCATCGCGGCGCGGCCAGGGGTCGCCGACGTGGATCGGCGCGCCGTCGAAGCTCCAGCCGGCGATGGGCGTGGACTCGCGGATGCGCCAGACCGCGATCTCGTCGCGCCGACGCTTAGCGCGGACGACGCCCTGGGCGTGGGGGAGTAATCTCATGCTCCCCTCCCCTCTGAGGGGAGGGGTCGGGGGTGGGGGTTTGCCGGCCGCATTATACGCTCCATCGACAGCCCCCCACCCGGTTCGCTTCGCTCACCACCCTCCCCTCCAGGGGGAGGGTCAGGCGGCCAGCTTGGTCACTTCCTCGACTTCGGCCGGCGTCAGCTTCCACGCCGCTTTGGTCGCATTCGTCGCGACCTGCTCGGGCTTGGTTGCGCCGGCGATCACCGACGAGACCACCGGGTGGCCGAGCAGCCAGGCGAACGCCAGGTCGAGCATGTCGTGGCCGCGCTCCTCGGCCCAGGACGATAGCGCCTCCAGCCTGTCGAAGTTCTTGTCGTTCAGCGCCTGGGCCGCGCGGGCGCCCATGGCCGCCAGCCGGGTGCCTTCCGGCGGCGCCTCGCCGCGCTTGTACTTGCCAGTGAGGAGCCCCGAGGCCAGCGGGAAGAACGGCAGCACGCCCAGGCCGAAGGCGGCGCAGGCGGGCGTCACCTCGTGCTCCACCTTGCGCTCCAAGAGGCTGTAATTGTTCTGCGCCGAGATGAAGCGGGTCTGGTGGCTCGCCTTGGCGGTCCAGTCGGCGTCGGCGATCTGCCAGCCGGTGTAGTTGGAATTGCCGATGTAGCGGACCTTGCCCTGGGTCACGAGGTCGTCGAGGGCGCTCAGCGTCTCGTCGATCGGGGTGTCGTTGTCGTAGCGGTGCATCTGGTAGAGGTCGATGTAGTCGGTCTGCAGCCGCTTCAGGCTGGCCTCGACCGCCTCCATGATATAGCGGCGCGACCCGCCCTGCTTGTCCGGCCCGCCCATCTGCATGGCGAACTTGGTGGCCAGCACGATCTGGTGGCGCTTGCCCTTCATGGCGTTGCCCATCATCTCCTCGGACTTGCCGCGCCCGCCGTAGACGTCGGCCGTATCGAAGAAGGTGACGCCGTGCTCGATGGCGGCGTCGATCACCGCGTCGGTGCCGGCCTGGTCGATCCGCATGCCGAAGTTGTTGCAGCCGAGGCCGATCTCACTGACCTTCAGGCCGCTGTCGCCCAATCTGCGATAGTCCATGCTCAAATCCTCCCGCTCGAAAATGTCTGATTGGCCAGCGCCAGGCGCGGCCCGGCTGGTCTTAGTCCGGGGTGGCGCGGCTGTCGACTGAGCGCCTACGGACGGGAGACGGCGCTTGTGTCAGGCGCCGCCAGGTTCAACGCAGAGGACGCAGAGAACCGCAGAGGACGCAGAGTTCGAAGCGGCGAAGCCGCAGTACAATTCTCGCTTCGCGCCAGCGATGAGCTTCTCTTCTCTGCGTCCTCCGCGGTTCTCTGCGTCCTCTGCGTTAAACCTTTTCTGCTCGCCGCTCCCCGTTGTGGTCAGCGGCGCCCAGGCTTAGGCTGTGGAAAAAGCGGGTGGAGACCACAACGATGAGCCAGATCGAAGAGCGCCAGAACGTCACCTACGGCATGGCCGGGGAGCGGCCGTTGAAGCTGGATGTGTACCGGCCGGCCGAGAGCAATGGCGCGGCGGTGATCTTGGTGCATGGCGGCGGCTGGTCGCGCGGGTCGAAGGACGCGGTGGCGCCGGCGGCGCGGGCGCTGGCCGAGCAGGGCTTCGTGGTGCTGGCGCAGGAATACCGGCTGACCGGCGAGGCCCCCTTCCCCGCCAACATCCATGACGTGAAGCGCGCCATCCGCTGGGCCAAGCAAAATGCCGGCGAGCTCGGCTTCGACCCCGATCGCCTGTGCTTGGAGGGCCACTCCGCCGGCGCCCACCTGGTGCTGCTGGCCGCCGGCACGCCGGACGATGCGCGCCTCGCCCCGCCCGAGGGCCTGGGCGGCGTCTCCCAAGCCGTGGCCGCGGTCTGCGCCATCTATCCGCCGGTGCTGTTCCACCTGGGCGACACGCGCCCCTCCGGCTCGTTGGCGGCCCGCTCGCTGCCGGGCGCGGACGCCTCGGAAGCGGCCGCCGCGCTGGCCAGCCCGATCGAGCATGTGACTGGGGCCTTTCCGCCGGTGATGCTGCTGCACGGCGACGCCGACAAGGTGGTGCCGGTCTCCGCCTCGCGCCGCTTCGAGGAACGGCTGCGGGCGGTGGGCGGCAAGTGCGACCTGCACATCTACGCCGGGCTGCCGCACGGCTTCGCCAACCACCCGCAGATCCGCCCGGCGATGATGAGCATGATCGGCGGCTTCTTCCGCCGCTGGGCCATCAAGCCCGAAGAGTTCGCCCCGCTGGGCGCCGCGGCCCCGGCGCCGCAGCCGGTGCCGGCGGAGTAAGTTCCCCTCCCCCTTGAGCGGAGGGGTCAGGGGTGGGGTCTGCCGGCCGGTTGAGTTGGCTGACGGTCGCTCTCCAGCGCCTTCTCCGGAGACAGACCCCCACCCCCGACCCCTCCCCTCAAGGGGGAGGGGAGTCAGCCGGGTGGTACGACTCCACGTCGGTGCCCAGCACCGAGGTTTTGCCGACCAGCACCAGCTGCGAGCCGGGCGGCGAGGCGTCGAACTGCTCGGGGGTGGCGCAGAGCGCGTGCAGCA
>DATAVF010000140.1:0-1570 GCA_036267835.1 Caulobacteraceae bacterium | reverse complement strand
GTACTGGTCGATCAGCACCGGCGAGGCGCCCGAAACCTTCACCGCGTTGCGGATGTAGCGATCCAGCTGCTCCTCATCGCGGACGATCTCCATCGCCCGCCCGCCCAGCACGTAGGAGGGCCGGATCACCACCGGGAAGCCGACCCGGCGCGCGCCCTCGAACGCCTCTTCCGGGGTGCGGGCGATGGCGTTGATCGGCTGGGCGATCGCCAGCCGGTGCAGCAACCCCTGGAAGCGCTCGCGGTCTTCGGCGAGATCGATGGCGTCGGGGGTGGTGCCCAGGATCGGCACGCCGGCCTGCTCCAACGGGTGGGCCAGCTTCAGCGGGGTCTGGCCGCCGAACTGCACGATGACGCCGATCAGCTCGCCGTTCGAGGCCTCGACGTCGATCAGCTCCAGCACGTCCTCGGCGGTCAGCGGCTCGAAATAGAGCCGGTCGGAGGTGTCGTAGTCGGTGGAGACGGTCTCGGGGTTGCAGTTGACCATGATCGACTCGACGCCGATCTCGTCCAGCGCGAAGGCCGCGTGGCAGCAGCAATAGTCGAACTCGATGCCCTGGCCGATGCGGTTGGGGCCGCCGCCGAGGATGATGGCTTTCTTGCGGTTCGAGGGCTCGGACTCGCACTCCGGCGCCTGGCCCAGCGCCCCGGTCTCATAGGTCGAATACATGTAGGGCGTCGCCGCCGCGAACTCGGCCGCGCAGCTGTCGATGCGCTTGAACACGGGGCGCACGCCCAGCGCCCGCCGCGCCGCGCGCACCTGGTCTTCGGATTGCTCGGTCAAGTCGGCTAGGCGGGCGTCGGAGAAGCCGAGGCCCTTCAACCGCCGCAGCTCCGGGGCGCTGGCCGGCAGGCCATGCGCTTGCACCCGCGCTTCCTCGGCCACCAGCGCCGCGATCTGGCGCAGGAACCACGGCTCGTAGCTGCACGCCGCGTTCACTTCCTCAACAGTCAGGCCGTGGCGGAAAGCCTGGGCGATCACCCGCAGCCGGTCCGGTGTCGGGATGCCCAGCGCCCGCACCACCGCGGCCTTGCCGGTCTCGGGATCGTCGGCGCCGGGGATGTCGATCTCGTCGAGGCCGGCCAAGCCGGTCTCCAGGCCGCGCAACGCCTTCTGCAGGCTCTCGGCGAAGGTGCGGCCGATGGCCATCACCTCGCCGACAGACTTCATCGAGGTGGTCAGGTAAGGCTCTGCCCCCGGATACTTCTCGAAGGCGAAGCGCGGGATCTTGGTGACCACATAGTCGATGCTGGGCTCGAACGAGGCCGGCGTCGCGCCGGTGATCTCGTTCATCAGCTCATCGAGGGTGTAGCCGACCGCCAGCCGCGCGGCGACCTTGGCGATCGGGAAGCCGGTGGCCTTCGACGCCAGCGCCGACGAGCGCGACACCCGCGGGTTCATCTCGATCACCACCATGCGCCCGTCGGCCGGGTTGACCGCGAACTGCACGTTGGAGCCGCCGGTCTCCACCCCCACTTCGCGCAACACCGCGATCGCGGCGGTGCGCATGCGCTGGTATTCCTTGTCGGTCAGGGTCAGCGCCGGGGCGACGGTGATCGAGTCGCCGGTG
>DATAVF010000139.1:0-12209 GCA_036267835.1 Caulobacteraceae bacterium | reverse complement strand
CCAGGGGTCGATCCGGCAGACCGACGAGGGCGTCTACAAGCGCGTCGTCGACCGGCTGCACCTGTCGCGGCTGCTCGAGGACACCAACATCACCGACAAGCTGGCTCAGGCCGGCTTCCGCGGCCCCAGCGCCATTTCGCGCTTCTACTTCTTCCGCTTCGTCTCGCCGTTCCTGATGGCGGCGGCGGCGGCGATATATCTGTTCGTGGTCAACGCCTTCCACTGGCCGTTGATGACCAAGCTCAGCGCCTGCATGGCGGCGGTGGTGGTCGGCTACTACGCTCCCAACCTCTACATCTCCAACGTCGCCACCAAGCGGCGCGAGTCCATCGTCTCGGTGTTCCCCGACGCGCTCGACCTGTTGCTGATCTGCGTGGAGAGCGGCATGTCGATCGAGGCGGCGATCATGAAAGTGGGCCAGGAAGTCGGCGGCTCCTCGATCGAGCTGGCCGAGGAGATGACCCTGCTCGCCGCCGAGCTCTCCTACCTGCCCGAACGTCGCATGGCTTACGAAGGCCTCGCCAAGCGCACCAACCACCCGGGCATCAAGGCGGTGGTCACCGCCATGATCCAGGCCGAGCGCTACGGCACGCCGCTGGGCAACGCCCTGCGCGTCATGGCCAAGGAAAACCGCGAACTGCGCATGGCCGCCGCCGAGAAGAAGGCCGCCGCCCTGCCGCCCAAGCTGACCGTGCCGATGATCATCTTCTTCCTGCCGGTGCTCTTCGTGGTCATCCTCGGCCCGGCGATGATGAAGATCCAGGACGTGATGTCCCACCAGGCGCACTAGCCACGCGTTGACTTGACGCCACGGACGGCGGCCTAAACTCCCGCAAAATACGTGGGAGGAAGTCGGGTCATGTGGAACTACGCCAACGTCTGGGAATCGATCGCCGCCGTCATTCCGGAGCGCCCGGCGCAGATCCAGGGCGAGCGTGTCGTCACCTGGGCCGAGTTCGATGCGCGGGCCGACGCCCTGGCGCGTCGGCTGATGGCGCTCGGCCTCACCCACCAGTCCAAGGTCGCCGCCTATCTCTACAACGGGCCGGAGTACCTCGAGACCTACTACGCGGCCTTCAAGGGCGCCTTCGCCCCGGTCAACACCAACTACCGTTACGTCGCTGACGAGCTGATCTACCTGTTCGACAATGCCGACGCCGAGGCCATCGTCTTCCACGCCTCGTTCACGCCCACGGTGGAGGCGATCCGCGAGCGCCTGCCGATGGTGAAGGCCTGGATCGCGGTGGCCGAACCCGGCTGGCCGGTCCCCGACTTCGCCCTCGACTACGACGCCATCGTCGCCGAGCCCGGCCCGCGCGCCGCGCCGCCCTGGGGCCGCTCCAACGACGACCTGCTGATCCTCTACACCGGCGGCACCACCGGCATGCCCAAGGGCGTGATGTGGCGGATGGAGGACCTGTTCTTCGTGCTGGGCGGCGGCGGCAACTTCTTCGCCGGCACCGCGCCCCTGGAGCGGCCGGAAGACGCCGGGCCGCGGGTTCTGGAGATGATCGCACGGGGCGATGCGATGCTGGGCCCGCAGGTCACCCTGGCCGCCGCGCCGCTGATGCACGGCACCGCCCAGTTCACCGGCCTTGCTGGCCTGACCAGCGGCGGCGCGGTCGCCTCGCTGCCCTCGTCCAACCACTTCGACGCCAACGAGCTCTGGAACGAGGTCGAACGTATCAAGGCCAATGCCATCGCCATCGTCGGCATGGCCTTCGCCCAGCCGATGCTGGAGGCGCTCGACGCCAATCCCGGCCGCTGGGACCTTTCTTCGCTGCGCCGCATCGGCTCGTCCGGGGTGATGTGGAGCATGGAGAACAAGCAGGGGCTGCTGAAGCACCTGCCAGGCTGCTCGATCTTCGACAGCCTGGGCTCGTCGGAGGCGGTCGGCCTGGGCGCGTCCGTGTCGGCCGCCAACGAGGCGGCGCAGACCTCGAAGTTCATGGTCACGCCCAACAGCGCCTGCTTCACCGAGGATGGCCGCCGCGTCGAGCCGGGCTCGGGCGAGCGGGGCCTGCTGGCGGTCTCCGGCTACCTGCCGCTCGGCTACTACAAGGACCAGGAGAAAACCGACCGCACCTTCAAGGTGTTCGAGGGCCGGCGCTGGAGCGTGCCCGGCGACTGGGCGACGGTCGAGGCCGACGGGTCGCTGAAACTGCTGGGCCGCGGCTCGCAGGTGATCAACACCGGCGGCGAAAAAGTCTTCCCCGAGGAGGTCGAGGAGGCGGTGAAGCGCTATCCCGGCGTCCGCGACGCCGCCGTGGTGGGCGTGCCGGACCCGCGCTTCGGCGAGCGCATCTGCGCGGTGGTGGAAATGGGCGATGGCCCCGCGCCGAGCCTCGCCGACCTGGCCGAACACGTCCGCCAGCACCTGGCCCGCTACAAGGCCCCCCGCGAACTGGTCGTCGCCCCGGTGCACCGCGCCGCCAACGGCAAGCTCGACTACAAAACCGTCCGCGCCGAGGCGTTGAAGGCGCTGGGGATCGGGGCTTAGCGGGCCGGACTGGGAACCAAGCTCGCCCACCCAACCGTGTCATCCCGGACCAGTCCGCTTCGCGGCCTTTCCGGGATGAGAAGCCTGAGTGGGGCGACCGGACCGGCCCCCAAATGAAAAGAGCCCGGTCTTGCGACCGGGCTCCAATCACGTTCCGCGTTGGCGAGACTGGTCAGTAGTAGACCATGATCTCCGAGCGGCGGTTCAGCGGTTCCTTCACGCCGGGGCCGGTGGGCTTGGCGGGCTCGGTGAAGCCCTTCCAGCTGACATCCAGCACCGATTGCGACACGCCGTCGGCGACCAGCTGGTCGGCGGTGGCCTTCGCGCGGCGTTCCGACAGACGCATGTTGTAGGCGAACGAGCCGGACGTATCCGTGTGGCCCACCACCGTCACGTGGGTGGAGGAGGGCGAACCCGTCGCGTAGGCCGCGGCTGCCTGGATCTTGTTCTGCGCGTCCTGCACCAGCACGTACTGGTCGAACGGGAAGTACACGGTCCAGCCTTGCGTCACCTTGGCCGGCGGAGGCGGCGGCGGGGGAGGCGGCGGGGGCGGAGGCGGCGGGGGAGGCGGCGGCGGGGGCGGGGGCGGAGGCGGGGGCGGCGGCGGAGGCGGCGCCGAGAACAGGTACCGCAGCCCCAGCGTGATCGAATTGTCGGTGTAGTGCCCCGTCACGACGCCGAACTGCACCGGACCGGTCTCGAAGGTCTGGAAGTCCAGGTCCTGGGTGTCGAAGTAGCGGTAGGTCAGGTCCATGCTCAGCTGGTCGTTGAGCCGGAACGCCAGACCCGCGATGCCCTGGAAGGCGAACTTCGAGTCGGTGTCGTTGATGGCGGAAGCCTGCGGCGTCGACGTGCCGATCAGGTTGCCTTGCGACTGCAGCCGCACGTGGCCGACGCCCGCGCCGGCGCCGATGAACGGATCGACCGGGCCATTGGGGATAAGGTCGAACAGGATGTTGCCCATCAGCGACCAGGTGTCGGTGTTGCCCTGCGGCGAGGCGATCCCGGTGGCGCTGCCAGCCGGGCGGCCGCCCGGGTTGGCTTCGACCACACTGCGCAGGTCGTCGGGGCGGTAGCCGCCTTCGAGTTCGATGCGGATGTGCGGCGAGACCTTGTAGCCGATGCGGGCAAAGCCGGCGAAATCGACATTGCCGTTGAAGCGCAGGTCAGCCGCCGGGCCGGTCAGCTCGTTCACCGAGCCCCTGCCGTTGACGCTCTGAGGGTCGTGCGCCCCAAGATCGATCGCCCCATACCAGCCACTATCGGCGGGCGCCGCGGAAGCGGTCGCCGCGGCGAACACTCCGGCCAGGGCCACGCCCGCTAGGAGTTGCAGTTTCATTCCAAGTCCTTCCTTGCCCTCTAGGCGATCGAACTGACCGAGCAGCGTTATACCAAGGTGTCACGCACGGAAAAGTGTCGGGTCGGCCACACCACCCGACAAACGGCCGACGCTGCGGCGCCGCAAGCGACGCTATACGTTGGCGCGGCTGCAATCAACTTTGCTGTGCGCAGCAATCCCAAGGAATCGCTGGGATTCCTCGGTTCGGGCGCGGTGAAGCGGGACTGGCTGACGCGCGCCAGTTGCGGACCCGCGCGGAGGGGTCGCCTGAGTTGGCTGAAGTGCATGCTGCCGCCCCTTCCCGTCCCCAGAACTGCGCCCTGAACGTGGCGCTAATCCGCGAATCGCCAGTTTGGTTCCGGCCGATCGGACCGGGGTCGCAAGTTTTCTCGAGGCTGCGTCCGGGGCGCCTCAGGAGGACGCTACTGGTCCGCCCGCAGCGTATCCCAGGTGCGCGGATTCGGCGGCTGGGCGTCGGCGTGCAGGTAGTCGAGATTGGCGCGCACCATGTCCGGCGGCAGATCGCGCCGCTCCAGCTGCTCGGCTTCGTCGAACTTGCCTTCGAGGCCCAGTACGAGGGCGAGGTTCTGGCGCTCCTGGGCGGCGGCGCCGGGCGCGGCGGCGGCCCGGCGCAGCAGCGGCTCGGCGCTCGCGGTGTCGCCGTGCGTCGCATAGTACATGCCGAGGTTGGTCAGGGTGGCGGGGTTGTCGGGCGCCAGGGTCAGCGCCTTCTGGTGCGCCGCCAGCGCCTCGGCGTCGCGGTCGGACTGCTCGTAGGCGATGGCCAAGAGGGCGACGGGGCGCCAGTCGCGCGGCGCCAGGGTCTCAGCCCGCTGGGCGTCGTCGATGGCGTAGAAGCCCTGGTTCTCCGCCACCCGGGCCCGCGCGCTCTCCAGCAGGGCCTCGACGTTGTTGGGCTGGATCACCAGCAGCTGGTCGGCGGCGGCGGCGGCTTCCTCGTACTTGCCCATCGCCCGCAGCGCCCGGGAGAGCTTGAGGCGGGCGTCGTAGTCGGTCGGGTCGATATCGACCTCGCGGGCCCAGAAGGCGGCGCGGCCGAGCGGCTCGAGGCGCTCGGCCTCGGCGCGCATCTCCGGGGTCGCCTTGACCGGCGCCGGGCGCGCGGGCTCGGCCGGCGCCGGGTTGGCGGCGGGCTGCACGGGGGCGGGCGTCGCGGCGGCGGCGAGCGCCGGCGCGGCGGCGAGGGCGAAAACGGCGGCGACGAACGCGCGCTTGAACGACATGGCAAGGCCTCGGCGGAATCTATCGCCCGCAGGATCGCGGCCCTAGCCTCAAGGAAGCGTTAAGCATAATCCGGCGATCGACGGTTTTGACTTCCCAAGGAGCGGACATGTCCGACGCCATCGTCGCTGAGGCCGAAGGGCCCGCCACTCCGATCCGCCTGGTCACCGCCGCCGAAGCCGAGGCCGCGGTCGCCGCCCTGCCGCCGCCCTTGCGCGCCCAGGCCGAGGTCGCCCGCTTCAAGGGGCGCGCCGGCGAGGCCGTGGCGCTGGCCGGTGATTCGGTCGCCGCCCTGGTGCTGGTCGGCCTCGGCGAAGGCGCCGGCGCCATGGCGCTGCGCGGCCTGCCCTCGAAGCTCGCGCCCGGCTTCTATGCGCTGGAGCCGCGCGAGGGCGGCCCGCCGGCGGGCGAGATCGCGGCGGCCTTCGCCATCGGCGCCTACCGCTTCGACCGCTACAAGGCCAAGCACGGCGAACCCGGCGCGCGGCTGGTGGCGCCGCCCGGCGTCGACGTCGAGGAGTTGCGCGCCGTCTCCCACGCCTGCGCCCTGGCTCGCGACATGATCAACACCCCCGCCGCCGACATGGGCGCGCGGCAGATCGAGACCATCGCCCGCGAAGTCGCCGAACAGTTCGGGGCCAAAATCGAGGTGGTGGTCGGCGACGACCTGATCGAGGGCGGCTATCCGGCCGTGCACGCCGTCGGCCGCGCCGCCATCCCCGAGCGGGGCCCGCGCTTCATCGAGATCCGCTGGGGCGAGGCCGGGCCGCTGGTCGCCCTGGTCGGCAAGGGCGTGGTCTTCGACACCGGCGGCCTCGACATCAAGCCGGCCGCCGGCATGCGCACCATGAAGAAGGACATGGGCGGCGCCGCCCACGCCCTGGCGCTCGGCCGCATGGCCATGGCCGCGAAGCTGCCCATTCGCCTCGCCATCCTGCTGCCGGTGGCCGAGAACGCCATCGCCGGCGACGCCATGCGTCCCGGCGACATCCTGAACTCGCGCAAGGGCCTCACCATCGAAGTCGGCAACACCGACGCCGAGGGCCGGCTGATCCTCGCCGACGCCCTGGCCCGCGCCGCCGAGCTGGAGCCCGACCTGACCATCGACCTCGCCACCCTCACCGGCGCCGCGCGCACCGCCGTCGGCCCCGAGATTGCGCCCTTCTATACGGACGACGACACGCTGGCCGGCCAGATCGAGGCTGGCGCCAGGGCGGCGGAGGACCCGGTCTGGCGCATGCCGCTCTGGGCGCCCTACGACGCCGCGCTCGACAGCGACATCGCCGACATGAAGAACGATCCCGACCCCTGGGCCCAGGCCGGTTCGATCACCGCCGCCCTCTTCCTCAAGCGCTTCGCCCCCAAGGGCGCCTGGGCCCACTTCGACATCTTCGCCTGGAACGCGCGCAATCGGGCGGGCTGGCCGTCGGGGGCGGAGGCGCAGGCGATCCGCGGCCTCTACCGGATGCTCAAAGCCCGCTACGCATGAATGAACTCGACCCTCGCTTCACCCTGGCGCGGCCCGAGCAGGCCGCGCTGGCGCTCGAGGGCGTTGTCGATGCGCCGCGCTACACCCTGCCCCACCCGATGCGCATGGCTCGCCCCAGCGCCGGCCTGCACCGCGCGCCGGATCCGGCGTCGGAGCGGATGGACGAACTCATCTACGGCGAGCGCTTCGACGCGCTGGGCGAGCAGGGCGACTTCCTCTGGGGCCAGGCGCGGCGCGACGGCTACGTCGGCTACGTGGCCCGCGACGCCCTCACGCTGGCGGACGGCCTGCCGACCCACCGGGTGCGCGCGATCCGCACCTTCGCCTTCGTGCAGCCCTCGATCAAATCCCGACCCGTCGGCCCGCTCAGCCTCAACGCCCTCATCCGCATCGAGGCCGAGGAGGGCGACTTCGCCCGCGACGAGGACGGGTTCTGGTTCTGGCATGAGCACCTGGCGCCCATCGGCGTCTTCGAGCCAGACCCCGCGGCGGTCGCCGAGCGTTTCCTCGGCGCGCCCTACCTTTGGGGCGGCCGCACCAGCGTCGGGCTCGACTGCTCCGGCCTCGTCCAGCAAGCCCTCTATGCCTGCGGCCAGGCCTGCCCTCGCGACACCGACCTGCAGGCGGACCTCGGCCGCACCGTTACCCGCGCCGAGCTCGCCCGCGGCGATCTCGTCTGCTGGAACGGCCATATCGGCATGATGCTGGACGCCGAGCGCCTGATCCACGCCAACGGCCACCACATGGCCGTCGCCATCGAACCCGTGGACGACGCCATCGCCCGCATCGAAGCCCGCGCCGGCGCCACTACTTTCCGGCGGCTCACGCCCTGAAACCACCCACGTCCGTCATAGCCGGGCGTAAGTCCCGGCTACCCATGAACACCGTGGTCGGGGTGGTCGTGCTCTGGCACGGCCATGCCGCGGATCGTGGTCTTGGGTCGCCGGCACGAGGCCGGCGATGACGGAAGGTGGGGAGACTAGGTCGCGAAGATCATCGCCTCATTGGCGAAGGCCTTGAACTCCAGGGCGTTGCCGGAGGGATCGAGCAGGAACATCGTCGACTGCTCGCCCGGCCCGCCGGCGAAGCGCACCTGCGGCTCGACGATGAAGCTCACACCGGAAGCCTGCAGCCGCGCCGCCAGCGCCCGCCAGTCGGCGGGCTCCAGGATCACGCCGAAGTGGCGCACCGGCACGTCCTCGCCGTCGACCAGGCTGGTGGCCGCCGCCGCCTCTTCGGGCGCCAGGTGGGCGACGATCTGGTGGCCGTGGAAGTCGAAATCCACCCAGTCGGCCGCCGAGCGGCCCTCCGGGCAACCCAGCAGGTCGCCATAGAAGGCGCGCGCCTCGGCGAGGCTGCGCACGGGAAACGCGAGATGAAATCGGGGCCGGGCCATGGCCCCTCATAAGACCCCGCGCGCCAGCCGGCAAAGGCTGGTGGACTTTCGCCGCCGTCCGGGCCCATCTTCCGCGCAACTCCATCGCATGAGGCCGGCCATGAACGCCCTGACGCTCGATTCAGACCTCTGGAACGCCGCCGGCGAAGCCGAACTGCCGGCCGCTATCGACCTGCGCCGCGCCATCCACGCCGAGCCGGAACTGGGCCTCGACCTGCCCAAGACCACCGCCAAGGTGAAGGCCGCCCTGGCCGGCCTGCCGCTCGAGCTGCGCGAGGGCCCCTCGACCAGCGGCATCGTCGCCATCCTGCGCGGCCCGGCCAACGGCCGCACCGTGCTCCTCCGGGGCGACATGGACGCCCTGCCGCTGACCGAGGACACCGGGCTGTCCTTCACCTCCCAGCACGAAGGCGCCATGCACGCCTGCGGCCACGACACCCACGTCGCCATGCTGGCCGGCGCCGCGCGCGCCCTCTGCGCCCAGCGCGACCGGCTCTCCGGCTCGGTCATGTTCATGTTCCAGCCGGGCGAGGAGGGCTGGCACGGCGCGCGGCATATGATCGAGGACGGCCTCCTCGATCCGACGCCGGACGCTGCCTTCGCCCTGCACATCTCGCCCAACATGCCGCGCGGCGTCATCGCCAGCCGCACCGGACCCCTGCTCGCCTCGTCCGACAAGATCCGCATCAAGGTGAAGGGCAAGGGTGGCCACGCCTCGATGCCGCAGGACGCGCTCGACCCGATCCCGATCGCCTGCGAGATCGTCATGGCGCTGCAGGCCTTCGTCACCCGCCGCATGGCCGTGTCGGACCCGGTGGTGATCACCATCGCCCAGATCGAGGCAGGCACCACCGACAACATCATCCCCGAGGTGGCCCGCCTGCGCGGCACCATCCGCACCCTCTCGGAGCGCTCACGCGAGGCGGCGATGGCGGGCGTGCGCCAGGTGGCGACCCACATCGCCCTGGCCCACGGGGCCGAGGCGGAGGTCAACTTCGACCGCGGCTTCCCGGTCACCGTCAACGACGGCCGGGTGACCGACCTGACCGAGAAGACGGCGCGCCGGCTCTTCGGCGACGAGGGCTTCATCCGCATGGGCCACCCGATGATGGGGGCCGAGGACTTCTCCTACGTGCTGCACAAGGCCCCGGGCGCGATGGCCTTCCTGGGCGCCGCGCCCGAGGGCGGCGACTTCCGCACCTGCTGCGCCCTGCACTCCAACCGCATGGTGCTCGACGAAACGGTGATGAGCCGCGGCATCGCCATGCACTGCGCCATGGCCGAAGCGATGCTCTCGGACGCGCTGGAGCTCTAGGTCCCGCCGATGACCCCCGCCGAGACCAAGCGCGAGATGGTCCGGCGGATGAAGGCCAAGGACCTGGCCGCCACGATGGAGCTGATCGCCGACGACGCGGTCTATTTCTGGAGCAATGGCTCGGCGATGTTCGGCAAGGCCGCGATCGCCGAGGCCATGAAGGTCAACTTCGACGGCATCGCGGACGACACCTATGACGTCGCCGACGTGATCTGGCTGGCCGAGACCGACGACGTCGCGGCCTGCGTGTTCAGCTTCCACTGGACCGGGACGATGGACGGGAAGCCGGTCTCCGGCCGTGGCCGCGGAGCCAGCGTGCTGAGGCGCGTGCGCGGTGAGTGGCGCGTTGTGCACGAGCACCTGAGCCAGGGGAGCTGGAAGCCGCGGGGGTAGTCCGTCGCTTGGCCCTGGCCGCCGGTTTGCGTAAACCCGCGCCATGACCGCCATCGACCCCGTCGCCCTCACCCAGGCGCTGATCCGCCGCCCGTCCGTCACCCCCGCCGACGCCGGCGCGATGTCCGTGGTGGAAGATCAGCTCTCCGCCCTCGGCTTCGCCTGCCGCCGCATGCGCTTCGGCGAGATCGAGAACCTCTACGCCCGCCACGGCCTGCAGGGCCCCAACCTCTGCTTCGCCGGCCACACCGACGTGGTGCCGGTCGGCGACCGCGAGGCATGGAGCGTCGATCCGTTCGAGGCGCGCATCGACGGCGGGGTGCTGATCGGGCGCGGCGCCTCGGACATGAAGAGCGCCATCGCCGCCTTCATCGCCGCCGCCGCCGGGGCGCTGGCGGCCGGCGAGGTGCGGGGCTCGCTCTCGCTCTTGATCACCGGCGACGAAGAGGGCGTTGCGGTGGATGGCACCAAGGCCGTGGTCGAGGCGCTGGCCGCCGAGGGCGAGCGGCTGGATCACTGCGTGGTCGGCGAGCCGACCTCGTCGGCCCTCTTCGGCGACATGGTCAAGATCGGCCGGCGCGGCAGCCTTAACGCCTACCTGACAGTCGAGGGGGTGCAGGGGCACTCGGCCTACCCGCACCGCGCGGCCAACCCGATCCCGGTGCTGGTGGGCCTGCTCTCGACCCTGCTGGCCCGCCAGCTCGACGAGGGTTATCCGGAGTTCCAGCCTTCCAACCTGCAGGTCACCACCATCGACGTCGGCAACCCGGCCACCAACGTCATTCCCGCTACCGCCAAGGCGCGGCTCAACATCCGCTTCAACCCCGCCCACACCGGCCGCTCGCTGGCCGACTGGATCGAGGCGGAGGCCGCCAAAGCCGGCGAGGGGTTCAAGGGCAAGGTGTCGGCGCGGGTGGCGATCAGCGGCGAGGCCTTCCTCACCGCCCCCGGCCAATTTGTCGACGTAGTCGCCGATGCGGTGGAGGCGGTGGCCGGCCGGCGGCCCGAGCTTTCGACCACCGGCGGCACCTCCGACGCCCGTTTCATCCGCGCGCTTTGCCCGGTCGTCGAGCTCGGCCTGGTCGGCGCCACCATGCACGCGGTGGACGAACGTGTGCCGGTTTCCGAGATCACGCAGTTGACAGATGTCTACCGCCGGCTGATCAGGCGCTACTTCGAAACATTCAGCTAGGCCGGCGCCCCCCTCTATCCGGGCGCCGGCCTATTCGGCGTTGGGGGATGGGACATGCGCACGGCCGCGATCGGGATCGACTTCGGCACCACCAATACGGTTGTCGCCCTGGCAGGCGCGGACGGCGAAGCCCGGCTGGTGAACTTCCCGCATGACAATGAGGCCATCGTCGCCTTCCGCTCGGCCTTGTCGTTCCACGCCGATCCGGATGACGCGCGGCTGCGCATCGTCGAGGCCGGGCCGTGGGCGATCGACAGCTATGTCGAGGAGCCGCTGGAAACGCGCTTCATCCAGTCGTTCAAGACCTATGCCGCGAGCCCACTCTTCGTGCACACCCATGTGCTGGGCCGCTGGTTCCGCTTCGAGGACCTGCTTTCGACCTTCCTGCTGCGCCTGGCCGACCACGCCGGCGCCGACATGGCGAACCTGCCGCCGCGGGTGATCGTCGGCCGGCCGGTGAACTTCGCCGGCCAGCGACCGGACCCGGACCTTGCCCTGTCCCGCTACCAGACCGCCTTCGGCCGCATGGGCTTCACCGACATCCGCTACGCCTACGAGCCGGTGGCCGCGGCCTTCTTCTTCGCCCGTAAGCTCACCACCGACGCCACCGTCATGGTGGCGGACTTCGGCGGCGGCACCAGCGACTTCTCGATCGTGCGCTTCCGGCGCGAAGGCGGCGAGGTGCGCTCGCAGGCGCTGGCCAACTCCGGCGCGCCGGTGGCGGGCGACGCCTTCGACTACCGGATCATCGACCACCTGGTCTCGCCGGAGCTGGGCAAGGGGACCAGCTACCGCGCCTTCGACCACGTGATCCCGATCCCGGCGCGTTACTACGCGGCCTTCGCGCGCTGGGAGCAGCTGGCGCTGCTGCGCGCCTCCCGCGACATGCGCGACATCCGCGGCCTGCTGCGCTCGGCCCAGGAGCCGGCCAAGATCGCCCGCCTGGTCGAGATCCTCGACCACAACCACGGCTACCGCCTCTACCAGGCGGTCTCGCGGCTGAAGGAGACGCTCTCCAGTCAGACCGAGGCGATCTTCCGCTTCGAGGCCGGCGACGTCGCCATCGAAAAGCCGGTCCGCCGCGCCGAGTTCGACGCCTGGATCGCGCCCGAACTGGCCGCCATCGCCGCCGCGGCCGACGAGGCGATCGCCAAGGCCGGCGTCGCGCCGGCGCAGATCGACAAGGTCTTCCTCACCGGCGGCTCGTCGTTCGTGCCGGCGGTGCGGGCGCTCTTCGCCGACCGCTTCGGCGAGGCCAAGCTGGAAAGCGGCGGCGAATTGGTCTCGATCGCGACCGGGCTGGCGCTGATCGGGGCCGAGACGGACGCGGGCGAGTGGGCGGC